>CAYTVF010000041.1:0-23532 GCA_964441345.1 uncultured Desulfopila sp. | reverse complement strand
CCGTTTTATCCCCGTTCGCCCTATGCGGTGGCCAAGATGTACGCCTACTGGATTGTCGTCAACTACCGCGAGGCCTATAATATCTATGCCTGCAATGGTATTCTCTTCAACCACGAGTCGCCGCTGCGCGGCGAGACCTTTGTCACCAGGAAGATCACCAGGGCGCTGGCGAGGATTTTTCTCGGCCTGCAGGACTGTCTCTACCTCGGCAACCTCGATGCCAAGCGCGACTGGGGCCATGCCCGCGACTACGTGCAGATGCAGTGGCTGATGCTCCAGCAGGACCAGCCCGACGACTTTGTCATCGCCACCGGCGAGCAGCATTCGGTCCGCGATTTTGTCGACGCCGCGGCGGCCGAGCTGGGCGTCAGCCTGCGCTGGGAAGGCGAGGGTACGGGTGAAATCGGTGTCGTCGATAAGGTTCCCGGCGGGGCCGGCGGTTACGGGATGAAGCCGGGCGATACCATTGTCCGGGTCGACCCCCGTTATTTCCGGCCCACCGAGGTGGAGACCCTGCTTGGCGACCCGACCAAGGCCAAGGAAAAACTCGGCTGGGTGCCGACAACCACTTTCTCCGAACTGGTCGCCGAAATGATGCGCTTCGACCTGGAAGTCGCCCGGCGTGACGAGATGTGCAAGAACGAGGGCTTTCCCGTTCTCAATCACCATGAGTAGGGAGGACCGGGTTATGGCTCCGCTCGTTTCACCCATCACCTCCAGCCAGCATATTTTTGTCGCCGGGCATCGGGGCATGGTCGGTGCGGCTGTGGTTCGCCGGTTGCAGAAACTCGGCTGCGAGAATATCGTCACCAGGACCCATGCCGAGCTCGATCTGACCGATCAGGCGGCGGTGCGGCGTTTTTTTGCCGAGGGGAAAGTGGACCGGGTGGTGCTGGCTGCCGCCAAGGTGGGTGGCATCCATGCCAATAATGTCTATCCGGCGGATTTCATCTATATTAATATGATGATCCAGGCCAACGTGATCCACGAGGCCTACCGGGCCGGAGTACTGGACCTGCTTTTTCTCGGCAGCTCCTGCATCTACCCGAAATTCGCCCCGCAGCCGATGAGCGAGGACCATCTGCTCACCGGCATCCTCGAGCCGACCAATGAACCCTATGCGATAGCCAAGATCGCCGGGATCAAGATGTGCGAGTCGTACAACCGTCAGTACGGCACCAGATACCGGTCGGTGATGCCGACCAATCTTTTCGGGCCAGGCGACAACTACCACCTGGAAAACAGCCATGTGATCCCGGCCATGATCCGCAAATATCATCTGGCCAAACTGGCCAAGGCCGGCGAGGCCATGGCGATTCAAGCCGACGAGGCCCGTTATGGCGCCATCCCGCCGGATATCTGCCGGGCCATCGGCTGGCTGGCGGGTGAAGGGAGGCTTGCGCAAAAGCGCAAACCGCGGGTGGTGCTGTGGGGGACCGGTTCGCCGCGCCGGGAGTTTCTCCATGTCGACGACATGGCCGCCGCCTGTATTCATGTGATGGGGCTCGACCAGGCCCATTTCGCCGGGACCAATCCTTCCTTTCTCAATGTGGGCATGGGGGAGGATATTACCATCCGCGAGACGGCCGGGCTCATTGCCGAGCTGGTCGGCTTTGCCGGCGAGACTCTCTACAACAGCGCCCAGCCGGACGGCACCCCGCGCAAACTCCTCGATACCGGCCGCATCAACAGCCTGGGCTGGCGGCCGACGCTCAGCTTGCGCGAAGGGCTGGCGGACGCCTACCGAGACTATCTGGCGGCAATTACGCCGGTTTGATTCCGGACCATTCTCCGCCGCCTGTTATTCCTCGATCCGCCGTCTGAATCGGCGGATCATGTCGTCGCGGATCATCTCATGATCCAGCTGGAAGATATCCTTGGGAAAGAGCAATTCCATCACCCCTGAGTCAAAAATCCTTTTTACCTCATATTCGTCGTGGGCGACATCCTGCTGGAACATGTAGTTGAGCCAGGTCCGGTTGGTGTGGATGATAAACTCCACCCGCATCCCGCCCAGCCGGGCAAAAAACTTCAGCATCTCGGTCCCCGGACTGGAACCGGTGTTGGTCGGGCGGTAGGGGGTGTTGTCGGTCAGGGTGTCGGAGATGTCTTCGAGGACCATGAAGCTGTCGGCCTTCGAGGCGCTTCGGGTCAGGTGGTTCTGGAAGGTCTTGACGTCGGCGACCGAGTCGAGCACCGCCATCAGGCCCAGTTCGTCGTCCACCGCAACCGCCGGGTTTTTCTCGTTTTTTCGGAGGAGTTTCAAGACCTTGGCTTCCGGTGGTTTCTTGCGGATCGAGACATAGATGGGGATATCCCTCTTGCCGGTGGTGAAGCGGCGACGTTTCAACAGGGTAAGCTTGGCGCCTTTGGCGACCTTTACCGCCCTGGCTTCCGCGGCGGTGAGGACTTTTACTTCGGTGCAGTGGTAATCCTCCGCGGCGTGCTGGGAGTGGAGATAGATGATGTCGTGTTCGCCGATCTTCAGGCTCTTGCTCCATACATAATCGTTGAGAAAATGAAGGAAGTTCGAGAACTTCTCCTCGATTTGCGTTTCTCTTTCCCGCTGGTCGATGCTACCGGCGAGATTCATCAGCACCAGCTTGCGCCGGGCCTCGAACCGGGCCTTTTTATGATACCGGTCATTGAACATGATGAGCAGCAGGGTAACCGGATCGTTGGCCACTTCAATTTCGTTGGTGGTGGCCATCGACGAGGCGTAGGGCGCGAGGATCTTGCCGTTGAGGGTGTTTATTACGGCGTCGGCAGTGCGGGCGTATTCGCAGACCCTGGCCTCGATTTCCCTGACCGTACCGTTCAGGCCGAACATATTGCCGAGCAGGGCGCAGGCGCGATGGCTCAGCTCCTCATGTTTCCCGGGCTGCTTGAGCAGTTCGGTGAGCTGGGAGAAATTGGTGATCCCAAGGAATTCGAAGATCTGGCCGCGCAGGGCCCGATATTTGGTGGTATTGGTCTTGTTTCGACAGAGGTTCTGCACCCACTGCCTGGTCTGCCGGGAAAACGGTTTTGACAGGTTGATGCTGTCCTTGACCGCCATCGGCCCATGCTGCTGCAGCGAAGTAAAAACACTATCTTCGGTGATAACTGACATATTTGTGTCCTGGTAAATCTTTTTTCCCTGTTTTCCAACGCCTGACCTCTTCCGAACATTCTACCGGCAATTGCAAATATAATCAGCGCAAAAGTATCCAGCCGCCAAGGAATACGCCAAACAAACATTAGCACGGAAATCCTCCTTGAGTTTTAGCCGAAATTTTGTTACGGGAAGGCAAGACACTTGTACGCGCTGTCCGGCAGCCGCGTTTTCTTTTTTCTTTCTATTTATCTTTTTCAATCTGCGAGTGAAATTACATATGTACAGAAATTTCAGTATAGTGCCGAATATCATGTTCGGCAGAGGTTCCTTTAACCAGCTGGGCGATGTCATCGCTCCCAAGCGGGTGAATCCCGACTCTTTTTTCGTTTTTGTCTTGGACGATGTCTTCACCGGTAAACCCCTTGCGGGAAGGTTGCCGATGCAGGGCAAGGATCTGCTGCTGCCGGTCAATGTCGACGACGAACCGAAAACCAGCTATATCGACCAGCTGGTTACAAAGATTCGCGCCTACAGTCCGGTGATGCCGGATGGGGTTGTCGGCATCGGCGGCGGCAGCGCGATGGATATCGCCAAGGCGATCTCCCTGATGCTCAATAATCCCGGCTCGTCGGCCGATTATCAGGGGTGGGATCTGATCAAGAACCCCTCCGTCTATCACGTCGCCGTGCCGACTCTGGCCGGGACCGGGGCGGAAATCTCGCGCACCGCCATTCTCACCGGACCGGTGAAAAAGCTGGGCATCAACTCCGATCATACCCTCTTCCACCAGATGGTCCTCGATCCCGAACTCCTCGCCGGGGTGCCGAAAGACCAGTGGTTCTATACCGGGATGGACTGCTATATCCACGATATCGAATCGCTCCAAGGCACCTATATCAACGAGTTCAGCAAGGCCTACGGCGAGAAGTCGCTCGACCTCTGCCGCCAGGTTTTTCTCGAGGATCATCCGGACAGGGACGACAAGCTGATGATGGCCTCCTATTTCGGCGGGATGTCGATCGCCTACTCCCAGGTCGGCGCATGCCATGCCCTTTCCTACGGGCTGTCCTACGTCCTGGGCATCCACCACGGGATCGGCTGCTGCATCGCCTTCGATTACCTTGAGGAGTTCTATCCGGCCGGTGTCGCAGAGTTCCGGAGGATGATGGACCAGCACCGGATCAGTCTGCCGCGCAATCTGACCGCCGGGATGGACGACCAGGCCCTCGACCTGATGGTCACCACCGCCCTCAATCTCGCCCCGCTGTGGGAAAACTGCCTCGGCCCCGACTGGCAGAAGCAGATGACCCGCGAGCGTTGCCTGGCCTTGTATCGGCGGATGTAGGCAGCAGGGATTCTTCTTCTCGACCCTTCTTCCCTTATGAATGAAACAAAAAAGCAAACCGTGGCCGCCTTTGCCACCGGTGTCAGGAGGGCCTTGCCCATCGTCCTGGGCTATGTGCCGATAGGCTTTGCCTACGGGGTGCTGGCGGGCAAGAGCGGACTTTCCGACGCCAACATCCTGCTCATGTCGCTGATCGTCTTCGCCGGATCTTCGCAGTTTATCGCCGTCGGCCTGTTTGCCGCCGGCACCGGTCCGGCGGCGGTCATCCTCACCACCTTCGTCGTCAACCTGCGGCATATGCTGATGGCCGCTTCGCTTGCGCCTTTTCTCTCCGGCTGGAAGAAGCGGCATCTCGCCTGGTTTTCCTTTGAACTCACCGACGAGACCTTCGCCCTCCATTCGACCTCGGCGGGAAAGCTCGCGGAATGCCGGCTGGAAGCCCTGTCGCTCAATATGACCGCACAGGCCAGCTGGGTTGCCGGGACCATCCTCGGCATCGTCGCCTCGGGGCTGATCGGCGACGTCAAACCGCTCGGCCTGGATTATGCCCTGGCGGCGATGTTCATCGGCCTTTTGGTCGGGCAGTGTGAAAACCGGGTGCGGGTGATCACGGCGATTTTGTCGGGCGGGATCGCCACCTTGCTCTATCTGGCCGGCTGGCATCAGTTTCATATCATTGTCGCAACCGTTGCCGGGGCGACCTTGGGCCTCCTGGGGGAGCTATGGATCAAACGCTGATCTTCTGGACCATTGCCGGGATGGCCGTGGTCACCTACCTGCCGCGGCTGCTGCCCACGCTGTTTCTGAGCGGCCGGACCCTCAGGCCGGTGATCGCCGCCTGGCTGCGCCTGGTCCCGCCCGCCGTACTTGCGGCGATGCTGGTGCCTTCGCTGCTGGTACGGGAAGAGCAGCTCAATCTGGGTTCCGATAATCTTTTCCTCTGGGCGGCGCTCATCGCCTTTGGCGTAGCCTGGAAATGGCAGAGTCTCTTTGCCACGGTACTGGTCGGGATGGGCTTGGTGGCTCTCGGCCGATACCTGGGCTGGGGGATGTAGCGTGGCCACGGCATGCATGCTTGCGGATGCAAAGAAGAAGGACATCGTCGAACCGCTGCTCGCCTGGTTTCGCGAGACTGCCCGCGATCTGCCCTGGCGGCGGACCTACGACCCTTACCATGTCTGGATTTCCGAGATCATGCTGCAGCAGACCCAGATGGAGAGGGGAGTCGCTTATTTCCAGCGCTGGATCCTCCGGTTTCCCGACGTTCAGGCGGTGGCCGAAGCGGATGAACGGGAAATTCTCAAATATTGGGAAGGGCTCGGCTACTACGCCAGGGCGCGGAATCTGCACCGGGCCGCCAAGGTCATTGCCGGTGAGTTGGCGGGGCTTGTACCCTGCGATTACGACCGGCTGCGCAGCCTGCCAGGCATAGGGCCCTATACCGCGGCCGCCATTGCCAGCGTGGCCGGCAATCGGGATGTGCCGGTTGTCGATGCCAATGTGCTCAGGGTGTATGCCCGGCTGTTCGATATCGCCTTGCCGGTGAAAAGCCGCGAGGTTCGTGGGAGCATTGCCGGAATCGCCGGGGAACTTTTGCCCCGCGGTAGGGCAAGGGTATTCAATCAGGCGCTGATGGATCTGGGCGGCCTGGTCTGCACCCCGAAAACGCCGCGCTGCGAGGTTTGCCCCATTGCCTCAACATGTGCGGCGCGGTCGGCGGGGACGGTGGCCCTGCGGCCGGTGATGGGGGAAGGGAAAAAGATCGTCACGGTGGAAAAGGTCGCGGGGATTATCCGCCGGCGGGACCGGATCTTCATCCAGCAGCGCCGGGCGGATGACGTCTGGGGCGGCCTCTGGGAGTTTCCCGGCGGGGAGTTGACGGCGGGTCCGCCGGAAATTGCCGTCGTCCGGGCGATCGAAACGGATACCGGACTCACGGTGCGGGTGGTCGAAGAGCTCACCACCATCATCCACCATTACACCCGCTACAAGATAGTTCTCCACTGTTTTCTCTGCGAGCTGCAGGGCGGCGATAACCACCAGCCGACCCTGAAAAGCGCCGTCGATTCCCGCTGGATCGAAGCCGCGGAACTCGACCGTTACGCCTTCCCGGCCGGCCCGAGAAAACTCCTCGAACACCTCGCCAAAACCTCTCCCCAATTCCTCACGCTTGCCGTAAAGATAAAAACTCCAACGCCACCGGGCAGTGGTCTGAGCCCATAACCTCATCCAGGATGGTCGCGCTCTTCACTCTGGCACAGGCGGCGCCGCTGACGCAGAAATAATCGATGCGCCACCCGACATTCTTGGCCCGGGCATTGAAACGGTAGCTCCACCAGGTATACTGGCCCGGGTCCTGGTTGAAGAGCCGGAAGGTATCGACGAAGCCCGCTGCGACAAAGCTGTCCATCCAGGCGCGTTCTTCCGGGGTGAAGCCGGCGTTTTTTTCATTCGCCTTGGGATTTTTCAGGTCGATTTCCTTATGGGCGACGTTGAAGTCGCCGCAGAGAATGACCGGTTTGCGCTGTTCCAGCTCTTTGGCAAAGGCCAGCAGCCGGTTGTTGAACCGCAGCTTGTAGTCGAGGCGCTTCAGCTCTTCGGCGCTGTTCGGGAAGTAGATGTTGATCAGATAACAGTCGGCAAATTCCAGGGTCAGCACCCGTCCTTCGCAGTCGAATTCGGGATCGCCCATGCCGTAGCGGACCGCGGCAGGGGCAAGGCGGGTGTAGACGGCCACCCCGGAATAGCCCTTTCTTTCGGCGCTGTGCCAGTAGGAGGTGTAGCCGGGGATATTTTTCAGTTCGTCGGAGAGCTGGTCCTCCTGTGCTTTGGTCTCCTGGATCGCCACCACATCGGCATCGAACGCCTGCAGCTGCTCGGCAAAACCTTTCTTTTCGACGGCACGGATGCCGTTGACATTCCATGAAATACATTTCATTACATTGTTTGTATTCATTTTCACTCCGGGTATCTTGCGGGGGCGCACCCCTTTCTGCGGACATGCAGTGAGCAGCGGACAGATATCGCAGTGCGGCGAAACCGGCCGGCAGATCGACTGACCGAAGGCGACCAGCAGGGAATTGACGCCGATCCAGTGCTTATCCGGCAGCTTTGCCCGCAGGGCCATTTCCGTCTTCAGCGGGGTGTCGGTTTCGACGTACTCCCATATATTCATAATCCGATGGACATGGGTGTCAACACAGATCGCCGGTTTTTGGAAGGCGACGCTGACCACCAGGTTGGCGGTCTTGCGGCCGACCCCCGGCAGGGTGACGAGTTCTTCGATGGTGTCTGGCACCATGCCGTGAAAGCTGCGCAAGGCTTCCGGCAGCATGGCCAGATGTTTGGCCTTGGTTTTATAAAAGCCGACCGGATAGATGAGCTCGGCGATCTGCGCTTCCTCCAGCCGGGCAAGCGCCGCACAGTCCGGGGCGACTTGAAAGAGGCGGGCCGAGGCCGCTGCGGTGGTATCGTCCTTGGTCCTGGCCGAGAGGATGGTGGCCACCAGGACCTTGAACGGGTCCCGGGTCTGCACGGCGATGAGATCGACCACCGGCACCTGTTTGTCGTGGATGGCAACGGCGACGGTCGCCAGAAACCGGTCAATGTCGATACTCATCGGGGTCTCCAAAAGAGATGGCGGCGGAATAATACAAATTACAAATGTCCGGTGCGAATTTACAGGGTCAACAGGTCCGGTTCGAAGGCGAGGGTGGCGAAATAGTCCTCCACCCGTTCGGCTCGCCGAATGAGCTCGACTTTGCCGTCTGCCCCGAGCAGCAGTTCCTTGGGCCGCAGGTTGCCGTTGTAGTTGAAGCCCATGGCAATGCCGTGGGCACCGGTATCCTGAATGATCAGGGTGTCGCCGTCGACGATTTTCGGCAGTTCGCGCTGGATGGCGAACTTGTCGTTATTCTCGCAGAGGGAGCCGACGACATCGACGGTTTCCCACTCTGCCTCCAGTCCTTTGCCGAGGACCTCGATATGATGGTAGGCGCCGTACATGCCCGGCCGCATCAGAGCACTCATCGAGGCGTCGACGCCGATGTAGGTGCGATAGATGTCCTTGCGGTTGATGGCTTTGGTCACCAGCACCCCGTGCGGTCCGGTCATAAAGCGGCCGCTTTCCATATACAGGGCGGGTTCGTAGCCGTGGGCCAGCCGGAAGGACTTGAAGTGGGCGGTGATCGCTTCGCCCATCGCCACGAGATCCAGTTCAGCCACTCCGGGCTGGTAGGGGATGCCCAGGCCGCCGCCGATATTGATGAACTCGAAGGTGATGCCCAGTTCGGCGGAGATGGCGCCGATCAGTTCAAGAAGCATGTCGGCGGTCTGCACCATGTACTCATAATGCAGCTCGTTCGAGGCGAGCATGGTGTGGATGCCGAAGCGGCGGGCGCCGCGGGCCTTGGCCTGGCGATAGGCGTCGACGATCTGGTCATGGCTGACGCCGTATTTCGCCTCGATCGGGTTGCCGATGATCTCGTTGCCGGTTCGCCGCGGCCCCGGATTATAACGAAAACAGATCAACTCCGGCATCTCCGGGACCTTGGCGATGAGGCTGATGTCGTCGAGGTTGAGCACCGAGCCGCCGTCTTTGGCCGCTTCCAGGAATTCCTCATGGCTGGTGTTGTTTGAAGTGAACATGATGTCCTCGCCCCGGCCGCCCACCTGGCGGCTGAGCCGCAGTTCGGCAATGGAGCTGCAGTCGAAACCGAAACCCATGTGCTTCATGATCGTCAGAATTCTCGGATTAGGCAGAGCCTTGACGGCGTAGTATTCGCGGAAACGGTCGAGGCCGGCAAAAGCTGCCCGCAGTCTGCGCCCGGTGGCGCGGATGCCGGCCTCGTCGTAGATGTGAAAAGGCGTACCGTAATGGCCGGTAATGGTGTCGAGGACCGGGAAAAGACGATCTTTGAAAGATTTTGACATGGGCATGGTCGTGTTTCCTTATATGGATTCGGGGAGTGGGATGCGGCTCGTTTCCTTGATTGTCGATAGGACTGTTTCGGTTTTGGTGGAGATGACTCCGTCGATGGCGGCTATTCTCTCCTGCAGCAGGAGGCTGAGGGAAGCGGTATCGGCAGTCCTGACCTTGACCAGATAACAGTCGTCGCCGGCGACGAAATGAACCTCCTGCACCTCGGCGATGAGGGAGAGCTGTCTGCCCACCTCACCGCAGGCGGCGGTGGTGGTCCGGACATGGACAAAGGCCACCTGGGAACGATGGAAATGTTCCGGATTGAGGCGGACCTCGTAGCCGTCGATAATGCCCTGTTTTTCAAGTTTTCGGATCCGCTCAAGGACCGCCGACGGGGCAAGACCGACCTGCCGGGAGACCTCGATGTTCGGGATGCGGGCCTTTTCCTGCAGGATTTTCAGAATTTCCAGGCTGATTGTGTCCACTATAATTTTTCTCCTTAGGTAGAGTGATGAATGTATTCTCGCATAAGTGTCAAGTCAAGAATAATATTCTGTCAAATCAAAAAATACGTGAATTTATTCTGCAACGCGTGGTGCAGCAAACATAATAAGAGGGGCGGCCGGACTTTTGGAAAAAGAGTTTGGCAGAATTGTTACAATTGTGTACTAACTGGAGCTCAATCGATCTCTTTTTCCTGACAAGAACTATCAGGGTGATCACTCCAGGGCAGGTAAAAGGACTGGTGTTTTTTCCGGACCGACCGAACGGGTACAGTGAACTATGCATAAAAAGATCCGAATCTTCCGCCGGGCGGGCCGAGCCTCTCTGCAGGCCGCTTTTTCTTGTTATTGCACCACTTTTCTGATTACAGGGACCGCCGCCATCGTCAATGCCGCTGCCCACGCGGACGACAATATCGAATATCTCAAGAGCCTGAAAATTGAAGATCTGCTTGAAGCGGAGATAACGTCGGTGTCGAAAAAACCGGAAAAGCTCGCCGATGCCGCTGCCGCCGTCTTTGTGATCACCGCCGAAGATATCGAGCGGGCAGGGGCGCGGTCCATTCCCGAGGCGCTGCGGATGGCGCCCGGCCTGCAGGTGGCCCAGCTCAGTGCCAACAAATGGGTGGTCTCGGCGCGCGGCTTTGGCGATATTTTCAGTAATAAACTGCTGGTGATGATTGACGGACGCAGTGTCTATACCCCTCTTTTTTCCGGAGTTTTCTGGGACATTCAGGACACCTTGATGGAAGATATCGACAGGATCGAGGTGATCAGGGGACCGGGGGCGACCCTCTGGGGGGCCAACGCCGTCAACGGCGTCATCAATATTATTACCAAACCGGCTGAAGAAACCCGGGGAACCCTGGCAACCGCGGCCACCGGCAGCCGCTTTCCGCTGGCGGCCGGGGCCAGGGTCGGCGACCGGATAGGGGATGATAAAGGCAGCTATCGCCTCTATGCCAAGGGCGATGTCCAGGACGGTTATGTGCAGCCGGGCGGGGACGACGCCTTCGACGGCTGGCAGAAGCTGCAGTCCGGCTTTCGCGCCGATGTCGCCGCCGGTTCCGGCAGCAGCCTGACCCTGCAGGGCGATGTGTACAAGGGGGAAGAGGAACTCACCTACAACTTTCCTGGTCTTCTGTCGCCCGCCGATTCACAGGCCGAGGCCAGGTACTGGGGCGGCAATCTGCTCACCAGGTGGGAGACGAGGCGAAGTGCCGATACCCTCATCAGTCTGCAGGCCTATTACGACTATTCCAATATCGATGCCGTTATTCCCCTGGAGGATCGGCATACCTTCGATCTGGACTTTCAATACCGGACAATGATGACCGCAGCCCAGGAAGTCATATGGGGGCTGGGATACAGGCGAAGCAGCGACGACATCGGCCGGACCGAAATCATGTCGTTTGACCCGGCCGGCAAAAGTCTGGATCTCTACAATGTCTTTCTCCAGGATGAAATCGCGCTGGTCGAAGGGAGCTGGTGGCTCACCCTCGGGACCAAGTTTGAGCATAACGATTACAGCGGCCTGGAAGTGCAGCCGACGGTCCGGCTGCGGTGGAAGCCCGAGGAGCGGCAGACCGTCTGGGCCGCGGTTTCCCGCGCCGTGCGGACCGCGTCCCGAGCCGATCACGATCTTTTGGTAAGCACCTCCGAGGGAGCGGATACTCTTGGCAACCGGTATCGCACTGCGGTTTTTGGTCAAAAAGATGTTCAGCCCGAGGAGCTTATCGCCTACGAGCTTGGTCATCGCTGGTCGCCGAACGCGGAGTTTACCTTTGATTCAAGCATCATTCAGCGGAGGTCCGGAGACTGTCTGGAGCAATCAGCAGTTTGACGAGGACGACTTCCCGGAACATCAGTTTCAGCTGCGTTCCTGGCTTGATCTGCCGGCGAACTGGTCGCTCGACTCCGAGTTGTACTCTATCGACGATCTGAGCGGCAGAGGGGTCGATGGGTATATCCGGCTCGATCTGCGGCTGGGATGGCAGGCAAATAAAAATCTTAAACTGAGTCTCTCCGGCGAAAATCTTACCGAATCGGCGAAGATGGAATTTCCCGCCGGCAACAGTATCGGCGGCTCGGAAGTACCCCGGCAGTTTTTTGCCAAACTCACCTGGAGTTTTTGAGGGATGTGCGGACGGCAGGAAGCAGAATGAAGACACCATCGCGACAGCAAAGCGCCTCCTTCCGGCGCGTTCGCAGGATTTCCGTCCTGGCCGGTGGTGGTTTGCTTTTTTTCGCCATGCTCCTGACCCAGACCGGTTTTGCCACCGCGGTCCGGGCCAAGGCCTTCGAGGAGAGCGAGGTCAAGGCGGTATTCCTCTTCAACCTCACCAAATTCATCGTCTGGCCGTATGAAATCAAGGAGAGTCCGCAAGCGGAGTTTGCCATTGCCATCCTTGGCACCGACCCGTTCGGCAGCCATCTGGACAAGGTGATCGCCAGCGAGTCCGTCAAAGGTCGAAAAATAAGAATTCGCCGTTATCAAAACCGGCAAGAGGTGCAATGGCAGGAGATTGACCTGCTCTTTATCGGCCGGGAAGCGGTCGGCGACCTGGCTGACCTGCGTGTTGCGGCCAGGGATTCCGGGGTTCTCACCGTGGGCGACGTCGGCGGCTTCTGCCAGGCCGGGGGGATGGTCAATCTGCTCACGGTCGAGAACCGGATAAGGATCGAGGTCAATGTCGAAGAAACCAGAAAGAGCGATTTCCTGGTCAGCGCCCAGATGCTGAAGCTTGCCGGAATAGTCGCCACCGGGACGGAGGAAGATCGATGATGCGGCGCTTCGACGATCTCCCCGTTCAGGCCAAACTGGCGACCATTGTCATGCTGATCTGCAGTACCCTGGTCGTGCTGATGGCCGCCCTCTTTGTCTTTGATAAGGTGGTGTCATTTCGGCGAAGCATGGTGGAAAACCATACCATGCTCGCCGAAACCATCGCCAAAAACAGCACGGCCGCCCTGGCCTTCGACGATCCGGCCGCGGCGCTGGCGACTTTGTCGGCATTGAGGGTCGTGGGCGATGTGGTCGAGGCGGCGATTTATACCGGCATCGGCCGGGAATTCGCCGTCTATCGGCAGGATGGGCAGGAGAACGGGACGGCGATGAAGATCAATGAGAAGATCGTTGCCGAGGTAGAAAAGGAAACGATGGCAACGGCGGCCCACATTTTCGATAAGGGCTATCTTGAACTGGCCGCGCCCATCGTCCTGGATGGCAAGCGTCTCGGCTATATTACCATTCGCGCCGACCTTAAGGAGTTGTTCAACCGGCTGCTGGAATCCATCATCCTGGTCGTTACCCTGATCGTGACCCTGGGGGTGCTGGCGCAGCTCATCTCGGTGCGGCTCCATCGTTTTATCGCCCGGCCGCTGATGGGACTCCTGGAAACGATGGAGCGGGTCGGCAGCGAGAGCAATTATTCCTACCGGGCGAAAAAACTCAACAACGACGAATTCGGCACCCTGACCGAAGGTTTTAACAGCATGCTCGCCGAACTCGAAAAGCGGGAAGAGGAGCTGGCCCGGCACCGGAATGACCTGGAAGATCTGGTCAATAAACGGACCATGGAGCTGGTTATGGCCAACCGGCAGTTGCAGAAGGAGATAGAAGAACGCAGGGATATCCAGGATCAACTGGCGCGGGCCCAGCGAATGGAGGCAATCGGCACTCTGGCCGCGGGGGTTGCCCACGACCTGAACAATATCCTGTCCGGTGTCGTGTCGTATCCCGAATTGCTGTTGCTCCGGTTACCGGCGGATCATGAAATGTGCGGGCCGCTGACCACCATCCGGACCTCCGGCCAGAAAGCCGCCGCCATTGTCCAGGATCTGCTCACCCTTGCCCGCCGCGGGGCCATGGTCATGGAGGTGGTGGATCTGGCAAAAGTCGTCGACGATTATCTGATCAGCCCGGAATGTGCAAAAATGCTTGATCGGCACCCCAATGTCCGGATCGTCAGAAATTTTGCCGGCGATCTCCTGCGCGTCAAAGGGTCGCCGGTTCATCTCGGCAAGACGGTGATGAATCTGGTCACCAATGCTGCCGAGGCAATGACGGAGGGCGGGGTTATTACGATATATCTGCACAACAGTTTTCTCGATCGGCCGATTCATGGTTATACCAAGGTGACGGAAGGCAATTACGTGACACTGACGGTCAGCGACACCGGACACGGTATTTCCGCCGAAGACCTGCGCTTCATTTTCGAGCCGTTCTATACCAGAAAGAAGATGGGGGTCAGCGGCACCGGACTGGGCATGGCGGTGGTCTGGGGGGCCGTGCAGGACCATAAAGGATATATCGAGGTCAAGAGCACGGTCGGCGAAGGTGCGACGTTCTCCCTCTATTTTCCGGCGACCATGCAGCTGCAGATGGAGGAACAACCGGAAAATCTGCAGCAATACCGGGGAAAAGGCGAAATGATTCTGGTCGTAGACGATGTCCTGGAGCAGCGGCTTATCGCCACCGATATCCTGCGGGAACTCGGCTACCGGGCCGACGCCGTGGCCAGCGGCGAGGAAGCCGTCCTGTACCTGAAAACCAGGCCGGTCGATCTGCTTGTGCTCGATATGATTATGGATCCCGGCATCGACGGGATTGAAACCTACCGTCAGGCGCTGCAGGATAACCCTCGTCAGCGGGCCCTCATCGCCAGCGGCTATTCCGAGTATAACCGGGTTGAACAGGCGGCAAAACTCGGAGTAATCGTGTACTTGCGCAAACCGTATACCATCGGCGGCCTGGCCAAAGTGGTGCGCGAAGAACTCGACCGTGACGAGTATCGATAATCAATCTGCGTCCATTTTTAGTCGTCGTCCTTCCATGCACCGGGTTTCTTTGCGGTCTTCCTTGATTTTCCTATCATTTTTTGATACCAAACAATATGATCAAACAACTCTGGCAATGTGAGAAGATTGGTGGATGATGGGGAACAATACCATCTTGCGCAAAGCAACCGTCACTCTCGTAGTGCCCACCCTCAATGAGGCGGAAAATATCGATATCCTGCTGGAGAGGCTTATGCATGTCCGGCAAGCCTGCGACCTGGACTTTGACGTGCTGTTTGTCGATTCGGCATCGTCCGACGGTACGGCCGCCCGGGTATCCGCATGGCTTACCCGGGGACCGGTTCGCCTGCTCAGGCGGGAGATCAATGTCGGCCTGGCCGGAGCGGTAATCGCCGGGGCCGGTGCAACCGAGGCAACGTTCATCCTGGTGATGGACGCCGATCTCAGCCACCCGCCCGAGGCCATCCCCGAGCTGCTCGGGCCGCTTTTGGCCGGGACCCACGACATGGTTATCGGCAGCAGATATGTTGCGGGCGGGGCAACCCCCGACTGGCCGCTGTCGAGAAAACTCTCCTCCCGGCTTGCCACCCTTCCCGCACTGCTGTTCTGCAATGTAAACGATCCGCTGGCCGGATTTTTCGCCGTTGAACGGCGGCGGGTGGTCGAGCTGTCCGGCAGCGTTCCCGGATTTAAGATTGGTCTGGCCATTCTGGCCGAATACGGCAGGAAACTGCGGGTGAAAGAAATCCCCATTATATTCAGGGACCGGGATTACGGCGAGTCGAAAATGAATCGCAAGGTGGTCTTCGAGTATCTGCTTCAGCTGGTTGGTCTGGCCGGACGGCGGATCTTCAGGCGTTAAATTTTTTCTCCGCCCCCGCCTTCGGCCAGGTTCCGCGGGTCGAGCAAACGCTCCAGTTTTTCCCGGGGAATATCGGTAAGTTCTAAGGCCACATCAAGCACCGTTCTGTTTTGTTGTTGGGCAATTTTGGCAATTTCCGCCGCCTGCAGATAGCCGATTTCCGGATTGAGCGCAGTCACCAGGATGGGGTTCATCGACAGCGCCCGCGTGTAAACCTCGCGGTTGATTTTCATCGTCCTGATGGCCTTTTCACCCAAAATTCCGGCGCTGCCGGCGAGCAAGTCGATCGACTGGAGGATGTTGGCCGCCGCGACCGGCAGCATGGTGTTCAGCTGGAAATTGCCGCCCATTCCGGCAAGAGTGATGGTGGTATCGTTGCCGATAATCTGGGCCGCCGCCATGCAGACCGCTTCGGCGATGACCGGATTGACTTTGGCGGGCATGATGCTCGAGCCCGGCTGGAGGGCCGGCAGGGTGATCTCGCCGAACCCGGTCAGGGGGCCGGAGTTCATCCACCGCAGGTCGCCGGCGATCTTGGTTAAGGCCACCGCACAGGTTTTCAGATGTCCGGATAACTCAACCACCGTATCCAGACTGCTGAGCCCCTTATACAGAGACGGGGCCCGGGTGAAGGGGAGCGAGGTGTCCTCGCTGAGCAGGGCGATGGCCCTGGCAGCAAATTCCGGGTGACAGTTGACGCCGGAGCCGACCGCCGTTCCTCCCAGGGGAAGCCGCTGCAGTCTCGGCAGGGCGTTTTCGATTCTTTCGATGCATTCGTCGAGCTGAGCCGCCCAGCCTGCCAGCTCCGACTGCAGAAAGATCGGCAGGGCGTCCATGAGGTGGGTCCGCGCGGTTTTGATCACATCGCTGTGGGCGGCGCCGAATGTGCGGATGATTCCGGCCAGTTCGCCTAAGGCGGGCAGCAGCGAACGACTGACCGCAAGGGCCGCGGCCAGGTGAATGGCGGCGGGAATGACATCGTTGCTGCTCTGGCTGAGATTGACGTGGTCGTTGGGCGAGAGCTCGGTGCCTCCCGCACGGACCATCCCGACAATGACCTCGTTGACATTCATATTGGTGCTGGTGCCGCTTCCGGTCTGGAAGATCGAAACCGGAAACTGGTCGATGGGGCGGGTTACCAGAAGTTCGGCAACGGCGGCACCGATCAGTTCGGCAGAATGTGCGGGCAGCAGGCCGAGTTCGCCATTGGCACGGGCCGCGGCCGATTTGATCAGCAGAACCGCTTCGAGAAAATTCCAGGGCAGGGGCTGGCTTGCGATCGTGAAGTTCTGCACGGCCCGCTGGGTCTGGGCACCGTACAGGGCGTGAACCGGCACCTTGACTTCTCCCATGCTGTCCTTTTCCATACGAAATTGACTGGTTTCCATTGCTTCCTCCCCTCGTCCTGGATTTTCACGGTGCAGCCAGCGAGAGCTTCTTCAGCAGGCCGCCAAGGGTCTGCTGCTCCTCTTCCGTAAGCACCGCCATCCTCCGGCAGATTATTTCGGCATGGTCCGGAAAAATCCTTTCGATCAGCTTGTGTCCCTCATCGGTCAGGTGAATCGCATAATACCTCTTGTCCTCCAGACTGGGGACCCGGACGACCAGGCCGGCATTCTCCAGATTATTGATGATGGTGGTGATGTTTCCGGCCGATTTCAGGATTTTTGTCGCCAGTTCCTTTTGCGACATCGGCCCCAGGTGATACAGCGCTTCGAGAATGCCGAACTGGCTCACGGTCAACTCGTTCCGGAGGTGTTTGTGGACGTGGTGGGCAACACTGTTGGTACAGCGTACCAGCTTGATAAAGGTATTCAGGGCCAGAACCTGCTGATTGCTGCCGCGGAAATTTGTCATTATTTACTCCCGATCTTAGTTTGATATTAAACTATATCGGGAGTCACGGGAAGTCAAGAGTGGCGGCTTGGCAAGCACACTCAAACGTTCATCTTAATCACTTGACAAGCGACACCGGGACGAGGGAGTGCTTGAGCACGTCGTGGGCCACCGATCCCAGCAAGGTATTCAACAGGCCGCTCCGGCCGTGGGTACCCATCACGATTTTGTCGATGTTTTGCTCCCTGGCGTAGCGGACGATACTCTCCGCCACGTGGCCGACGACGATATGGTGGGAGTAGGACACTCCGGCTGCATCCAGCAATGCCCGGGCATCGGCCAGTGCGGCCAGACCTTCCTCCCGGTGATAACCATCCACATCGTCCTGATCGACAAACATCCGGGCGTGACCGGAATCGATGGGGATCTGCACGTTGAGGAGGTGGATTTTCAGCTCCGCACCGTTCCGCGCCAGTATCAGCACCTCATTCACCGCACGTTGGGCCTGGCTTGAGCCATCCACGGGCACCAGAATTTTCAGCATATTCATCTCCCTCATTTTTTGTCGGAGGGGTTATGGGTCGATCCCTCCAACGGCAATTCTACTAATGGGGCAGCGCCAGCCCGGCGTCTCGCCAACCATGTACCCACGACCACCACGAACAACGCGCCTGCCGCGGCGACCGCATAATGCAGCCAGGACGGGGTGTCGGTCAGCCAGGGCTTGATCTTCACGTCGGTGACAATCATATCGCCTGCGATCCAGCCCAGCAGCGCACCCCCCAGAGTGATGACCACGGGGAAACGATCCATCAACTTCAGGACTAACTTGCTGCCCCATACAATAATGGGGATGCTGATGGCAATCCCGAAGATTACCAGTCCCAGATCGCCCTTGGCGGCACCCGCCACAGCGATGACGTTGTCCAGACTCATCACGGCATCGGCAACGACGATGGTCTTAATCGCTCCGAGCAGGTTGGTGCGTCCCTCGATCGTGGTGTGGCTGCCCTCTTCTTCCGGCTGCAGGAGTTTTATGCCAATCCACAGCAGCAGGAGCGCGCCGACCACTTTCAGAAACGGTAGAGCCAGCAGCTGCAGGGCGAAGAAGATGAGCACGATGCGCAGGACAATAGCCCCGGCCACGCCCCAGGCGATCCCCATTTTCCTTTGAGACTCCGGTAACTTGCGGCAGGCCAATGCGATTACTACCGCGTTATCGCCGCCAAGCATGATGTCGATGGTGATAATTTGCAATATCGCGAGCCAGAACTGGGGATGCATGAAATCCATAGATTTTTCTCAAACGTTACGATTAAGCGATACTTATCAGTATCTTAGAAATTCTTTTCTTTTTCAGGAAAGAATTTCGTGAAGGGGCTTTTAATTCTCTACAGTGCTTTTATCCGATCCTTAAGGACGGTGGCATCTGAAAGGTAGTGATATACCACTCTCTCTGCCAGTGTAAAAAGCAAATTCCACCGATTTCGGTTCATTTTTATGGTTCATCCAGAAAAAATCGCTATCGAAATCGCTATCGAAATCGCTATCGTGATCAGCATCGAATTCTGCATCTCGAAAAACCAGAGGAATTTTCATTGATGAGGCGAAAGGAGCAGTTCAATTGTCCATGCACCGTTTCCCGAGCCGTTTCGATTTCGATAGCGAATTCGAGAGGTCATCACCCAGATCATTGCCAGACTCTGCTCCGTGTTGACAACTAAAAGGTGCTGTCGGCAAAACTTTATGGCAAGAAAACGGATCCAACGGCTCCTTTCGTAACCTGTCAAAGAGGTGAATGAAGATGGCTTATATATGTGAAAACTGTGGTGTGGTCGAAGATGATTCGAACAGCCTCTGTAATCCGGTCAGCGAGGAATACAAAAAAAAATTATGCAGCGCTGCTGACGCCGAAGTTTGTAATGAAAAGGTAGCAGCAATGAACATCTTGCACCTGTGGAAGTATTTCGGCAAACCCTCAACATCTGTGCAAGCCAAGGAAGATGCTGTAATTCAAGTAATATTTCAAGTTCCCGATCCAGTAGCCCACCCAAGGCCTTGGCGGTTTCTCAGACAGGAGGGTGCCGGTCGGGTTCGCTTCCGACCGGCACGCAAAACTCACTATTTCTTCCAGAGTCCGTGCAGGTTGCAGTAGGCCCGGGCGGAGACTCCATCGGCCGCAAGTGGGAAAAACGCCGCGGGTTTATCCGTCGGAGAGAGAAACTGACGATATACCTTATCGCCGGCAATAAGCTCGATCCATTCGATAAAATGGGCCGCGGTCATGGGATGTTCGACCGATCCGACCGTAACCTGCCAGCCGCCATCTTTTTTGGTCAGGACCGGAATATGCTTTTCGATCGCCGCATCGGTGGTATTTTCTTTCTGCATGGTCATCTGCTGGTTGCAGCACATCATCTCGGCACCGCCGGCGGTAAGAACCTCAGCGATATTGCCACAAATTTCACACTTGTACACTGCCATTTTCTGCGCCATCAGTTTTCCTCCTTGGTAATTGGGTCGATAATTGGTCGATTTCGCAGAGCGGACGTCATGCTCCCTCATCGTAGCAAAAACCTGAGCAATTTCATCACAGTCTGCCGTAAATTGTAAATGCCGGAATAACTTCAACAGCCTAAGTTAATCATGGATGATGCAGCCTGCCAAGGATTTAAACGCTACCAAACAAAAATTCTCATTTCTATTTGCTAACCTGTCGCAATTCTGCAAAGTTCCTTTTCATGTTCAGAAAGATATGCTACTCTTTTCAGCAACGTAGATACTTAACTTCGGTGCGTCCGATTGATGGGCACCGGCCCGAATGGCATACTTATATAGAACCAAGGAGAAAGTATGAAAATGAAAAGTATTCAAGCGGCAATCGGCGGGATAGGGCTCCTGCTGCTTGGCACCGTGGCGAATATCCAGGCTGCACAGTACGATCACGAAGTGAAGGATCAAAAGCTCACCTTTGCCTGGAAGGTCGACGGCGCCAATCTGGCGGTGAAATTATCGGCGCAAACGGATGGCTGGGTCGGCATTGGTTTTAATCCGATCAAGATGATGAAGGGCGGTAATTTCATTCTCGGCTATGTAAAGGATAGCAAGGCCGTGATAACCGATGAATTCGGCAGCGAGGATAACAATCACAGCCCGGACAGCAAAGCGGGCGGCACTGAGGACGCGACCCTGGTGGGGGGCACCGAGGCAGATGGGGTAACCACGATTGAGTTCACCATGCCGCTGAAATCCGCCGACAAGAACGATACCGAAATTCAGGCGGATGGCGACACCACCGTGTTGATGTCCTATGGCGGGGGCCGTGACAGCTTCAAGTCCAAGCATCAATACCGGACGGCCGTGAAGGTCAACCTGAGTACGGGTAAATTCCAAAAACTCAATTGATCGAGCTGACCCATGGTCGGACCTGCAAAGAGTTTCATTTTCATTTTCTTTTTTATTATTATCACGTCGGCCATGGGTCTTGTTACAGAGGGGCTTTACCGGAACTCGTGGGGCCATGGCGAAGCTCCGGAACATCCGGACCAGAGCATCGAGGCGTCGGCCGACAAGAGTGATGACGGCGGCCTGTGGATTGAAGAAAAAACCGGACAGTACCTGCCCCTCGATCTCGAGTTTGTCGACGAGGAGGGGCGGAGTGTCCGGCTTGGCGACATCATCGACCGTCCCACTCTTTTTCTTCCCGGATACTTTTATTGTGCCAATATCTGCAGCAAAAATCTGGCAAATCTGGCTGTTGCCCTGAACAGTTTAAGTTTTCAGCCGGGCAAAGACTACCGGGTGGTTGCCCTCAGCTTCAATGATGCGGAGGGACCTCTCGATGCGGCTCGGGCGAAACGGAATTACCTGAAGATCCTGAATGAAGGTTTTCCGGCGAGCGCGTGGCGTTTTTTGACCGGCAGCAAGGAAGCGATCAAGGCGGCTACCGACGCGGTCGGCTTTCGCTTTCAGAAGGCGGGCGATGGAACATTTATCCATCCCGCGGCCCTCATGGTCATTGCCGCGGACGGCAAGATCATCCGCTATGTTTTCGGCACGTTTCTGGCCGGCGACATCGATGTGGCCCTGTCCGCGGCGGAAAGTGGCACGCCGGCCCTCTCGGTCCGGAGACTGCTCGGCTTCTGTTTTAATTATGATCCGTATACCAACAAGTCGGTGTTTCAGACCGTTAAAATCGTCATTTTGGTCCTTTTCGGCGTGACCTTGCTCTGCCTCTGGCTCTATTACCGGCGAAGGGGACAGAGCGTCGAAAAGGCTGTGAATATGGACAGCAGCACTACACAGGATAAATAAATATGACTGCGACACAATCGTTCTACCATACTCCGGCACCACCCGGTCTCACCGGAGTGAAGGCCTGGTTGCTCACCCACGATCACAAGCGGTTGGGGCTGATGTATCTGGCCGCTGTCTTTTTATGGTTTGTGCTCGCCCTGTTTCTGGGACTCATGCTCAGGACCGAGCTGATGAGTCAAGGCCGGACCATCATGGGACCCGGGATGTACAACTCGTTTTTTACCCTGCACGGGGTAATAATGGTTTTTCTCTTCATGATCCCTGGGATTCCGGCCATCTTCGGCAATTTTTTCCTGCCCATCCAGCTGGGCGCCGACGATGTTTTCTTTCCGCGGCTCAACCTGTTCAGCTGGTATCTTTTTATGTTCGGCGGTTTTTTTGCGGTCGTCTCCCTCTTTGTCGGCGACGGTTTTCCCGATACCGGCTGGACCTTTTATGTACCGTTCAGTGTTCAGAACAATGCCAATGTCGGCCTGACCGTGACCGCGGCCTTTATTCTCGGCATGTCGTCGATGCTGACCGGTCTGAATTTCGTCACCACCTTTCACCGCATGCGCGACAGAAGGATGGGCTTGATGCAGATCCCGCTGTTCACCTGGTCTTTATACGCTACGGCCTGGGTCCAGATCCTCGCTACGCCGGTCATCTCGATTACCTTTGTCCTGGTGGTGCTTGAGCGATTTTTGCACATCGGCCTCTTCGATCCCGACCGGGGAGGGGATCCCCTGCTGTATCAGCATATGTTCTGGATGTACTCTCACCCGGCGGTATACATCATGATTCTTCCCGGCATGGGGGTGATCTCCGAAATAATCCCGGTCTTCTCCCGCAAATCGATTTTCGGCTACAAGGCCATCGTCTGGTCGTCGATGGCGATTGCCATTGCCGGCTCGCTGGTCTGGGCGCATCATATGTATACCAGCGGAATGAGTGACGTGTCGGTCTTTGTTTTCTCACTCTTGACTTTTCTTGTGGCGATTCCTTCGGCGGTCAAGGTCTTCTCCTGGGTGGCCACCATGTATAAGGGATCGATCGAGCTGACTCCGCCGCTGCTTCTGGCGCTGATGTTTATCTACCTTTTCAGTGTCGGCGGGTTGACCGGCTTGGTTCTGGGGGCGGCCGGCACCGATATCCATGTGCACGACACCCATTTTGTCGTCGCCCATTTTCATTTCGTCATGTTCGGCGGCACCGGCTTCGCCTTCTTCGCCGCACTCCATTACTGGTGGCCGAAGATGTTCGGGGTCATGTATACCTTCAGGGCGGCAAATATAGGGGCGGTGCTTGCCGCCGTCGGCTTCCTTTTTCATTATACTCCCATGTTGATCCTGGGATTACAGGGGATGCCGCGGCGATATTACGATTATCTGCCGCAATTTGAAACCGGCAATTACCTCGCGGGATTCGGCGGGTATCTGCTGGTTTTCGGGATTATGATCATGTTTGTCAATCTGCTGATGAGCTTTGTGGGGCGTGTTCCCGCCCCTGCCGATCCGTGGGGGGGCACTACCCTCGAATGGATGGTTCCATCCCCGCCGCCGGTGCAAAATTTCGTCGAAGAGCCTGAAGTTATGGCTTTCCCTTATGATTTTACCGGGGTTGCGAAACGGTCGGAGAAGAGCTGCGAGAAGGGAGGGTTGCGATGAGTTCGCGGATAGACGATACCGGAATCAAGATAGGCATGTGGTTGTTTCTCTATTCGGAGATCATCCTGTTCGGCGGACTGTTCGTGCTCT
The DNA here is from genome assembly GCA_964441345.1 of uncultured Desulfopila sp. Taxonomy (GTDB): domain Bacteria; phylum Desulfobacterota; class Desulfobulbia; order Desulfobulbales; family Desulfocapsaceae; genus Desulforhopalus_A. The sequence goes on along the minus strand of CAYTVF010000041.1, from coordinate 115 downwards.
ATGCCATGTATTTTTACGAATATCCCAAGCACTTTGCGGTGGGCGGCAAGGAGCTGAACCGGATTATCGGCGCGCTCAACACCATTGTCCTGCTGGTTTCCAGTTTTACGGTGGC
>CAYTVF010000040.1:0-23534 GCA_964441345.1 uncultured Desulfopila sp. | reverse complement strand
GTTACGCTGTATTTTGTGAACTGTAATTAGTAGACCCGGATCAAGAGTTCTGAGGTTATTTTTCCACGCGAGGCGATCTCCCGCCGTGCTTCCAAGAGCCACACTTCGCGGAATGAATTGCAGGTCACGCCTTCAATCAGCTGGTGAGCAGGCGGTACATATGGACCATCTTTGCCGGCAACGATTTCACGTCATCGACAAAAATATAATTCCCCCGCCCGAACATATGCGCCAGGTATTCATGGGCCGACTTATCGATGGTAATACAAAAGGAAACACCCCGGCGCCCTTTGCTTCCAAAAGAGCCTTTCGGGTATCCTCTATGGCATACTGGCCTTTATAATCGTCATAATCTTCAGGCTTGCCGTCGGAAATCACCACCAACAGGCGGATCTTTCCTTGTGATTCAAGCAGCTTTTTGGTCAGATGGCGGATCGGCGGGCCCATCCGGGTATACTCCTTCGGCATGACCGCGGCGATTCTCTGCTGCACCACGGTCCCATAGGACTCCTCAGGATGCTTGATATGAAAGAGTTCGCTCCGTGACCGTCTCATTCCGGAAAAGCCATAGATTCCATACCGATCGCCGACCACCTCCAGGGCTTCGGCAAGCAAAACCAGCGCCTCCTTCAAGGCGACGCCAACCCACCCCTGCGTCGAATTGGACATATCCACCAGAAACATTACCGATATGTCGCGCTCATCACGCAAGAGGCGGGTGTAGAGACGGTCGGAGGGGGTGAGACCCGCCCTGATATCGCCCAGCAGCTCAATCAGGGCGTCGAGATCGATATCATCGCCTTCTCTCTGCCTCCGGACGACACGATTCCGGGTGCGCAACAGTTCAAACTGACGGCGCAATCTCTTCAGTTGCGACCTGTATTTTTCCAGTGTTCCGGCAACAAACCCCGAACGGACCGGCGAAAGTGATTTTTCCACAAGGGTGCACCAGTCGTTTCGATACCCCCCTCGCCGGTAATCCCATTCGTTGTAGCAATACATCGCATCGCCGTGGACCACGACCGGAGCGGCCATATCGGAAATACCGGAATCCCTGTTCTCCCGGCGGTTGAATCCACCCCCGGCCAGACCGGCCGCGGCCTGCACATAGGCCGGCGGCAGTTTACCTAAATCATGTATAATATCATTGGTCAACGCAACCAACGCTGGAGGAAGTTTCGCTCCTTCGTTGTGAGAACCATCCCGCTTCGCTCCATTTGCGCCAAGAAAAGCTGCAAGCATCGCCACGAATTTCTGTTTCTCCTCCATCCGCCGCAATCCGATGGTTTCCCCCGCCCTCTGAAAATTGAATTCCCCAAGAAGCAAGGCTGCCGGCCCCAAACGGTACGAACCACTCAGTTGCGCGAAACCGGCATAGAGATCCGGCAGCAGGTCAAAACAACCGGCGACCCGGCCAGCGCCGCAACCGTCCAGGAGCATGAGCTGTCCGTCAGCGGCATGCCGGCCCCCATCCTCCTGACCACCAATGGACTGCAGCAGAAGGTTCTTTAGTGCCTTGCATTGTTGCTCCTCCTCCCCTCCTGCACGTATTTTTGTTATCAGCTGAACCAAGAGTTCACGCCCATGGTGGATCAGCCCCGGAAGCTCAGCCGCAAGGAATCCGTACACCTTCCGGAACTGCAGGACGGCCAGAAGATCGGCAGCCATCTTTTTGTCAGGGTACCGCGCGAACGGATCCAGCCTCCCGCCGCTCCCCTCATTGCCCATGACCTCGCTGATGACCTCGCTGATGACCTCGCTGATGACCTCGCTGATGACCTCGCTGTATAGGCGCGATGCAATCTGGCCCCACTGAAGAGTTACAAGTACCTTGTAGAGCAAAACATTTTTTCTCCTTTCCGGAAATTGATCCAGAAACTCAGGCAGATAAATCGTCCTGGTGTCGGTACCCGGGATGGCCGCGCAATCAAGGTCCAGGGGGCAGCCGGAAACGCCCCGGATATAGGGCAGCAGCATGGCGGAAACCTCGTCCAATCCTACGCCGGCCTCGCCTCGCATCGGCCCGAGAAAGAGTTTGTCGACATCGGCCATAAACCCGCGCGCACCGGCCAGCCCTCTCTTCTCATACACACTAAGAATCCGGCGAACCCATTCCGGCAACAGATCGGCGGAAAACCGGCGAAGGGCCATCACCCCTTCGGCAAGATAGGCAAAACACAGACTGTGACTGATCGGCCAGATGACCTCGACCTGACTCAACAGGCTTTCGCGCAATTCTCCCGGCAGAGCGGCGAGACGCTCAAACACTTCATCCACCTCCCACTCGTTCGGCCGGGCAGGAAGCACGGTGGAGTAGAATCGTCGTTTTTGTTCAGACAGTTCGGTCATTTTCATGAAAAGATGGAGAGGATCATTTCATCCATCGCCAACAGGAGCTCCGGGTCATCGGTCAGGCTTTCGATCATCCCCACCCTGCATGCGCTCACCGTATCGATTCCCGATTGTATTAACCGAACGGTCTGGATAATAAGGCGGGTGGAGGCACCCTCGGCCAACCCGGATTCCTTGAGGCTTCTGGTCATAGTCGCGAGTTTTACCAGCTGGATGACGAGTTCCTTGCCCATACCGGTTTCCCGCATCACGATCTCCTGTTCCAACCGGGCGTTGGGATAATCAAAATTGAGCGAGACGAAACGTTGTCTAGTCGAAGGCTTGAGATCCTTGAGAACGCTCTGGTAGCCGGGATTATAGGAAACGGCCAGCATAAACTGGGCGGGAGCGCTATAGAGTATGCCGAGCTTTTCGATCGGCAGTTCACGCCGATCATCGGTTAACGGATGAATAACGACGGTGGTATCTTTTCTTGCCTCGACTATCTCATCCAGATAACATATCGCCCCCGCCCGGACCGCGAGAGTGAGAGGACCATCCTGCCAGACAGCCTCATTGCCCTTGACCAGGTAGCGCCCCACGAGATCGGCAGCCGACAGATCGTCATGGCAGGATACCGTTATCAGCGGTCTCTTCAGGCGCCAGGCGAGATACTGCATGAATCGTGTCTTGCCGCAGCCGGTTGGGCCTTTCAGGAGAAGAGGGAACATATTTTTGCTGGCTGCCAGGCCAATCTCTATTTCGTTGGAGCGAGGAAGAAAAAATGGTTCCGCGGTTATTTTATGTTCATCAAGCCTGCATTCAGACGTTTTAACTTGATTCATATTCACATTCTCCCTTCATTGAGCCTGTTAAGAAAATATGACACCAGTCTGACGAGAACAAGAATGAAATAGGAATTATTACCATACTTGGCAAAGTTTACCGATCTCCCGTTCAAAACAGCTGGGCGTACAGCCAGAACGAAATAAGACGGCTCGGAGCGACCGGCTTCCGATTGACCTCCGGCCGCAAATGGCGTATTTTGATACGCCTTCACCACCTCCTCCTGCCCAGGACTTGTTTTTATTAAACCACCGGCACATGGCAGGGGGAAAAATAAATATCGCTTCGGCACCACTATGAATACCTTTGAAAAAATCTACTCCGTCCTGGCGATTCTTTTTGCCTTGGGCCTCCTCTGCGTACTTGTATTTTTCCCGGAACTCCGTCAACTCAATCGGTTGCTGACGGCCAGCCTGCTCGGACTGCTTGTCAATATGGGGCTGATGTTTATTGTGCTGAGAGACATTTTTCTCCGCCGGTTCAGTGATCAGAATATGCGCTATATCTGGCTTGCCCTGGCTCTGCTTATCTGGCCGTCGGTCATTTATTATCTCGTGCGGCATGGCTTTCGCCCAAGAAATTAAAATCAGCTCTAAATCTGCTGCCGACGGGACAACCGAATTTGAGCTAATTTTTCAATGGAACTTTGATCCCTGCTTGACATCTTTATCAATACACAGTATTTTTCTTCTCTTTTGAATTTATGCCGAACCGGTTACCTCTCCCTGTTTTCTGGAACCTTCGACATGAATTTTTCGTTTTTTGCCGGCTGAATAGGGTCTTTTCGCCCCTGTAACCGTGGTCTTTTGTGACACAGCATTGCAACTGCATATATCATGTTTGAAAATTTAACCGATAGGCTTGAGGGAGTTTTCAAAAAACTCCGCGGCCATGGCAAGCTTACTGAGGAAAACATCAGCGAGGCATTACGCGAAGTCCGCGGTGCTCTCCTCGAGGCCGATGTCAACTTCAAGGTAGCCAAGGATTTTGTTGCAGGAGTCACGGCCAAGGCCATCGGCCGGGAAGTTGCCAAAAGCCTCTCCCCGGGGCAGCAGGTCATCAAGATCGTTCATGAAGAACTGGTTGATCTGCTGGGCGGCACCGCCCAGCAGATCAAGCTTGACGGCCGACAGCCGGTCGTGATCATGATGGCCGGCCTGCAGGGGTCCGGCAAGACAACCACCTCTGGCAAGCTGGCCAAGCAGCTGAAAGAAAAAGGCCGCAGGCCTTACCTGGTGCCGGCCGATATCTATCGCCCAGCCGCCATTGAACAGCTGCAGGTGCTCGGTGCGCGGCTTGAGGTTCCGGTTCATCCGTCAACGGCTGCCACTCGTCCTGTCGACATCTGCAGGCAGGCCTTGAATGAGGCGGCGCTCCGCAATTACGATACGCTCATCATCGACACCGCCGGGCGTCTCCATGTCGACGAGACCCTGATGGACGAGCTGAAAGAGATCCAGGCGGCTGTTCCGCTTACGGAAATACTTTTCGTGGCCGATGCCATGACCGGCCAGGACGCGGTGACTGTTGCCGATGCCTTCAACCGGGACCTGGAACTTACCGGTATCATACTGACCAAGATGGAAGGCGATGCCCGCGGCGGTGCGGCGCTTTCCATAAAGAACATTACCGGCAAACCCATCAAGTTCGTCGGTGTCGGCGAAGGATTGGACGACCTTGAGATCTTTCATCCGGAGAGGGTCGCCTCGCGTATTCTCGGCATGGGTGATATACTCACCCTCATTGAAAAAGCCGAAGCGGTCGTCGACAAGCGCGAAGCCGAAAAGATCGCCAACAAGCTCAAACGGAATCAATTCACCCTTGAGGATTTTCTCGACCAGATCCAACAGATCAAGAAAATGGGCTCTCTGGAAAAGATCATGGACATGGTTCCCGGCATCAACAAGCTGAGACAACTCAAGGATGTCCCGAAACCGGACGAACGGGAGTTGATAAAAACGGAAGCGATTATCCGTTCGATGACTCGCAAGGAAAGACAAAACCATCAAATTATCAACACCTCCAGAAGGACGCGCATCGCCGCCGGATCGGGCACTTCTATCGGTGACGTCAACCGGGTCCTGAAGAGCTATTCGGAGATGTTGAAGATGATGAAAAAAATAAGCGGCAAACCGGGAGCGATTTCCGGAATGAAGCGAAGAAAGTTGCCCAAGGGCATGAAAAGGAATTGACTCCTCTCAGTTCAGCGAGAGGATCAGTGGCATAACCCCCAATAAATTAACCGGAGGAATTACCGGAATGGCAGTACGTATCAGATTGACCCGACTTGGCAGGAAGAAAAAACCGTTCTATCGTATCATCGTTGCCGACAGCGAAAACAAGCGCGATGGCAAATTTCTCGATGTGGTGGGAACGTATGATCCGCTCAAGGATCCGGCGGCAATTACTATCGACAACGCCAAGCTGCAGGAGTGGTTGGGGAAAGGTGCTCTCCCGACGCCAACTGTAAAAAGTCTCATGAAGAAAGCCGCGGCGTCTGTTCAATAGAAATGGAAGAACTCATAGCGGTTATAGCCCGGTCCCTCGTCGATCAACCGGACGCAGTCAAGGTCACCAGAACCGATGAGGAGGACAGCGTGACTATTGAGCTTGCCGTGGCCTCGGAAGATTTAGGCAAGGTGATCGGCAAACAGGGCCGGACGGCCAGGGCCTTGCGTTCCCTGCTTGCAGCCGCGGCGGCGAAGACCGAGAAACGGACCAGGCTCGAGATTGTCGAATAACCGGTATCCGGAATGACCGAAGAGTTCGATTATCCCGCTGCAGAGTATCTGCTTCTTGGTAAGATCGCCACGGCCCACGGTTTACGGGGCGAGGTGAAGGTGTTTCTGCATTCAGGCCAGCCGGAGAATATGCAAAGCTACCAAGAGCTGACCCTGATTGATAAAAGCGGTGAACTGTATGGCCCCCTGACCGTGCGGAAAAGCAGGAACCAGGGAAAGTTTGCCATTGTTCAGTTCTCCTCCGTCGCGAGTCGCAGCCATGCGGAACAGCTTGAGGGCAAAGGAGTTCTGCTGGCCAAGCGGGATCTGCCGGAGGTAAGCGAAGACGAGTACTACTGGCATCAGTACCTCGGCAAGGTAGTCGTCGATCTCACCGGCAAAATTCTTGGCAAAGTCGATCATATCTTCGCCAATGGAGCCCAGGATGTCCTGGTGATCAAAGCCGCGGATAAGGAAATCCTTATTCCGGTGACAAAGGAAATCATAGTTGGAGAAACCGCCGGAGAGTTGACCATTGACCCGCCTCCGGGGTTAGTAGACCTGGGCGCCGGCAACTAAGGGACTACACGGCTGCCGGATGATTTTCGACATATTGACCATTTTTCCCGACCTCTTCGAATCGCCTCTCAAGGAGGGCATCCTCAGAAGGGCGAGCGTAAAGGGACTGATATACACCAATATCGTCAACATCAGGGATTTTGCCGACGATCCCCAGGCCATGACCGACGACCGACCTTTCGGCGGCGGGGAAGGCATGGTGATGAAACCCGAACCGTTGGCACGGGCGGTGGAAAGCTGCAGGGCTCGGGCACAATCGGCAAAGGTGATCCTCCTCACCCCCCAGGGACGTCAGTACACCCAGGCCATTGCCGGGGAATTGGCGAGGGAAGAGCACCTCATTCTGGTGTGCGGCCGCTATGAAGGGGTTGACGAACGGTTCAGAGCCGGGTATGTGGATGATGAGATTTCCATCGGCGATTTCATTCTGACCGGAGGAGAACTGGCCGCCATGGTCGTCATCGATTCGGTGACCAGGCTGCTGCCGGGCGTTCTCGGTTGCGCCGAGTCCGCCGCGAGGGATACTTTCAGCAGAAACCTGTTGAAGCATCCGCAGTATACGAGACCACGGGTGTTCAACGATCTTCAGGTTCCGGAAGAGTTACTGTCCGGCAACCATGAATTGATTGAGAAATACCGGTTTATATCTTCGGTCTGCCGGACCCTCGAAAGAAGGCCGGAATTGCTGAAGAAGGAAAGATTCACCACAACGGAAATAAAACTGCTGCGCCTGCACAAGCTGTACGAACGGGTAAAAGCTGTCCAGGAAAGTCATCGGGAAAATGAAGTATCAGGGTGAAACAACTCTCAATATTGCCCTTATACATCATCCTGTGGTGAATAAGAGGGCTGAGATTATCGGATCGGCTGTAACGAATCTGGATATCCACGACATTGCCAGAACAGCCAAAACCTACGGGGTGGCGCAATACTTTATCGCGACCCCCTATGAAGACCAGCGGCAATTGGTCCACGAACTGCTGGCGCACTGGGAGACCGGACACGGAGCGACATACAACCCCGCCCGGCGCGAGGCTCTCAGCATTGTCCGGCTGGTCGACTCGCTTGACTCGGCATCAGCCATCCTCGCGGAAAAATACGGAGAGCGTCCGCTGCTGGTTGCAACAAGTGCGCTTCTTCGTGAAACAACGCTGGGATACAGCGACTTGAGCGAGAGAATCAGAGATGGAGTTCCGGTTCTCCTGATTTTTGGGACCGCACACGGCCTCGCTCCGGAAGTCATCAAGCGTGCAGATGCAATACTTCCTCCCATTAAAGGGGGGACGGAATATAATCATCTCTCAGTTCGCTCGGCAGCCTCGATCGTCATCGACAGGCTGCTCGGCTCCTGAGTAAATCGAGGTTAACAACTCAATAACTGGATTTAATCCTAAAGATACTCAACCAACAGAAGACGTTATGAGCACAATAATCGAAAGAATCAATCTTGAACAAATGCGGCAGGACCATCCGGACTTTCGCCCCGGTGATAACGTAAAGGTGCATATCCGCATCATTGAGGGCAACAAGGAAAGGGTCCAGATTTTCCAGGGTGTTGTCATCAAGCGCAAGCATGGCACCATGAATGCCACCTATACCGTGCGGAAGATTTCCCATGGTGTCGGTGTAGAAAAAACATTCTCCCTGCACAATCCCCGTATCGAAAAAATTGAACTGGTAACCCGAGGCCGCGTTCGTCGCTCCCGCCTCTATTTCCTCCGCAACCGGACAGGAAAGGCCGCACGTATCCGCGAGCGCGGTCTGCCCCGATAACTCTCTTTCACTCCCGGTTGTTTTTTTAGTCTGAGCATCACTGGCAGCGGACTCGTTCCTGCTGCCGGTGACGAACTGAGGCATGATGCGCCTTCATGTTGCAAAATCAGAAGGCATTCTCGTGGAGTGCAGCAACCGCGCCGACAATTTCAGTCTCGAGCGGTACCTGCATGACAGGGGGTTTTCCTGCGTTGCCGGCTGCGACGAGGCCGGCCGGGGCCCGCTCGCCGGACCCGTTGTTGCCGCCGGTGTCGTTCTTCCTGCCGACTGCGACCATTCCCGCTTCCTCGACTCAAAGATCCTCCCCCACCGAAGAAGGCTCGATCTCTGCAACCGACTCCGGGAAATAGGCGCCTTCATCGGTATCGGCGTTGTTTCCGAAGAGCAGATCGACCGGCTCAATATCCTGCAGGCATCGCTTTTGGCGATGCGGCTGGCAATTGAAAACATCGCAGGGACGGCACCCGATTTCCTCCTTGTCGACGGCAAATTTCAGGTGCCGCTGGCCATCGCCCAGGAAGCCCTGGTCAAAGGTGAATCGAAAAGCGCCTCGATTGCCGCCGCCAGTATCGTCGCCAAGGTTGCCAGGGACCGGATCATGGAAGATCTCCATCGGCAATATCCCGTTTACAATTTTCACCGCCACAAGGGGTACCCGACCAGGGAACACCGGGAGGCTATCCGCGCCCATGGCCCCTGTCCCGTCCACCGCATGAGCTTCAGGGGAGTCCGCGAATATGTCGGTTAAGCGGCTGCGCATGGGTCATGACGGCGAGGAAATCGCCGGTGAATTTCTCAAAAAATCGGGCTATGTCATTGTAGCCAGGAACTACCGCTGCAAGCTCGGTGAAATCGATATCATTGCCAGGGATGGTGAGTTCCTCGTTTTTGTCGAGGTGAAGACGAGGAGCGGATCTGCCTGCGGCTCCCCTGCTTCGGCGGTAACCTTCAGAAAGCAGCGGCAAATCAGCAAAGCCGCCCAATGCTATCTGGCGGAGCACAGATTGTTTGCAGCTCCCGCCAGGTTTGATGTAGTTGCCATACTCATCGGCAATGACGGCAACCACCTGATTGAACTTATTCCCGATGCATTTGATCTTTGCGAATAGCCTTTGCGAATATCTCTTGAACTGATTACTCTTGTTTCGTATGGATAGAATTGGAATCACCATGGGCTGTCCCGCTGGGATAGGTCCGGAAATCATTCTCCGCTGCTTTGCCGAAAACAAGCGCCCGCCCGGGCTGCATCCGGTCGTTATCGGAGATCGGTTTGTGCTGGAAAAATGCGGCGAAGATCTGCGCCTTCCCGCCCCGTGCGTGACATGGCAGCCGGGAACTCCCTTGCCGGCCGCGAGCATACCGGTAGTGCAGGTGTCGACCCTCAGTCCTGACCAGATTACCTGGGGATCCCCCAACCTGGCCACCGGCCGGGCCATGGCCGACTATATCACAACCGGAGTACAACTGGTGCAAGGCGGCTTTCTCCAGGGACTGACCACCTGCCCGATCTCCAAGGCGGCACTCAACAGCGCAGGATACTCGTTCCCCGGACATACCGAGATGCTTGCCAGCCTTACCGGGGCTGCCGATTTTGCCATGATGATGGCCGGCACCAGACTGAAAGTGACGCTGGTCACCATCCACCGGCCTCTTCGCGAAGTGGCGGCCGCTCTTTCCATTGACGGCATATTGAATTTGATTCATATCACCCACCAGGCCCTGATGATCGATTTCGATATCGCCAGGCCGCGGATTGGCGTCGCCGGACTCAATCCCCATGCCGGGGAAGGACGGCTTTTCGGCAGTGAGGAGGAGCTGGTGATCGCTCCTGCCGTTGCCCGGGCGCAGGCAGGGGGCATGAACGTGCAAGGCCCCTATCCTCCCGATTCAATCTTTGTAAAAGCTGCGTCGGGGGCCTTTGATGCGGTGGTCTGCATGTATCATGACCAGGGGCTTATTCCCTTCAAGCTCCTGCATTTTGCCGATGGAGTGAACGTCACCCTCGGATTGCCCATTGTCCGCACCTCAGTCGACCATGGAACTGCCTACGATATTGCCGGGAAGGGCCTTGCCAGCCATCGCAGCCTGGCCGAGGCCATCGCACTCGCCGGTACCATCAGCAAAAACCGGTCAAAAAATCAGCCAAGGTGAAAACGGTATTATGAAGGCGAAGGCAGAGCGCGGAAAATTGATCGTGTTTGAAGGGACGGACGGTACGGGCAAGTCTACCCAGTTGAAGCTCCTCGGCAGCTATCTGGAGGAATGCGGATATCCGGTAGTTACCACCCGCGAACCGACAAATGGCTCTTACGGCCGGCAAATACGCAACCTGTATATCAACCGGCACGAGTATAGTCGGGAGGAGGAACTGGAGCTGTTCCTGGCCGACCGCAGGGAACACGTCCTGCATCTTCTTGAACCCTGCCTGCGGCAAGGTAAAATCGTTCTCTGCGACAGATACTACTTTTCCACCGCCGCCTACCAGGGTGCCCTGGGCCTCGATCCCGAGACGATCCTGGCCCGGAACAGCTTCGCCCCCGAACCCGATCTGGTGTTGCTTCTCCAGGCTCCCCTCGAAATCGGCATGGAAAGAATCACCAGCGGCCGCGGCGATACACTCAATAATTTCGAACAGCGGGAATTCCTGGAAAAGGTGGCGGCAATCTTTGCAGCCATAGACCGGCCGTATATCCGCAGGATCGATGCATCCGGCTCGATTGCAGCCGTTCACCGGCAGGTCATCGACGCAGTCGCCTCCCTGCTCGCTTTACCGGCAGCTGTTCCCTACATTCTCAATTAGCATCCAACCATGACCTGCACACACACAACCTTCGCCTTCTGCCTTTGTCTCCTGCTTGGCTCATGTTCGGTCGCGCCCCCTCCTCCCCCGAGTTCGGTTATTCTTCTTCCTCCTCCACCGCCCTCGACAAAACAAGGCGAAAACCGGACGGCAGAGGACGACCGGACGGATCTTTCCTGCTCGTATTTCTACTTTCTCTGGGGAACCCATTCGGAATTCAGTCAAAAATATGCGGAGGCGCTTGAAGCCTATGAAAAAGCCCTCATCTGCGACCCGAAAGCAGGATATGTAAATGAAAAGATCCCCATTCTGCTGTTGAAAATGGGCGAATTCGAGAAAGCCGGCGACTGGCTGCGTCAGGCCATTATCGACCGGCCCGGGGAAAATTCCAATCGGCTCTTTCTTGCCAGTCTCTACGTTCAACAGGGCAGGATGACCGAGGCGATTAAGCTCTATGACCAGGTCCTCGCCACCGATCCCGATAATGAAAGCGTCCATCTGCGCCTCGGTCTCCTTTACAGCCATCAGGAGCAATACGAAAAGGCGGAAAAAATATTCCGCAGACTGGCGGAGAAAAATGGCGGTTCCTATTTCGCTCACCTTTCTCTCGCCCGTCTGCTGCGCCAGATTGAACAATACCTGGAAGCAGGGCGAGAGTATGAAAAGGCCCTCGACCTCAACTGGTCAAAGGAGCTTTCCTACGAGATCGGCAATCTGTACATGTCACAGAAACGGTATGAAGATGCCCTGCGCCTGTACACCGCCATTGCCGAACAGGATCCTTTCGACGAACGGGCGGCGCTGAGCCGGGTTCAGGTTTTTCTCGAGACCGAGAAAAACGACCAGGCCTTGGACGAACTCAAGTCTATCAGTAATATCAGTAAGAACCCGGTGGCCATCGACATTATCATCAGCAAGGTGCTGCTCCGCAATAAGGAGGTCGACAAGGCGAAGGGGATCCTCATGCGCCTGGCCCGCGAAACCGGTAATTCCGAATCGCGCTATATGCTTGCCCTGCTTGCTTATCAGGAAGAACACTATCCCGTGGCGCTGGAGCATCTCGGCCATATCCGTCCCAACAACTCCGAGTTTGAGGAGGCGGTCTATCTGCAAAGCCGGATCTACAAGGAAACGGGAAAAACCGATAAGGCCATTGCCTTATTGAAAAAACATATCGGTTCCGAATCCAGCCGCAGTCCGCTCTTCTATGCCCTGCTCTCTTCTTTCTATCAGGAAAAAAAGGAGTACATCGCCGCTATTTCCACGATGGAGGCGGCGATAGCCATCTATCCCGACAATGCCCAGCTTTTCTTTGAATACGGCCTGCTCCTCGATAAGAGAGAGATGTATGAACAGGCAATGGCCAAAATGGAGAGAGTTCTCGAATTGCAGCCCGATCATGCCGATGCCCTGAATTATATCGGCTACACCTGGGCCGACAATAATATCCATCTCGACCGAGCCCTTGACTATATCAAACGGGCTGTTGACCTGAAACCGGACAATGGGTATATCATGGACAGCCTTGGCTGGGTCTATTATCGACGCGGTGAGTTGCCAAAAGCCGCCAAGGAACTGGAGCGGTCCCTTGAACTGGAGCCGGGCGATCCGCATATCTATGACCATCTCGGCGATGTCTACCGCGCCCTTGGCGAGAAAACCAAGGCGGTGAAAGTCTTTAAAAAAGCCTACGAGATGTTCGAGGATGAAATGAAAAAATCCAATGTACGGCGTAAACTCGATGGTCTGGAAAAAGAGTAATACAATCTTGCAACTGTCCCGAACACTCATCCCGCTGTTCCTCTGTGCCGCCCTTGCCGGCTGTGCCGGCAAACCGTGGACTGTCCCGCTTGAAGGTGACCGCTACAAAGAAACCAGCCGGCTGATGGAAACCCTGGCAGAAAGCGATGCGGCCTGCGGCAAAACTCTCGATGGCGACCTGTCCCTCGTCTACACCAATGCTCTCGAAAAGAAGGCTCTGGCCGGCTATCTGGAGTTTTCCATGCCCACATCCTATAAATTTGTGGTGACCAACCCCTTTGGCCAGCCCGTTTTTGCCGCGGCCGGCGACCATACATCCTATCAAGCCATTCATGTGCCGGAGAGGATATATATGGCCGGCGGCATGTTATCCTTCGGCCTGCGCCACAACCTGCCGGTAGAAATACTGAGCAGGAGCTGGGGGGAGTGGATTATGGATCGGAATACCCGTTCCAGCCAAGCCATAACCGCCATCCATGAAGATCGGCAGGCGCGGGGAATATGGATCACCTATCGCCATGAAGAGGGTGAACCGGCCGGTCGAAGCCACCTGCTGGTTGATCCGGCGGGCGGCATCATTCTTGCCCGTATCCTGGAAAACGGCGAGGGAAAACAGGTTGCGGAGGTGACGTATGACGACTGGCAGAATCAGGAAAAATGCCGGCAGCCGCAGGCTGTAAATATTACCGGACTGGACTACGGCACCGATATTCGCCTGAAGCTCGCCAATGTTCGGATAACGGAAGAGAAAAAACGTTTTCAGCTCCCGGTTCCACCGGGATATATGAAACAGCTGATGCCGTAAGCCTGGTTTCGTTTTGTTTTATTTGCCTGCGCTTTCGGGCAGCAATTCATTGACGATGAGAACAAAGAGATTGTCGTTCTTGAAAAAGACCTGCTGCAAATCATAATCTCTGTCGGGAGTGAGATTGAGAATTACCTGTACCTTATCCGGGTTCTTATGGGTTGCAGTATGGATGCTTTTAACGAATTTGCCGTTGGCGAGGATGTTTTCCTGAATCCCCTTCCCCAGCCCCATCGCCATGAAGTCGCAAAGAACACGGGGATTGTCCTTTTCGACCGCGGAAACGGTGGGAGGGTAAAAATCATTCAGGTGAAACAAAACCATCTCGCCCTTGTTCGAGCTGTCGTCAAAGGAAATATCGAGAAGTTGAGGCGTTGCAGCGGCGGCTGGAGGTTTCTCGGCGGCAGGTTTTTCCTTTGTCACCATGGCTGGCAAAACAGGCGCGGCCGGTTTTTCGGCTGGAGGCTTGGCGGTCGGAATTTCCACACTCGGCTGGACCTTCAGGCTCCGCGGCTGACTGACCGGTCCGGCAATTTTTTGCGGTCGCCCCGTCGAATCGGGGGTAAGTTCGATCCTCAGGGTATTATCGGCTTCGGCATATTCGCGGGTGTACTGAACGGCGATGTCCCTGGCCAGATCGACCACGACCCGGGTCTTTTGTTCGGGAGTCTGATGCAGTCCGGTGCGGATGGTCGTGGCCAATTTGCCGCCGGGCAGCGGGACGACGTTTTTGCCGGAATAAAAACTCCCGGGAATATCGATGATCAGGCGGGGATTGTCACCCTTCATGGTAAACACTTTGGGGACCGCGGGACCGCTCAGTTTGAAGGTTAAGCTCTCCTTGGCCTCGGCTCCCTCGGCTTCGACGGCATGGGAAATCGATTCAATCTTCACCGTATTTGTTGATTCTGCGCAGGTTGCCGATGGAATCGGCAAACCCATTCCGGCAAAAGCAACGAGAAGCAAGAATAACCATCTCATCGGGCACATCCTTTTTTATATATCATAACGAATGCTTATCCACGAAAACTCTATTCGACTCTTTTGATTTACATCATCCTGACTTGAAAAGTCAACCAAATTTCAGTAAATGGTGGGGCTGACAAATGAGAAAACTCACAGAGATAGGGCAGCCATCGGCCTTTCACCTCGAAGAAAAAACAACCTGGAATACAATGACCGACCAGACGATTTACTCCTCAATTTCCAAGCCCGGCCGCTATCTCGGCCAGGAATACAATTCCGTACAGAAACAATGGAATTCCGTGGCAATCCGCTTTGCTCTCATATTTCCCGATCTTTACGAGATTGGCATGTCGCATCACGGGCTGCAGATACTCTACCATATCCTGAACCGCCATGATAATTTTTCGGCGGAACGTTGTTATTGTCCGGATACCGACGTGGAGCGACTGCTGAGAAATTCCAAAAATCCCTTGAGAAGCCTGGAATCATCGCGCCCGCTGAGTGACTTCGACGTTCTTGGGATAACCCTTCCCTATGAACTCTGCTACACCAACATCCTGACAATCCTCGACCTTGCGGCAATTCCCTTCTATTCCCGGGATCGCGACAATTCGTTCCCCCTGTTGCTCGGCGGCGGGGCCGGCTCTCTCAATCCGGAACCGATGGCCGATTTTTTTGATGCCATTCTGCTCGGCGACGGGGAGGAGGCGATTGTCGAGATCGGCGAACTGTTGGCCCGCCATAAACCCGAGAGTTTGGCCAAAGCGGAGCTTCTCGGTCTGCTGGCCGACATTGACGGGGTATATGTCCCAAGCCATTTTCGCCCGGAATACGACACTGCGGGTCATATCCGGGCCATCCACCGCACCGGGGGCAAAAAGGACCAGATAAGCCGAAGAATTCTCCGCGACCTCAATTCGATCGAGCACCTGAAACACCCGATCGTGCCAAACGCCAAGATCGTTCACGACCGTCTGGGAATTGAGGTCGCCCGCGGCTGCACCAGGGGCTGCCGGTTCTGCCAGGCAGGCATCACCTATCGCCCGGTGAGAGAGCGAAGCCCGGAAAAGATTTTGGAACTGGCGGAATGCGGCATTAATGATTCGGGTTTTGAAGAGCTTGCCCTCCTGTCCCTGTCGACCGGCGACTATTCCTGCCTGGGACAGACCCTGCCGGCCCTGATGACCACCTTTGCCGACCGCCTCATCTCGGTCGCCATGCCTTCCATGCGGGTCGGAACCTTGACCCCGGCAGTCATGGATCAGGTGAAAAAGGTCCGCAAGACCGGCTTCACCCTGGCGCCGGAGGCCGGCAGTGAAAGACTGCGAAGAACCATCAACAAGGGCATCACCGAGGAAGACCTTCTCGCCACCTGCCGTGACGCCTTCAGCTATGGGTGGCGGACAATCAAACTCTATTTCATGATCGGCCTGCCGACCGAAACCGACCGGGACATCGATGAAATTGCCGATCTGGTGAAAAAGGTGCTCGTAGAATGCAACAAGGCCGCGATAAAGGGGAAAAAGCAGATCAACGTCAGCGTCGGGACCTTCGTGCCTAAACCGCACACCCCTTTCCAATGGGAAAAACAGTTGAGCGTGGAAGAAAGCATGGGCCGCATTCAGCAGCTGAAAGCGCGGCTTCCCGGCAAGAATTGTAATCTCAGGTACCATAGCCCGAGACAGGGTTTTCTCGAAGGGGTCTTCTCCCGCGGCGACAGGCGTCTGGCCGAACTGACGGTAAATGCATGGCAGGACGGGGCACGCCTCGACGGCTGGGATGAACATTTCGACCTGTCCCGCTGGCAACGGGCAGCGGAAGGCTGCGGACTCGAACTGGCAGACTACCTGCGCGCCAGACCGACCGACGAAATCCAGCCGTGGCAACACCTCGCCACCGGCGTCGACCAGCAGTTCCTGATCGACGAACTGGCCAAGGGTAAAAACGAGATATACACCCCCGACTGCCGCTACCATGCCTGCCAGAAGTGCGGGCTCTGCGATTTCAAAACACTCTCGCCTGTAGTCTGCAACAGGTCCGGCGCGCCGGCCGCTGAGACTGATCCGCCCGTACCGGCCAGGGGAGTGCAGCATCCGGAAAAACGCACCGACGGCGGACACTTCAAGTACATCGTCCATTATTCCCGGCTGGGCAATATCAGCTACCTCGGGCACCTTGAGATGCTGCAGGCGATCTTCCGATCCCTGCGCCGGGCGGAAATACCTCTCAACTACACCCAGGGCTTCAATCCGTCACCCAAGGTTTCTTTCGGCCCGGCCCTGGCCGCAGGAACCGAGAGCCTGGCTGAATTCATCATCCTCGACCTGGCCCGGCCGCTGAAAAACTGCGCGGAAACCGCGGCAAGGCTCAACGATAAACTGGTGCCCGGACTCAAGGTCAGCCGGATCGAACCCCATTCGGGGAAGGTGCCGCAGAGCATCCTGACATCGTACACCCTCACCCTTGCACGTCCTCTCACCGACCGGGAAAAGGATAGCGCCCGGCAATTCATGCACAGCGAGCGTTATCCGGTGGCCAAGACCCGCAAGGGCAAAACCGCCGAAATAGACATCCGGCCATTGATCAAGCTGTTCACGATCGCCGGCCCGGACACCCTGCACATCGAAATGGTCGGGGTCAGTACTCAGCCGGGGATCAAGCCCATCGAGGCATTGGCGCAGATACTGGGACTTGCCGAAACGGAGGTTTTATCCACCAGGATTCAGAAGACCAGCTGGCAGGCGATTGAGGGCTGACCTCTGCTGGAGGTACTCGACAAACATGACGATGCCGGATAAAAACATGAAAAAAGCGATGTATGCCAGGCCACGCTCTTTCCTGCTGCTGCTCTGCCTCGTGGCCTTCCCGGCGGTTTTTCCCCTCCCCCGCCAGGTTTGTTCGGCGGAGTCGGCCGTCGAACTCATATCGCATGGCGGGTATGCGGTCGAGGATGGCACCGGAACCCGGCAATACCGAGCCCAGGAACTCTTCATCCCGGCATCGACCATCAAGATTCTCACCTGTTTGGCGGCCCTGGAGACTCTCGGCAGCGAATACCGCTTCGAGACCCACCTGTTCCTCGACGCGGAAAAAAATCTGTATATAAAAGGGTACGGTGATCCCTTTCTCACCTCGGAAACCATTCTCGACATCGGCCGGAAACTTTATCAATCGGGGATACGCCACATCGGCGCCATCTTCCTCGACGAAAGCGTTTTCGCCCTTGACGGGCCGACTGCGGGAAGCGAGAATTCGGCCCGTTCCTACGATGCGCCAAACGGTGCGCTTGCCGTCAATTTCAACGCCCTGCCGATAATGGTGGCAAAAAACGGCACGATCGGTTCCGGCGAGCCCGAGACTCCGACACTCCCACTGATGCAGGAAATCGGGGCCAAACTGCCGCCTGGTTTTCACCGGGTCAACCTCACTGCCTTTCCGCTTACGCCAACCGTTTCATCGACCCTTCGCTATGCCGGCGAGCTCTTTGCCGCCCAACTGCAAGAGGCAGGGATTATTGTCAAAAAAGGCGCGCAGGCGAAGGCGGTTCCCCGAAACCTGAAACCTGTCCTCATCTACCGGAACATTCTTTCCCTTGCCGAAATGGTCAGGGCCTGCCTCAAAGGCTCGAACAACTTCGTCGCCAATCAGCTCTATCTGGCATGCGGCCTCAAGGCATCGGGTCCGCCGGCAACCTGGCGGAAATCCCAACGTTTTGTTACCGATTATATCGAGACAAGCCTCGGCCTTTCCCCGGCGGATATTCAAATGGTGGAAGGATCGGGACTGTCGCGGCAGAACCGCATCACGGCCGCCGCCCTCGTTCATGTGCTCAACCGGTTCAGCCCTTTTGCCGGGCTTCTCAACCTCCATGACGGCATCCCCCTCAAAACCGGAACCATGAGCGATATCTTTTGTTATGCCGGCTATTTCCAGGAAGGAAGTAAAATGATCCCGTTCGCCGTCCTGCTCAATCAGGAGAAAAACAACCGGGAACGGATCCTGAAAGCGCTCCAGCACAGCAGGGTAAATACTGCCGCTACGCCCGCCTCAGACCTTCCGATAACCGCCGCCAATCCATGACGAAACTCATGTTTGCCCCAGCCGCTTGAGCAAAATTTTAGAGGATGGGGAGCAAAAAACCCTGGCCGGGATGACCCGCAAATATTCCTTGCCATTTTACGTTACCTTCCTTACCATTGAGCAGCCGATAAGCGCCAAGTATCACTCCTGTTTGCAAACATCGTCGAATAGTCATCGGAGGTAAAAATGTCAGCAGCGGCAACAATCAAGCTTGCCGGTATCGGGATCTTCTTCCTCGCGTTTCTGCTCATCGGAGGATGCGGAACCCCGGCCGGCAACCCTGAAGCCGGCAAGAAATGGTTTACAATGAACAACTGCAACTCTTGCCACGGCCCAAACGGCAACGATGGCCGTGCCGCGAACATCGCCGGACTGGACATGGGCTTCGGGAGTTTTGTTCGTAAGCTGCGAAGAACAAACGCACCGATCATGCCATATTTCCCGGAATCGAAAGTTTCCGAGCAGGACGCGGCGGATATTTACGCCTATCTCAAAACCCTGCCCCGATAATTGGCTTTACTTTGCCGGTAATGATTACTATTAACTAATATGAGTTCCAGGTTTTTCTCTGCCTCGCGCTTCATCTGGGGCAGCACTACCCATCTCTTTTCCTGACAAAGGAGAACTCCATGATTGAAAGTCTTTATGCATTTCTGGCAAATCTCGGCTTTTCCCACCCTCTCCATCCCATGCTCACCCATATACCAATGGGTATGATCATCGGCATGGTGCTTTTTTCATTATTCGGACTGCTCTCCAAGAAAGACGTTTTCATGCAGACCGCCTTTCACTGCTCGGTTCTCGCTCTGCTCGCCGTGGTTCCGGTAATCGGCGCCGGAGTTCTCGATTGGCTGCACTTTCAGCAGGGCGCCTGGAACCCTTATATAATAGCAAAAATGGTTCTCGGGCTCATTCTCACGGTGCTTTTGGCAGTATCGGTCGATTTAAAAAGAAAGGGTGCTTCCCCGACGAAAATGCTGGTCATCTATCTGCTCTGTCTGGCCTGCGCGGGTGGTCTCGGATATTCCGGCGGCGAGTTGGTTTTTGGCTGAAACGTGCCCGATCCGCTCTCGTTTTCTCTAACCTCAGCCCTGAGTCCGCTCCTCCATGCACATTGAAATCGACACCCATACCCACACGATCGCCAGCGGTCATGCCTACAGTACTCTTGCCGAGAATGTGGCCGCCGCGGCAACCAGAGGCATCAGGCTTCTCGCGCTCACCGAGCATGGCCCGGCCATGCCGGGGAGTCCGCATATCTGGTTCTTCCGGAACATGCGGGTGATTCCACGGATAATGAACGGCGTCGGCATCCTGCGGGGCATTGAAGCCAACATCGTCAATTTCGCCGGAGATATCGATATCGATCCCTCATTGCAGCAGCAACTGGACATTGTCCTCGCCAGTCTTCATGAACCGGTGCTTACCCCGACCACCAGGTCGCAGCATACCGAAGCGGTGATCAAGGCTATGGCCTCCGGCCAGATAGATGTCTTCGCCCATGGCGGCAATCCATTATTCCCCGTCGATGTTGAGGAGGTCGCACGAGCCGCCGTGGCATACAACGTTTTGGTGGAAATAAACAACTCCTCCTTCACGACTTCACGCCCCGGCAGCGAGAAAAACTGTACGGCACTGGCAGAAGCTGTAGCGCGTCACAATGGCTTGCTGACCTTAGGCAGCGACGCCCACATCGCCTGCAACGTGGGGCGCTTTGATGAGTGCCAAACATTTATTGAAAAGATCGGTTTTCCGCAGGATCGAATCATCAGCAGCAGTTGCAGCAAGCTCCTGACATTTCTCGACAAGAAGAAAAAGCTGAAGCTTGCTGAGCTCTTTACCGCCCTCACCTGAAAAAAGAAACGGACAATCTCCGCACACTACGCACAGGCGGTCCCTCTCTTTACTTGCCTAAAGAAATCTCAAACAGGTCAGGACCTCCCGCCGAAAGAGAGCTTCCCAATTTTTTATCGCGGAAGATGGTATACCACAACTGGCAAACAAGCATCAATGCCGTGTTTTTACAGAGTATTTATCAATTCAGCTGCAATATCGGTATAATTACCTAACGGAAAATCAGTATTTGCCCCGATTGTCCATTGCGCCTGGCTGTGCTATGTTTTTTGGCGGTCGTTACCAATCCGGCAATCGCGGCAATCGACTAATCCGCACAAGGAATACCCGAAAAAGCCTTCCCTTCCTTGTGGGTTGTAGTGTACAGTTCCATCCCTGCGGGCCTATAGGGACCATTAGAGGGACCATTAGAGGGACCATTAGAGGGGGCGTTCTCCGCAGGGCATTCCCGAATTCGCCTTGTTCCCCGCGGTGACGGGAATCCCGGAACATTAATCACACCATTGTCTTGAAGCGAAGCGATGAGCAAAATAAAGCAAGAACTTATTGGGTCTTTCATGGTAGTCAACGACAAGCAGGAAATACGAAAAATTGTCGTAAGCCAGGATATAATCGCCCATTATTCAGGAAATACCAGCCACTCAAAGAATCTTTACCTCGACTCGATCGATGGCGTCAAAGTATATAAAACCCATGATCCCAACATCTTTAAGCTGATCGACGGCACGATCCTCAGGAGAAAAGGATCGCTTCGATCACAATCGGAATAACGCACATATCAGGCACATATCGAACGCACATATGCTCCCGGGCTCAGCGTTCTCCCCAGACGATATACCCCTTCTTCTTCAGGTCTTCTACGCACTTTTCGTTTTCGGCATACGCTCCGTTTGTCGCCCATCCGTCCACCTTGCAGTTGACAAATTCCATAGTTTCGGGATGTTGCATAATAACCACGGATTTGCTGGAAGACGATGCACATCCGCCCGCCAGCCCAAATACCAACGCCATGAGCGGATATAAAAGTGTCTTCATAGACCCTCCATTACAGAAACGAGCTTTTCATTCGTACACTTCAGCGTCCCGGAAAGCGACCCCGGCCGCATCCTTCTGGGAGAGGACCGGTTCACCGGCGATCGGCCAGTCGATGCCGATATCGGCATCGTTCCAGACAATGCAGCGCTCATGTTCCGGCGCCCAATAGTCCGTTGTTCGGTAGAGAAATTCCGCAACCTCCGAAAGAACGACGAAGCCATGGCCGAATCCTTCGGGAATCCACAACTGCTGTTTATTGTCCGCCGACAGGACCGCCCCCACCCATTGGCCAAAGGTGGCCGAGCTGCGGCGCAGGTCGACCGCTACATCGAAGACCTCGCCCAGAACCACCCGGACGAGTTTGCCCTGGGGTTGGCGAATCTGGTAATGCAGCCCGCGCAGCACACCCCGGTCGGATCGGGAGTGATTATCCTGCACAAAGACCCGGTCGAGGCCTGTTTGCTCCTGCCATTTTTTCTGGTTGAAACTTTCAAAAAAAAAGCCTCGTGCATCCCCGAACACCCTGGGTTCGATAAGCAGCACCTCTGGAATTGCCGTAGCTGTAACCTTCATTTCTTTTTTACTCTTCTCTTTTATTCTTTTTATACATTTCGGCGTAGTATTCCCGATACGACCCGCTGACGATATCGGCAACCCATTGCCGGTTGGCGAGATACCAGTCGACTGTCTGCTCCATCCCTTTCGCAAACGTCGCCTTCGGTTGCCAACCGAGCTGCTCCCTGATTTTCGTGGCATCTATGGCATAGCGGCGGTCATGCCCCAGCCGGTCGGGCACGAAGGTTATGAGCGACCGGCGCGGCTGGCCGGAAGGGGCGAGTCCGATTTTTTGGTCGAGAAGATCGCAGATGAGGGTGACCACTTCGAGATTTTCTTTTTCGTTGTTGCCGCCGATATTGTAACACTGGCCATCGCGGCCCTTTGTGAGTACCTCGACTATCGCCTCGCAATGATCCCGGACAAACAGCCAGTCCCGCACATTTTTACCGTCGCCGTAGACCGGCAGGGCCTGGTTGTGCAGGGCGTTGTTGAACACCAGCGGAATCAGTTTCTCCGGAAACTGGTAGGGGCCGTAGTTATTGGAACAGTTGGTGATGCGCACCGGCAGCCCATAGGTGTGGAAATAGGCGCTGGCCAGGTGATCCGAGGAGGCCTTGGAGGCGGAATACGGCGAACGCGGATCGTAGGGCGTGGTCTCGGTAAACCGGCCGGTTTCGCCAAGAGAACCGTACACTTCATCGGTGCTCACATGGAGAAAGCACGGCCCGCTCACCCGGGCATCCGCCGCAAGCCAGCTGTTTTTGGCCACTTCGAGCAGGGTAAACGTTCCTTCGATATTGGTTCGGATAAATGCTCCGGGGCCGGTGATCGAACGATCGACATGGGATTCCGCGGCAAAGTGGACGACGGTATCGATCAGTTCTTCCCTGAACAGCTTCGCCACCAGGTCACCATCGCAGATATCCCCGCGGACAAAGCGATACCGCTCCCCTTCTTCTATCCCCGCAAGGTTCTTCAAGTTGCCGGCATAGGTCAGTTTATCAAGATTGACCACCCGCCAGTCCGCATGATCGCGGTGCAGCAGCCGGATAAAATTGGCGCCGATGAACCCGCATCCTCCGGTCACCAGCACAATACGTTTATTTTTCATTCTCGTCAGTTTTGTGTTTGCATAATAGGAAAAAGGACATATTCTACTCACTTTTTTTCTGCCTGTTCTTATAATAAGTTCATACCATAAATCAAAGTCATATTTTCTTTTTGATCAGCCATGAGCAAACAACAGAATCTGGAAATTGCCAGGAGGCGGACGTTTGGCATCATCAGCCATCCCGATGCGGGCAAGACCACGCTTACCGAAAAACTCCTCCTCTTCGGCGGCGCCATCAACTTGGCCGGCGCCGTCAAATCGCGCAAGGTCGAGCGGCATGCCACCAGCGACTGGATGGCCATCGAGCAGGAGCGC
>CAYTVF010000039.1:0-24395 GCA_964441345.1 uncultured Desulfopila sp. | reverse complement strand
ATATTGACTGCCACTATCGGTTAGAGTCTTCATAAGACCAACTTAAATTACGACTACTGGGCTAAAACGGGATTTGCTGTATATTCTAAGAGGGCCCCAGAAAAATCGCGATCGAGTCCAAATCGTCCTGTATTGCAAAAGAAGGCTCTACAATTTTCATTCGTCTACCCCTTCCAGAATGGCGAAAGCTTTCTCAGCGATGCGATGATATCCGGCATCTTTTCGATAACAAAATCGATCTCTGCCTCGGTGTTGTAAACGCTCAGGGAAAAACGGATGGAGCCGTGCGCGGCGGTGAAAGGCACACCCATCGCCCTGAGCACATGGGATGGTTCGAGCGACCCGGAGGTACAGGCGGATCCGGAGGAGGCACAAATCTTGTGCTGATTCATATGGAGAAGTATAGCCTCACCTTCGACATATTCAAAGCTGATGTTGGCGGTATTCGGCAATCGCTCTGTCTTATGGCCGTTCAGCATTGATTTCGGGATCCTGGCAAGCAGTCCTTCTTCAAGCTTATCCCGAAGCATTTTTACCCGGCTGTTTTCTTCCACCATTTTTTCCCGGGCCAACTCGCAGGCACGTCCGAGGGCCACGATCGACGCGACGTTTTCGGTTCCTCCCCGGCGTCCATGCTCCTGATGCCCGCCATTCAGGAATGGCACGAACAACGTCCCCCGTTTGATATAAAGAACCCCCACCCCTTTCGGTGCATGAAGCTTGTGCCCGGATAAGGAGAGAAAGTCGATATCCAGGCTCTTCAGGTCAATGGGAATCTTGCCCACTGCCTGGACCGCGTCGGTATGGAAAAGTATGCCCCGTTGCTTGGCCATCCTGGCCATGGCCTCGATCGGGAAGATGACGCCTGTCTCATTATTGGCCCACATGACACTGACGATGGCTGTATCGTCGGTCAAAGCCGCCTCATACTCGGCCATATCCAGCATGCCTTCGCCATCGACTTTCAGTCGCGTGACGCGGTATTTATGACCGGTAATCGTCTCAAGGTTTTCGCAGAGATTTTTCACCGCCGGATGCTCTACCCTGGTGGTGACGATATGCCTCTTTTCCGGGTAGGTCCGCAGGGCCGAAAGGATGGCGGTCGAATCGCTTTCGGTACCGCAGCTGGTGAAAATTATTTCCCCTGCTTCTGCTCCCAAAAGCGCCGCAACTTTCCCCCTGGCCTCCTTGATTGCCCTGCCGACCTGCCCGCCGAAGGTATGCATGCTCGATGGATTGCCGTAGAAATCAAGCAAAAACGGCATCATCGCTGTCACGACCTCGGGGGCCACCTGAGAAGTGGCATTATTGTCCATATACACGACATTCTCGACGACATTCTCGAAGACATTCTCGTTATGCGCAGCCATTAATTCTCTTCCTCCACGATCAAACTGTCCAGAACCAGCTCCCGCAATTTCCTCTCAACATATTCTTTAATGGTGGTTTGCGATTTATTGCAGCTTTTGCATGCGCCACGCAGCGAGACGATAACAAAATCGCCGTCGACGTCGATGAGCTCGATGTCCCCGCCATCTTTTTTAAGCCCTGGCCGTATTTCCCGCTCAAGAACCTCTTCGATCTTTTTAATTTTTTGCAGTGAGGTCATCCTCTTTGGTTTTGCCTGGGGGATGGTGAACTCCGATTTGCCGCTCACCGTATCCTGCAAAATTTTTCGTAGCTTTTCCTCGCATTTGCCGCAGCCGCCGCCGGCCTTGGTGAAGTTGGTGATCTCTTCAACCGACCGGAGGCTGGATTCCTTTATGGCTCTGACGATTTCGACATCGGTCACGCCGAAACACTCGCAGACTACCTCTCCTTCGGCCATCGGCAGTTTCAGGCCACGATAATCGGCAATGGCAGCTTCCAAGGCTTCCCGGCCCATCACCGAGCAGTGCATTTTTTCCTTCGGCAGACCGCCAAGTGCCTGAGCTATATCCTCATTGGTGATCTTGGCTGCCTCGGCTACCGGCATTCCCTTGATCATCTCCGTCAGGACCGACGAAGAGGCAATGGCACTGGCACAACCGAATGTTTTGAACTTGGCATCGGTAATAATATCGTTTTCATCTATCTTGATCGTCAGCTTCAAGGCATCGCCGCAGGCCAGGGAACCAACATCCCCCGTGCCGCTTGGTTTATCGATTTCGCCGACGTTTTGAGGGGTCAGAAAATGTTGCTGAACCTTGTCAGTATATTCCCACATACAGAGCTCCTGAATTTATTGATAATGATTGTTTTTTGCTACATGCTGACAATAATACCTATACTGTAAATTGCAACCGCAACTCCCCGGGCAATATCTCCCGTCTCCCCTCTCCGCCGGCAGAATCCGGATCGATCGCAAAGCACCAGGCACAAATCACGGATCACAGCTCACAGATCACAACAGACCTGTTTCGACAAGCATGTTCCTGGCGGTTGCAACGAGGTCCTTGGTGCCCGCCTGATCTCTCGATTCAACATAAAAACGTACTTTCGGCTCGGTGCCGGACGGACGGATCATCAGCCAGGAGCCATCGTCGAAAATCATTTTTCGCCCATCGATGGTGATCACCTGCTGGATCCGCCTGGCGACATTGCCGACCTGAACCGTACTCCCCGCCCGATATTTGTCGAGTCCGGCCAGCCGGGCGAGCATCTCTTCACCTCGGACGCTCACCTCCACTCCGTCGCGTTCCGGATAGAAAGCGCCATATTCTTTTTCGATGGCCGCCAGATAGTCGCCAAGATTCATCGAGGTTGTGAGCATCATTTCCAAGGCAAGCAGCAGGCCGATATAGGCATCTTTTTCGGGCGTATGTCCCGTTATCGAAATTCCATCCGATTCCTCGAAATAGACCAGGGCCTTGTCGATTACCGGCTTGAAATTTTTAAAGCCGACCGGCGGCTCGTAAAGCTCCTCGCCAAACGCCGCCGCCAAGCTGTTGGCGAGATTTGAGGTCGCCACCGTCTTGGCCACCAGCCCTTTCTTTTTTTTATATTCATGGAGAAAATGATAGGCCATCGCGCCGAACTGATTCATGCCGATTTCTTTGGTCCCGTCGGTAAACCGGATTCTGTCTCCATCGGGGTCGATGATCGCACCCAACTTGAGAGGCTCCTTTCTCTCCTGCAGAAACTTCACCACCTGCCGCATATTCACGGTTGAGGGCTCGGGCGCCACCCCGCCGAAGGTTACATCGGCGGAATCGCGGATGATATGAAGAGCAGGCGTGGAGCTGTTCTGAAACAGCTCCCGGATATGCAGCCTGCTCGCCCCGTGCACGCAATCGACCGCCACGACCATATCGTTTCGCCGCAGGAACGAACCAATTGTTTGATCGAGATCCAGACCGTGCCGGAATCTGTTGTCGCTCACCAGCTTTTTCCACGTGGCCAGGGCGTCGAATCGCCGAATGTGGGCAAAAGAAGCCATCACATCTTCCAGGCCGTCCGGTTGCCGGTCGGGGACATACCCCTCCTCGACCAGCCGTCCGGCATTGGCGGTGATCCGCTCGGTCACCCGGGAAGCTGCAGGTCCGCCGTCCGCCGCATTAAATTTATACCCGCCGTATTCCAGCGGATTGTGCGACGGGGTGAGGTTTATCGAGAAAGCGGCATGGAGCTGAAGGACGGCGGCAGAGAGAACTCCGGTCGTCGACTCGCCGGCGTAATGCACCGTAATCCCGCGCTTTGCCAGCACATACGCAACGGTTGCGGCAAGCAGCGGTCCGCCGAATCTGTTGTCAAATCCCAGGACGCAACCGCGCCGGCGGGCTTCGCCAAGGTCTTTTACCCCGAGCAGCCGGCTCAATTCCTGGTCCGAATCAACCGCTTCGTACATCTGCGCTATTGCCTCGGTGACCAGCGCCACGGAGCGCAAAAAGATATCTTTGCCGAGTTTGCCCCGCCAGCCCGAAGTGCCGAACGATATCGGCTGGGCGGGATTGTTCCGGTTTCCCTTTATTTCCTCGAGAAGCAGCGAATACGCGGCGGTAATTGCCGGCTGCCAGATATCCCCTTCCTTTTGTTTCATGGCGACTAGTGCTTGTATCAACCCTGTATAGTCGCTCTGCGCATGCTCGCCGGCAACGGTAAACCGGGCAAATAATTCAGCTGATATATCGGGCGCGGTCATACTCTTTCTCCCTTGCAATAACCATAACGGAACGCTGGAAAAGCGGTCGATCGGCGGCAAAACCGGGGTGAAGCTCGTTGTTATCGTTGTATCTTTTTGGCCTTGTCGATAAGCATGATGGGAATATCATCTTTAATCTCATACAGTAATGAACATTTTTCACACAACAGTCCATCCTCTCCCTGCAGCTGCAGAGGCCCCTTGCACTGGGGGCAGGCCAAAATTTCCAGCAAATCCTTATTGATCATCGTTGCCTCTCGTATTTTTTTGCCGAATGGAGCGCCATCGCCGTGCCGCAAACCTCGTCCGTGCTCCAGGATCGTACTTATAAGATTGTATAAAAGAATCGAATTTGATATTTACCTGAAACCGATTATGATTGCATCGATATATTTTATCATGAACTTTTCCGACAAATTCAGGCTCCAGGAACACAAATGAAACAAAAAATTGGTTTTATCGGCGGTGGCCAGATGGCAGAAGCCCTCATCAGGGGAATCATTGCTTCAGGCCTTTATCAGAAAGAAAATATCCTCGTCGCCGAACCCAATGATTTTCGGCGCGATCATCTCGAAAAGGTCTATTCGGTTAAAACCTATCCGCATAACAGTACCGTTCTTGAAGCCAGCAGATTAGTCATCCTGGCGGTCAAGCCACAGACCATGAAAGCATTGCTGGAAGACTGCAGGGACCGCGTCCGGCCGGACCATATTCTGATCAGCATCGCAGCGGGGCTGCCCATATCGTTTTATATCAAGACGCTTGGCAAGAACGAAACAAAAATCATCCGGGTCATGCCGAACACTCCCGCCCTGGTTCTTGAAGGGGCATCGGCGCTCAGCAAGAACGAGAATGTCAGCGATGAGGAACTGCGCATGGCCGAGGAGATCTTTCTCGCGGTGGGCGAGGTTGTCGTTCTCGATGAAATCCATCTCGATGCCGTAACCGGTCTGAGCGGCAGTGGTCCCGCATATGTATTCTCGTTTGTCGAGGCTCTGATAGATGCCGGTGTCAAGGCCGGCTTGACCAGGGTGATCTCGGAAAAACTCGCCCTGCAGACGGTCTCCGGTTCGGTCAAGCTCCTCCGGGAAAGCGGCGAGCATCCCGCCGCATTGCGGGGCAAAGTGACCTCGCCGGGCGGCACCGCCATAACCGCACTCCATGTCCTGGAAAAGTACGGTTTTCATGGAATCATCATGGATATCGTTGAATCCGCCGTTATTCGCTCCAAACAACTTGGCAAACTCGAATGACCTATAATTCAACCCCGTTTAGAATCAAGAAGGGACTTGAGATAAAAAAAGCCGGACTGATCACCAAAAAGGACGACCAGCGACCGGATGAGTATGCCGCGACCCTCTCCGATTGGCTGCAGCAGAGGGGCATCGCCGTCTCTTTGAACGACATCACCCCCGACCTCGACATACTCATTGTTTTGGGCGGGGATGGCACTCTGCTGCATATTGCCGAGAACGCCGCCCGGCATTCGATTCCGGTGCTCGGCATCAATATGGGCAATCTCGGTTTTTTAACCGAGCTCACGGAAAATGAAACCTTTATGGCCCTGGAGCGGATTTTGACCTGCGAGGTGACCATTGAGAATCGGCTCATGCTGCGGGCCCGGCTGGTGAACAGCAAGCAGAAAACCGCTTATCGCTATGCCTTGAACGACGTTGTCATCACAAAAAACGTGCTCGACCGGCTGCTCAACCTGTCGACCACCGCCAACGATGAATATATCACCACCTACCGGGCGGACGGACTGATCTTCTCGACCCCGACCGGATCGACCGCATATAACCTGTCGGCGGGCGGCCCCCTCGTTTATCCCGGGCTGGCGACCATTACCGTCACCCCCATCTGCCCGTTCATGCTCAGCAGCAGACCGATAATTCTCCCCCCCGATAAACAGATCAGAACCCGCTTCGAAGCCGGCAGCAACAGTGAGCACGGCCAAGTCATCATCGACGGCCAGGCATTCTGGGAAATGAAGGACAGCGACGTGCTGGAGATTGAAACCGCCAATCATTTTCTCCAGCTGATCGTCTCTTCGACGCGTGACTATTTCACCATCCTGCGCAATAAGCTGCACTGGGGTTACCAGGAGAAAAAATAATCCGGCAACGACCGGAAACGTGACGGCTACTTTCGTTTTTTTATTCGATACTTTTTCATTTTATACTGCAGCAGACTCTTGGTAATGCCAAGCTTGTCGGCGGCCCTCGCCTGCACGTATTCGGTGTCGATCAGAGCCTGGGTGAGCATGGTTTTTTCGACGGCATGGAGTACATCGTTCAACCCGGCATCCTCAGGGAATAACTGCCTGAGATCCACTTCCTGATTCAGGGATGTTTTTTCTTCCGCATACAAGGTATCCGGCTGCACATCTTCTGCCTCGATGGTGTCGTTGCTGCAGAGAATTGCCGCTCTTTCAATGGTGTTTTCAAGTTCCCGGATATTCCCCTCCCAGGGGAGTTTCATCAGCAGCTTGAGCGCGTCGGGCGAGATCTGCAGCTTCTCTTTGGCCAGTTCCTTGCGGTATTTTTCCACAAAGAATTCGGCAAGAGGCCGCATGTCATCCATCCGTTCGCGCAGCGCGGGCAGGGTGATGGGGATGACATTGAGGCGATAGAAGAGATCCTCCCGGAAACGTCCGCCCGCAACCTCCTCGCGCAGGTCTTTGTTGGAAGCACTGATTATCCGGACATCGACCTCAAGGGTTTTAGCCCCGCCGACCCGTTCGAAGGTTTTTTCCTGCAGCACCCGGAGCAATTTGGATTGCAGGGGCAGCGGTATCTCGCCGACCTCGTCAAGAAATATCGTGCCGGTGTCGGCCAGCTCGAACCTTCCCTTACGCATGGCAACCGCACCGGTAAAGGCCCCTTTTTCATGGCCAAACAACTCGCTTTCCAAAAGATTCTCGGAGAGGGCGGCACAATTGACGGCGATAAATGGTTGCGATTCCCTGGGACTGTTGACATGGATTGCTTTGGCGACGAGTTCCTTGCCGGTGCCGCTCTCGCCGGTGATCAACACCGAGGCATGGGTCGGGGCCACCTTTTCTATCAGTTGATACACCTGAATCATCTTCGGATTTTTACCGACCATGCCGCTGAATCCGCTTTTGCCTTTGATTTCGTCCCGTAATCTGGTGTTCTCGCGGATAAGTGAATAATGGTGCCCCGCTTTCTTCAGGGTAATGATCAGTTCATCGTTGGAAAATGGCTTGGCCAGATAGCTGAAGGCACCGGCCTGCATCGCCTGTACGGCCTTATCGACCTCGGCGAAAGCAGTGATGACTATAACGGGAAGATCCTGTTGCCTGGCTTTGACTGCGTGCAGAAACTGCAGGCCGTTCATGCCGGGCATCTGCATATCGGTGATCACGATATCGAGATCGACCTCATCCACTATCGCCAGGCCCGCCGGGCCATCGGCGGCGGTGAATACCTCAAACCCTTCATCCTTCAAGAGTTCGGATAACACTATCAGATAGTTCGGCTCATCATCAACCACAAGGATCGAAAACATAGTCACGTAATTTCCCTCACAGAATGAGATCGGTTTTGCAATCTTGCCGTTTTCCCAGGAGTCGATCTTCCATCAGCACCAGCACATCGTCCGGCACCGAACAATTCCTCCCGCCGGCCAAGGTTGTTCCGGGTCGAATGGCGCCATGGTAATCGCTTCCCCCGGTGGCAAGCAGATCGTGCTTTTTCGTCAATCTGAGCAGCATCTTGCGGAATTGCCGGGAGTGGGTGGGGTAATAGACTTCAAGTCCGTCCACCCCCTGCCGGCTGAGTTCGGCAATCACTTCGGTAAAATTTCCCCCCGATTTCTCCAGCTGCTGCGGGTGGGCAAGGACCGCAACTCCGCCTGCCTTGTGGAGGAGCGCAATCGCCTCGGCGGCAGGATAAACAAAGCGGGGTACATAGGCCGCTCCTCCCTGGCCCAGATATTTATCAAAGGCCGCATCCATATTATTTACGACACCCTTGCGGATCAACAGTTGGGCGATGTGCGGCCGGCCGCTCTGTCCCTGGCCGGAGACCTGCTGCAATTCATCAAACCGAATATCGATGCCCTGCCGGTTCAGGATATCGAGGATCTTATGGTTCCTTTCCAGCCGGCCGTCCTGCAGGCGCTGCAGTGCCCGGAGAAACTCCGGCTGCTCGTGATCGAACAGATAGCCGAGAAGATGCAGGGTTAAGCTGCAATGTTTGACACTCAACTCAATACCCGGAACAACCGAAACTCCAAGGCGCAGGCCGGCGGCACGGGCCTCGTCAATGCCGTCGATCGCATCATGATCGGTTATGGCGATAGCCGACAACCCTTTTCTCCGGGCGAATCGGACCAGATCGGTCGGTGTCATGCTCCCGTCGGAGAAAGTCGAATGAATATGCAGATCAATGGTCACTTTTTTTAATAATCCGATAAATGAAAGTAAACTTCCGGGGCGGCTGATTCTTGCTGCTCAATCCGCTTTTCATGGACCGGGCAGCATCGTTACCGTCTTAGTATAAGAACGAATATCGCGCAACAACAATATAGCTATGCAGAATCACATATTTTCCTTTACTTTTTCCGGCGGCGTCCGATACAGTTTTGCAACAAACATCCTCAATCTCCTGGAGAATTCCTATGCGTTCGACCTGTCTCCTCATAACCCTGCTGGTTTTTTGCGGCAGCTGCGCCAGCCGAATACCCGAGCCGATCAGCTACCCCTATGCCCAGCAGCAGAAAATGCAGGCCTCCCATCACTGGGAAGTGCTGGCTGCCGATCTGGCCAATCGCATCAACAATGAGCTCATCATTACCGATAATATTGACAAGGCGGTTTTTGTCAAGGAAACCTGCGGCGACGAGGCGATGCCCTGTGGTCAGAATGAAACCAGCAGTTTCAATGAAGCGTTTCGCGATTTGCTGATTACCCATCTTGTCGGATTCGGTATCCCGACACGAAATCAAAAAGATGCGGAGCAGTTGGAAATTCTCTACAAGGTCCAGGTCGTTCGGCATACCGCCAATCGCGCGCGCAGTCTTCAGCCGGGACTCCTGACCGCCCTGTCGGCTGCGATCGTGGTGTTGCGGGATGCCCCTACCGATCTGGTCATCATGGCCGCGGGAGCCGCTGCCGATATTGCCAATACCAGTTTCACATCCAACGGCCAATTCGAGGTGATCATCACCAGCTCAATAGTAAAGAGCAAAGAGTATCTGTTCAGATCTTCGGATATTTACTACATTAACGACAAGGATTTCTGGCATTATCAGAACCAGTTGCCACAAACAAAAACCATCAAGCTTTCGAGTGGCAATACAATGGAACCGAAACCGGCGACCGGCAAAAAGGCCCTGCCGGGACCAAGCCATATCATACCGGAACCAAGCCACATTGAACCGGCTCCGCTGCAAATCCCATCCCCTGAAAAAAAAGATATTTAAAAGGTTACCCTATTCATGAACCGGCAACGCTTAACATGGAATGAGTTCAGGTCATCCTGCCCGCACCTTCATATCACTTTTATTGTTCTCGCCCTCGTGCTGTTCTTGCAAACGGGTTGTGCAACCCTGAACTGTACGCCGCTCGAAAATACCTTTGGGGGAAGCACCAACCTCGTCGATTTTTCATACGCAATAGCCGATAATCTGATCGATCGAACAATACCTCCACTCGTTCCCAGCCATCCGGACATGCCGATTCTGGTGACGACCTTTGTCGATAACAACGATCTGAAGCAAACCTCCAAATTCGGCAGGATTCTTCAGGAACATATCGGTTCAAGACTCGTTCAACTTGGCTATACGGTCAGAGAGATTAAAATGGCCTCGACTCTTACCATAGAGCCGAAATCAGGGGAGACGATTTTATCAAGGGACCTTGCAAAAATCAGCGGCGAACATCAGGCGCAGGCGATTCTGGTGGGGACAGTCTCACGTTCGGAAAGAATCCTCTATATCTCGGCGAGACTCATCAACCCGGTAAACAACAATATTCTCGCCACCGACGACTATCGGCTGTGCATGGACGACAATATACTCGCCATGTTCAGATTGCGGCCCATGGACGACATCGATACTTCGGTAAGGGAACCGTCCCGTTCCCGGCTCAATTCAATATTCTGGTAATTCGATATGGCACTTCATGGCAAAGTTGCTCTCATTCCCGGAGGTTCCCGGCCAATCGGACGGGCGATCGCCCGCCGCTTCGGCGCGCAGGGTGCATCTCTCATCCTGCCGGTTTTCGATTGGCCCGAGTCGATTACCGAGCTGAACAACGAGTTTACCGCGAGTGGGTTCGATTATTGGTGCCTTCCGGCCGACCTGCGCGATGAAAAAGAGGTGGTTCAGCTCGCAGCCGCAATAGATGATCGCTTCGGTGGTGTGGATTTTCTTATCAACAATATTGAGAGAGGCGGCATGCCGGTTGTCCACGGCAGCTATGACCTGCCGCATAATGAGCAGCAATGGAACCTCGAATTCGACACGACACTCAAGGCTAAGTGGCTTCTGTTTCAGCATATCTATCCGTTAATGAGAGAGCGGCAAGGCGGCGCGGTAGTCAATATCTCCTCAATCGCGGCCCTTACCGGCCGCAGCGGACCGGCGGCCGCCTTTTTCAGTGACGGATACAGTGCTGCCAATAGATCGATTCAGATTCTGACGGAAACATGGGCCAGGCAGGCCGCGCCCAAGGTGCGAGTCAACGAACTCATGCTCGGGCTGATCAGGGGCAGACACGGAGAAGGAACCCGGGGATGGGCAACACTGACGGAAGAGCAACAAGCGGATCTCCGTGGCGGCGTTTTACTGGAGAGGACCGGCAGCCCCGAAGAAGTCGCCGATGCCGTGTATTTTCTGGCGGTTGCGGCGACCTATTTTTCCGGAGCAACTCTGCGGATGGATGGAGGTTTTATTCTCGGCGCAAACAAGGTGGTGCCGGTTCCCGAGGGAATTCTCTGAAAGAGGATACGTTCACTGATCAATCTGCAGCAAGGCATGCTCAGTAATTTGCGCAACGGTGACATGTTGGATGGCATCATCGATGAAAAGGGAAAGCTCTGTATTGTTTTTTAGAAAAGGAGCAATTCTTGCGGACTCGGAGGAGGCACCGAGCATGCCAAGACACCGGATTGCAAGGCCAATCACATGGCTGTCCGGTGAGTTGAGGTAAGCCGCGACATCGCCACCAATCCGGTGCTCGATCATTTCGCCGCGGTGCAATTGACATAATCTGCCGATTCCCCACAACAGCCCTCTTTGCAGCATCGGCAGTTCGATATAATTGCCATCCTGAAACCGTTCATCGCCATCTTCCCGCATATAGGAAATGAGCATGTGCAGATACTCGCTCCGCAATCGTTCGCTGTGACACATGATCTCGGCCATGGCTTCAGGTGCCCCCCACCCTATCCCGCCGGACTCATCGTTCAACGACCAGAGAAACCGTCTCATCACGATCCTGGCGGATTCCATATCCCTCATCGCCATCGCCGGAACGATACGACCGAAACAGCATACGGCATGGCAGCGAACTTTCTCTTCGCGGTTGCAAAGAGCGATAAATAAGGGGTTCAGCAGCAGGTGTTCCTGATACCCGGAAATTACCTGCAAGATCGTTTCGAGTTTTTCTTTCTCTAAAATTTCCAGGAGTCTTTTTTTCAGCTGCCTTCTGTCCATGAACAATTTCGCAACTGCATTTTCAGCTTTTATCAATCTGATCGGCCAAACAACAGATAAATGACGAATCCCAGGGCGGCCGCACCTCCGAAGACCACCGGCAGTATTTTATCCATCTGCAGAATTCCGTCGACGATGAGCGAGTCCATGTAAGGGGTGCCGGACACCCACCATACCGCAATGAAGATGGCCACGATGATCAGATCCCGCCATTGTTGTTTGAACAACATGTAGCCAACCATGAGCCCGAAGGGGATGACGAACCAGAGATTGGTGAACAAACCAACGACATCGACATCCTTAACCTGCTCATGGATATGGGTCGAGTCATACCAGTCTGTGATTTTTTTCCAGATATCCATTATTTTTCCTTTTGTTTAACCGGCAAGCGAAGAGTTAATGCATCATTTGGTTATGTGCGCTCCCTACTACAGTACTATATGATAATTACCCTGGCATTATTTTTCATAAAATAATCAATCCGGCAAGGTTGCCGAGGTGAAGAAAATCCCGATAATCCTCCCTTGAATTTGCAGCTATGGCGCTCCTGTATGGCATCTTGCCGGTAATAAAGGTAAAGTGGTGTTTGGGCGATCGGGTGATTATGGTTGATGAGAATAGCCCTTAATATCTCAAATTTTACAGCGGCATTATGAAATCGGCAAAGACCAATATAATTCTGGTAGGCATGCCCGGCTCGGGAAAAAGCACGGTTGGGGTGATCCTGGCAAAAATGCTTGCCTTAGACTTTCTTGATACCGATATTTTAATCCAGAAAATGGCGGACAGGACCCTCCAGCAAATAGTCGATACACAAGGACACATGGCCTTGCGGGCCCTGGAACAACAGGCTCTGCTGAGCATCGATTGCCGACATCATGTCATCGCGACGGGAGGCAGTGCGGCCTACAGCGAACCGGCGATGCATCACCTGAAACAGAATGGCATTGCGGTGTTCCTGCATGCCGATCTTGCCGCCCTGCGGAGAAGGGTGGGTAATTACGAAAGCCGGGGAATAGCCAAACGTCCCGGGCAAAGTTTCGATGACCTTTTTGCCGAACGGCTGGTGCTCTATGAAAAATATGCCGATATTACCATTGAAAGCTCCCTGCTGACCCATGATCAGGTGTGCGAGGCAATTATCGAGCAGACTCGACATATTCGATGTTGAACAGGACTGAGAAAAACGAAGAGATGAATCTTCCTCCCCGACTGCGAAGAGAACTGAAGACCATACAGGCGATGGTGGAGATTTATTGCCGCCGCCACCACCCCGGGCGGCCCTGGACTCTTTGTCAAGAATGCGATGAGTTGCTTGAATATGCCCGTAAAAGACTGGGACTTTGCCCTTTCCAGGCGATGAAACCAACCTGCGGCAAATGTCCCATTCATTGCTATAAAAAAAACATGCAGGCCCGAATAAGGGAAATCATGCGATTTTCCGGGCCGAAAATGATCTGGCACCACCCTGTCATGGCGCTGTGGCATCTCATCGATGGTATGAAAAAAACACCGATGCGACCTGTCCCTCGCCGGCCAAATAACGAATCAACAGAATAATGGTGAGCTGCAATCATGAAAACTCTTTTAACCGGCTGTTCCGGATTGGTTGGCAATGCCTTGATAGAGTATCTCTTTGCCAGGGGGCACTCGATTCAATGTTTGAAGCGTAACAGCGAACCTCCGCCCAATCAATTCTGGGCGACCCGGTCCCTGCCATCCACCGGAGACAACACATTCGATGCCGTCGTCCATCTGGCCGGCGAAAATGTGGCCGATGGCCGATGGACTGCGAAGAAAAAACAGCGAATTTTACAGAGCCGAGTCGTCGGGACACGAGAACTGATCGATTTCATATCGATGCTGCCGCACAAACCCAGGGTGTTTTTATGCGCTTCGGCCGTGGGCTATTACGGGAGCAGGGACGATGAGATACTCGATGAAAACAGCTCCTCGGGGGAAGGTTTTCTCGCCGATGTCTGCCGGCAATGGGAGAAGGAGACGGAGCGGTTGTCATCCATGGGGGTACGGGTTGTCAACCTGCGATTCGGCATGATTCTCAGTCCCAAAGGGGGGGCTTTACACAAAATGATTCCCCCTTTCCAATCGGGCTTTGGCGGTGCGATCGGCAGCGGCGACCAATATCTCAGCTGGATCAGCATCAGAGATCTGGTCGCGATCGTCGACTTTCTGATCGACAGAACAGACATCCACGGCCCTGTCAACGTAGTCAGTCCGATTCCGACAACAAACAAGGTACTCGCCGAGAGTCTCGGCAGAGCCCTCAAGCGTCCAGCCATTTTCAGGATTCCCGGCTTTATGGTGAAACTGATGTTTGGCCAGATGGCCGAGGAGATGCTGCTCTGCAGTACCAGGGTGACCCCGCGGGTCCTGCTTGAATCCGACTACCTTTTCCAGGACCAATCCCTTGATGCGGTTCTGCGGTTTTGCCTTGCCGGCAAGCCAGCGCAGTAAAGGCTGCAGCTTGTTTTTCCCTGCCATTGTTAGACGCGTTGTATCGGACCGGGATATTTGGCCACCTGTATATCGGCCGTCAGCAGTGTTATGCCCTCGACAATGGCCTGCGCGACGAGAAGGCGATCAAAGGGATCTTTATGGATTGGCGGCAAGGCCCCGATGGCTACCGCATGCTCACTGTGGATCGGCATTTCATGGTAGCCGTTGTCCAACAGGCTACGTCGCAGTACGTGTGGATCCACCTTGAAATCTTCACGGCCCAAGCCGCATTTGATAACGATTTCCCACAGACTGGCGACGCTGAAGAATAATTCGTTTTCAGGTTCGCTCATCAGCATCTGGGCATCCGATGGCAGATATTCAATACCTTGTGCTGCCCATAGCAGCAGGTGAGTGTCCAGTAGCAGCTTCATGTGCTCTCTTCAAACATCTTCACTATTTCTGCTTCGGCCATCCGGTCGAAGTCATCCGGCACGCTTATTTGTCCAGCCATAAAGCCAAACCGTTTGATCTGGGCAGGCCCCGGCGCAGTGAGCGGAATAACCTTGACCAACGGCTTACCGGATTTGGCGATGACGAACGGCTCACCCTTAGCTGCTTGCTCCACCAGCCGAGATAAATGGGTTTTAGCTTCGTGAATGTTGTATGTCTGCATAATGGCACCTCGATTAGACTTGGTTTATTAAACTTAGTTTAATACGATCCGCCGCCATGTCAAGTTCGAATTGGGTGAGCTTCCCCCCCCCCCTGACCCCCTCCCGCAAGGGGAGAGGGGAGTGTCCATCGAGCTGCATGGCTACCAATAAACGATCAATGAAAATGGCCGGGCGACCGGCGTCTGCTCAGCGTTTTCCGGTTATTCGCTGCACCGACTCTTCGTACCGCAATCTCGTTTTTTCAATGATCTCCGGGGGCAAGGGGGGCGGCGGCGGCGTCTTGTCCCAGTCGAGGGTGGAAAGATAATCGCGCAGGTATTGTTTATCGAAGCTCGGCTGAGATCTGCCCGGCTCATATTGGTCAACCGGCCAGAAGCGCGAGGAATCGGGGGTCAAAACCTCATCGATCAGGATCAGTTCGCCATTATGCTCGCCAAGCTCAAATTTGGTGTCGGCAATAATTATCCCTTTGGTCAGGGCGTAATCGGCAGCCTTTAGGTAGAGGGCAATGCAGATTTCCGCTATTTTCTGCGCCTGTTGGTTGCCGACAATCTTTTCCATGGCTTCAAGCGAGATGTTTTCATCGTGGGTGCCAAGTTCCGCTTTGGTTGAGGGAGTAAAAAGCGGTTGCGGGAATTTATCCGACTCTTTCATGCCGGCAGGCAGCCGAAAACCACACACCACCGGATCTTTCCGGTAAGCACTCCAGAACGATCCGGAGATATACCCGCGAACAATACACTCGATGGTGAGCGGCTTGGTCTTTTTTACCAGGATCGACCGTCCCCGCAGTTGCTCGGCGTAGGGCCGGCATACCTCGGGATATTTTTCGACATCGGCGGTAATCAGATGATTTGCAACGATATCGCCAAGCAGATCAAACCAGAAGAGCGAGAGTCGGGTAAGTATTTCGCCTTTGCCCGGAATCGCATCGTCCATGATAACATCGTAGGCGGAGATACGGTCGGTCGCGACCATCAGCAAGGTATCGTCGAGACCGGGAATTTCATACATATCCCGGACTTTCCCGCGGTGTCTGAGGATCAATGCGGGGAAATCGGTTGTTTTTACAGGTGGTTTCATATGAAGCTACTCCTTGAAATTTCTTATTGTTTATTTTTTTTATGCAGTTTTTTCTCAATTGCCGCATACCGGGAACAGGCCGGATTGTCATAGAAAACCAGATCGGCGGTAAGCGAACCGATGAGAATTTTCGAGTTGATTTGAATCGGTACCCGGCACTCATCGTCGGTGTACCAGATAACCGTATCCCCTTTCTTATCGTACAACCCCTTAAAGTTCATGATCGGCATGATTTCCACGGCGGTTACCGGCCCAAGAAGGGTCTCCTGAAAAAATTTTCTTGAGACGGCATTGACAACCACTTCAATCCGTTTCTTGTCGGCAAAGGTGGGTACAATGAAACGGCCGCCGATGGGAAAATCCATCAGCCTGCTGTTAAAAAAAGATGAGAATTCATTGTTGGTTTCACCTTCGACCTGGAAGAGGCCTTCGATCTTGTTATTTTTTGTATATTTAATCGTTCCTCCCTCCTGGTCATACTCAATCACCCGATGGGCGCGGTAATTAAACCCTTCCTTTTGCCAGATTTCATAATGATAAGGCAGCCGTTTCGGACCGCGAACCTTGGTGACATGCAGGTCCTCAATGGGATAGAGCAGATCGATCGCGCCGTTTTTGGTCGTGACTTCGGCGCGTATTTCATATTCGCCACCTTTTTCGGCAAGAGCGTTCACCTGAAGATGCAGTTCGCCGATTTTTATGCCGCCGGTCCAGGAGACATCGTAAACCAGCTTCTCTTTGCCGGAATAACCGGTTGCCAGAAGTCCTGGATCTATCTCGCCATAGAGCGGCCGGCGGGAATCTATCGCCGCGGCGGCATCGCCCGCGACGGCATGGCCCGCGACAGCCTGGCCGGGATACCCCGCAATAAGAAAAACAATCGCCAGCAGGTTTCGCAGTATCATCATCTCGGTCACGTTTAGATGGTGATGAGTGATATCCAGGTTGCCGCAAACAAAGTGATGCTGATAAAGCCGTTCATGGAAAAAAATGATGCGTGGATGCGCGACAGATCGTCGGGTTTTACCAGCATATGCTGATAGAGGAGTGCTCCTGCCGTCAGCACGATTCCCATATAATAAAAACGATTCAAACCGGCCTGCACGCCCGTCAGGGTAAAGAGGATGAAGGCCAGAACATGAAATCCGCCGGCAAGCCGGAAGGCCCTCTTCTTGCCCAGGCGCGACGGCAGGGAATAGAGCCCGGTTTTCTTGTCGAAATCGGCATCTAGGCAGGCATAGATGGTGTCAAACCCTGCGACCCAGAACAGGACTCCGAGCGAAAGCATATAGGGGTAATTGTGCAGCTGTCCGCTCACTGCGACCCACCCCCCGAGTGGCGAGAAAGCAAGGGCCATGCCGAGAATAAGATGGCAAAAGGAAGTAAACCTTTTGGTCAGTGAATAAAAGAGAGTGAGTCCTAAGGCAAACGGCGACAGCTGCAGCGTGAGGGGGTTGAGCTGCCCACAGGCAATAAAAAAAAGAGTCCCGGCGAGAATGACCATAGCCCAGGCCTCCCACAGTTTTACCGTCCCCGCCGGAATTGCTCTGGTCGCGGTCCGGGGGTTGCCCCGATCGAATTTGCGATCGACGATGCGGTTAAAGCCCATGGCGCATGTTCGTGCACCGACCATTGCCAGAATAACGAGGAGAACAACGCGCCCTCCCGGCATTCCCCGGGCGGCAAGAAAAGCGCCGATGAAGGCAAAAGGCATAGCAAAGATGGTCAGTTTGAACTGGATCATTTCCAGAAGAACAGCAATCTTTTCCACAGCAATCTTTTTCACGGCAATCTTATTCATTATAGTGTCGTGTCGTTCCATCTCTTCCTTCCGGGAATGTGCAGCCCCAGTTGATCGGCGAGACGCCAGGTATAGGTCTCGGCAGCCTGTTCCAGGGTGGCAGGCCGTAAATAATAGCTTGGCATGGTCGGGCAGAGGATCGCCCCCGCATCATGAACCGCCAGCATATTCTTCAGGTGGGTGCGATTGAGGGGCGTTTCCCTGATCGCCAGCACCAGTTTTCTCCTCTCCTTCAGCATGACGTCGGCCGCCCGGTGGATCAGGTTGATCGACAGACCTCCGGCAATGGCCGCGAGAGACCCCATGCTGCATGGTAAAACCACCATCGAGGTATAATCGCTCGATCCGGAAGCGGGAGGGGCGGACATATCTTCATGATCGAACCAGGCCGATATCCCCGGCAGTTGCTGCGGATCGAGCCCTTGTTCCATTTTCAGGACTTTTCTGCCCGCCTCCGAGCAAACACCATGGACATCGACCGCCAGATCGGCAAGAGCGGCCAGAAAAGAGGTTACAAAAAGCATTCCGCTCGCCCCGGTAATCCCCAATATAATTTTTTGCTTTTGAGCAACTGTAGTCATTTTGTTTCTAATAGAGATTGGAGATAATCTTCACGGGCAGAGCATTGCTGCCGATATCCCCCCGCTTGATGAGATATTCAAAGAACGTTTCCAAGGCCTTGCGTTTCTGGCCACCAAGATCGTACTCAATGGCCAGGAGATATTCGTAACATCTTTTTTCCGTCATGGGGATCCGCGGCGCCGCTATTGCGCAGACACTCTTCAGCTCGGTCTTGCCTTCATCGCGACACCTGAGCAGTTCCCGATGGATTTCAATCAGCGTTTCCGAATGTTCCGCGCAAAAACCCTCCCGGACGGCACAGACGGCAAAAACAAAGGGGAGCCCCGTTTCCCGTTTCCAGATATCGCCCAGATCGAACTGATAGAGAAAGATCGAGGTATCGACCAGTCTGAGGGCGTCGTCACCGATGGCCAGCAAGGCTTTGTAGTCCTTTTTCAGAGCAGTCAGGACATCCCCCGTTTCGTATTTCGGGTGAACATTGTTAAATTCCTCAAGGATGATTTTCACCAGACATACCGACGTCTCGGACTGTGAGCTGAGCAAAACCGGGGCGTTGTCCAGTTGATCCAGCGGTACATGGGAGAAAAGAAATACCGAACCGACCGGGCCGTTGGCGCTGATCGACAGCCCCGACAGCACCTTATAGTTTTCAGCATGGACACCATATTCATAGCTCGACACAAAACCCAGATCGACTTGACCACCGGCCAGTTTTTTGTTCAAAACCGCCGGCGTCGCCTCGACCAGCTGCCAGTCATCCCGGTTGACGGTAGCTTTCCATTTTTCATATATGGGGGCCATATTGATATAATTCACCATCCCAATCCTGGCTGACGTCTTCCCTGAATTATTCATGTGCATCGTTCCTCTCTATGATCCCGTACAACCTGAGCTATTGTTCAAAATCCATGAAATTTCCGCCGGCCGGCCGGCGGCAACAAGTTCCCGCATCACCTCCGGTCCATTCGTGCATCGCAGCAGAGCAGGTGAGGAAACATGGAGAAACCGGGCTTTCTTCCCTATGGTCAGGCTGCCGCAGTCTTTCTCGGCATGGAGGGCCCGTGCGCCCCCCAGCGTGGCCATGGCGAAAATTT
This sequence comes from uncultured Desulfopila sp., assembly GCA_964441345.1. Classification (GTDB taxonomy): domain Bacteria; phylum Desulfobacterota; class Desulfobulbia; order Desulfobulbales; family Desulfocapsaceae; genus Desulforhopalus_A. Next base: position 4,898 of record CAYTVF010000039.1, on the reverse strand, counting down.
TGTCATGGTCGATTTCCTGGTTGTCTGCCGCAAGTATCTGCATTTCTCGCCAAAGATCGATGACCTGGTTTGACGCCGGCGAGTCGGTCCCCAGGGCCGGAAGTATCCCGGCCTGGAGCATTTCTGCCACAGGTGGCCGGCCTACCCTCAGGAACCGGTTGCTTCCCGGGCAAAGACAGATATGGGCGCCCCGCTCGGCAATTACCACAAGTTCTTTTTCCGACACGTGAACACAGTGAACCAGCAGGGTCATCTCATCGAGAATACCAAGCTGGTCATAATACTCGATTGTTCCGGAAAACCCCACCGCAGCGGAAGAAAAAGTACCGTCCCAGCGATTTCTTTTTTCGAGAAAATCACGGAAAATACCGGTGTTCGAGCGCAGAAACGGGAGTTCGGCAGCACTCTCGGCGGTATGAATGGAAAATATCTGGTTCAGTCGACGGCATCTGGTCTTGATATACTGTAACAGTTCCGGTCCGGTCGAATAGGGAGCATGGCCAGTTACCGCAATCCGGTCATCGAGACCGCTGATTTTTTCCCGGGCAGCCAGGCAGGCCTGCCTGTCCGGTCCGAGATATTCCACCATCCGTTCGATTTTTGGCCACCCCTCCGTGGCCGGGCTGTGCAGTTCGCTCAGCAATTCGTTGCCGGTATCTGCCATCAGCAACACCCCCGATCCGTACTGGTCGTGCAAAAGGGCTGAGAAGGCGGCCGATCGCTCCTCACCGCTCACGGCAGCCGCTCTTTTGGCCAGGAGTTCGGCAATCCAGTCGGTGAAAGTCTGCTGCGGGAGAGGTTCGGGAATATTGCCAAGGTGGGACAGTTCCAGATGGATATGGGCATTGATAAGGCCGGGAACGAGGACCGACGGGTAACGAGTCTCGCGGGTCCCGGGATGGTGTGCGAGAATCTCTTCCCGCCTGCCAATATCGGCGATTCGGCCATCGGCCATAACCAGACTGCCATCGTGAATCACCGGTTTATCCACCGGGACCATCCATTCAGAGGAGATAATTGTCTTTGCCTGAGTTTTCATGAAACATCCTTCTGCTCCCCCAAAAACCGGAGAGTGAGGCTAGACCAGGCGGTAGTCCATCAGCCGCTGAGCGGGCTTAAAGCCTGCATCCGTGACCAGCGTGCGAATTTCCTGTTCGGAAAGTCTGAAACTGACCCCCGCCGCGGCGACGACATTTTCCTCGATCATCGTGCTGCCGAAATCATTAGCGCCAAAGGACAGGGAGAGTTGAGCGACTTTTGGCCCCTGGGTCACCCATGAGGCCTGAATATTGGCAAAATTGTCAAGGTAGATCCGGGAAAGCGCGAGCATCCGGAGATATTCGACGGCTGTGGTTTTCTCGATATGGGCCAGAGGGGTATGGCCGGGCTGGAAGGGCCAGGGGATGAATGCGGTAAACCCGCCGGTCCGGTCCTGCAGTTCGCGGAGGCGCCGGAGGTGCTCCAGCCTCTCCTCCTTGGTCTCGACGTGGCCGAACATCATGGTGGCGGAAGTCCGTAAGCCCTGATGGTGAGCCTCCTCCATAACCTCCAGCCATTGATCGGCACTGCATTTACGAGGGGCGACCAATTGCCGCACGCGGTCGCTGAGAATTTCCGCTCCCCCGCCCGGAATCGAATCAAGCCCTGCCGCGATAAGCCGCCTGATCACTTCTTTAATCGGCTGCCCGGAGAGCGTGGCGAAATGGCAGATTTCCGGGGGGGAAAAACCATGGACATGGATCCCGGTAGCCTTCATGAACCGGACCATCTCCTCATAATATTCCAGTGGCTGCCCCGGATGAAGTCCTCCCTGCAGCAGAATCTGGGTGCCGCCGAGGGCCTGGGTTTCCCGGATCTTCTCCGCGAGTTCCGCAAAGCTCAGTAAATAGCCTTGCTTATCGCCTTGCTTATCCTCGGGAGCCTTGAAAAATGCGCAGAATTTACAGGCGGATATGCAGATATCCGTGTAGTTGATATTCCTGTCGATGACATAGGTGACCAGGTTTTCCGGATGTTTGCGGCGACGAATACCGTCGGCGAGAAAACCAAGTCGATACAAATCCCCGGCTTGTTCCAGAACAGAGTAGTCTTCGTCGGTTATTCTCTGGCCCGCAACTACTTTCTCGACCACACTGTCAAGCTGCATTGGTGCACTGCTCCTTCGTGTTTTTTTATTTTCTACTTATAGACTTCGACGATGTTGTAGAGCGTATCCCGCTGTACGGGAATCCGTCCTGCGTCCTTGATCAGCCGGACAAGCGTTTCGCTGCCGATGGTCTGCTCCGTCTCGGCTCCGGCCATATGGGTGATCACTTCCTCCTTGACCGTGCCGTCCATGTCGTCGGCACCAAAGGAGAGCGCTATCTGCGCCATCTGCGGACCGATCATGACCCAGTAGGCCTTGATATGCGGGAAGTTATCGAGAAACAGCCGGGCGACCGCGATATTTTTCAGATCGTCAAGCCCGGTGGTTCGCGAAAGCTCGGACATTGCAGTATTTTTCGGATGAAATGCGAGGGGAATAAATGCCAGAAAACCCTTCGTTTCATCCTGTGCTCCGCGCAGCGCGGTGAGATGATCCAGGCGCTCCTCCAGCGTTTCGATGTGGCCGTAAAGCATGGTGGCGTTGGTATTCAGGCCCTGCCGATGGGCGGCTTTGGCGATCTCCAGCCAGTCGCTGCCGGCAAGCTTTTTCTCGCAGGTCAATTGGCGGATTCTCGGGCTGAACACCTCCGCCCCGCCACCCGGCAGAGAACCGAGTCCGGCGTCCTTCAACAGGTTGAGGGTGTCGTCCACCGGTTTGCCGCAGAGTTCGGCCAGATGAGCAATTTCGACGCAGGTAAAGGCCTGGATGTGGACCTCGGGCCGAACTTCCTTAATTCCCTGCAGCAGCTCAAGATAGTAATCAAACGGCAAATCGGGATGAATCCCGCCCACCATATGAATTTCAGTGATCGGTTCGGCGAGCCGGTCGCGGACTTTCTGCTTGACTTCGGCAACGCTCATCTCAAAGGCCAGCGCGGAGTCTTTTGCCCGGCCGAACGCACAGAACTTACAGAGATTTGTGCAGATATTCGAGTAATTGATGTGTTGATTGAAGATGAAATAGGTGTTGTCGCCGTTGACCCTGTTTCTGACCATGTTGGCGAGATAGCCCACCGCCAGAATATCTTTACACTGGTACAACTGCAAGCCGTCGGCAAAGTTCAGTCGTTCGTTACCGATAACTTTCTCAAGAATATTCCCCAGACCGGCTTTAACAATAAAATTATTCACAGTTACAAGAGAAAGCCGGGGTGTAAGGACCCGGCAAAAGGAGGTTTGATATGGTTATCAGTCGATGAAGAATTTCAGCTTATCGCGACGGCTTGAGTGACGGAGTCGGTTGAGGGCCTTCTTCTCAATCTGCCTGATTCTCTCGCGACTGACATTAAAGAGTTTGCCGATTTCCTCAAGGGTATATTCAGCTTTTTCGCCGATGCCGAACCGCAGACGAATGATCTTTTCCTCTCTTTCGCTGAGGGTTTCGAGAATATCGTTGACCCGTCCGGACAACTCCCTGGTCTGAACCGCATCGTAAGGCGACTGCGACTCCTGATTTTCCAGGAAATCGCCGAGCGTAGAGTCGTCATCGCCAACCGGGGTCTCAAGGGAGATCGGTTCGCGCGACGCCTCGAGAATCGACAGGATTTTGTCCATCGGCAGGTTGGTCGCCTTGGATATTTCCAGAGGAGTAGGTTCCCGCCCGAGTTCTTTGAAAAGCGCATAGAACGCCTTGAAGAACTGACTGCGGAGTTCCAGGAAATGGACCGGCAGACGGATGGTTCGGGTCTTGTCGAGAATGGCCCGGGTGATCGCCTGGCGAATCCACCAGCTGGCGTAGGTGGAAAATTTATTGCCTTTGGTGTAATCGAAGCGAAAAACCGCCCGCATCAAGCCAAGGTTACCCTCCTGGATCAGATCGGCAAGGGTCAAGCCCTGGTGCATGTAGCGCTTGGCAATGGACACCACCAGACGAAGATTCGCCCTGATCATGGTATCCTTGGCTACTTCAATCGATCGGCTGTAGGCTTCGAGTTTTGCCTGCAGCTCAAACAATTCGCGAATATCGGGGTATTTTTTTGCGGCACTGAGGATGGTATACCGCATAAAATTAAGCTGCTGCTTCTTCGGTTTGAGCGTTGGGTCCCTTTTCTCCCAGAGATCGATGCGCTCACACAGGAGTTGCACCTCCTTCACCCCGGAAGCATCTTCGCGGATGGCACTGATGATCGATTCGAAGCCCTGGCGAATGGTTTTGCTGTATTTGGCCTCTTCTTCCGGCGTGAGCAGATCGAACCGCCCCATTTCCCGAAGGTAGGTGGTGGTCGTCTCCTCGGCTTCGTGGGTTTCGTCATCGGCCAGCACGATGTCTTCATCATGACCCGAGTCGGCGGAAGGATCATCGGTCTTTTCCCAGACTTCCCCGGAAAGCGTCCGTTTCTCCCCACTTTTTTCGACTGTTACGATTTCAATCGAGTGGGCTCCGAGAAAGTTGAATATCGACTCGATTTCGTTAGGGTCTTTTATGTCATCTGGCAACAGTTCGTTTAAATCGTCGAAGCTAATACAGCCTTCTTCTTTTCCAGCTTTCAGAAGGTTTTCTTTAAGTTCAGGCAGCACCAGAGACCACTCCATTACTTGAATTTAACAGGCAACCTCCTGGTCAATTGCCCAACGCCACTCTTACCAGGCGTCGCAAGAGAACAAAAAGGTGTTTTTGTTTTCAAAGAGTTTGTTTTTTTTGGCAAAAAAAAAGCTGACGAGAAAGATCTCGTAAGCATGTAGTAAAGCTCGGAAGAGCATATACATACAGTATTTAATAGGATAATGCAATTTATAAAATTAAATATGCTGTA
>CAYTVF010000038.1:0-24464 GCA_964441345.1 uncultured Desulfopila sp. | reverse complement strand
ACCAGGAGGAATCATGCGCCACCTCATTCGTTCTGCGCTGATGCTGTTCACCCTCATCCTGCTCGGCGGCTGCGGCTACAACAGCCTGCAGGTTCAGGAAGAAGCCGTCTTCAAAGCCTGGGCCGATATCGAGTCCACCCTGCAGCGCCGGGGCGATCTCATTCCCAACCTCGTCGAGACGGTAAAGGGATATGCCAGGCATGAAACGGAAACCCTCCAGGCGGTGATCAATGCCAGAGCCAAGGCAACCTCAGTGAAGATCTCCCCCGACGATTTGAGCAACCCGACCGCCATGGCAAATTTCCAGGAGGCTCAAGGCGGTCTGACCTCGGCCCTCGGCAAACTCATGGTGGTGGTCGAGCGATATCCGGACCTGAAAGCCAATCAGAATTTCCTTGACCTCCAAACCCAGCTGGAGGGAACCGAAAACCGGATCAATGTGGCCCGGCAACGCTACAACAAGGCGGTTGAGGAGTTTAACGGGGCAATCCGCAAATTCCCGGCCAGCCTGACCAACAGCGTACTTCTGCACCTGGAGCGCAAGGAATATTTCAAGGCGGACGAAGCGGCGAAGGCCGTCCCCAAAGTGAAATTTTAACCCGGCATCCCTGTGGCGCATTCCTATGACGACAGGTAAACGGATACTCTGGATCTCGCTGCTCCTCTTCAATCTGGTGCTGACCGGCAACCGGTTCGCGGAGGGAATGGAGGTACCGCCCCTGACCGCCAGGGTGAACGATTATGCCCGCATACTTTCCGGGGCGACGGTGCAGCAGCTGGAAAGTGTCCTCGCCACCCTGGAACGGGAGGAGTCGACCCAGCTGGCGGTATTGACGATTAACTCTCTGGAGGGGGAAAATCTGGAAGAATTCTCCCTGCAAGTCGCAGAAAGATGGCGACTCGGCCAGAAGGGCCGCGACAACGGCGCCCTGCTGCTGATTGCCAAAAACGAGCGGAAACTCCGGATCGAGGTAGGTTACGGACTGGAAGGGGCGCTTACCGATTTAACCTCAGGCAGGATTATCCGCGATATCATCACCCCCCAGTTTCGCAACGGCAACTTTGATCAGGGGGTGATCGACGGAGTCAGGGCGATGATCGGCGCGGTTCGCGGCGAATTCAGTGCGCCGGGCCCTGCCGGGTCCGGCCCGGAGGATCCTGAAGATTTTGGCGGAATGGTGGCGTTTTTGCTCTTTTCCTTCTTCATTATCGGTAAAATTATCGGCAGGCATCGGCTGGCCGCGGCTGGCCTCGGGGCTCTTGTTGCACCGGTTATTGGCCTGTTTTTTCTCGGCTTGTCCTGGCTCGTCCTGCTCCTCATTCCCGCTGGACTGATCGCCGGCTTTCTCGCCGGGCTGATCTTCGGCAGTATGCACTTTGCCACCGGCCGCTGGTCGTCGGGAGGCTCGTCTTCATCCGGCGGTTTCGGCGGCGGTTTCAGCGGCGGAGGCGGCGGTTTCGGCGGCGGCGGCTCCTCGGGAGGATGGTAAATATGACGACTCCGGCAGAGCAGTTTTTAACGGGAGCGGAACAGGACCGGGTAACGGAGGTGGTCCGCGAGGTCGAGAAGACCACCTCCGGCGAGATTGTGCCGATGATCGTTTCCCACAGCCATGATTATCCAATGGCCGCGGCGGTGTGCAGTGCGTCGATCAGCCTGCCGCTTTGCCTGCTGCTGACCGAGCTTATCGGCTCGCATCTCTGGATCGGCGGGCAAAACATCTGGCTGTTTCTGGTGCTTTTTGCGGTCGGCTATCCGACGTTCTATGTTCTGACGCTGCGTACGGACAAGGTAAAACGCTTCTTCCTCAATCGACAGCTGGTCGAGAGGGAGGTCCGGGAAACAGCGCTCGCCGCCTTCTTCAGCGAACGACTGTATAAAACCAAAGATGAAAACGGCATCCTCCTCTTCATCTCGGTGATGGAACAAAAGGTCTGGATCCTCGCCGACGCAGGGATCAACCGGAAAATCGAGCAGGACGCCTGGGAGAGTATCGTCGCGGAGCTGATCGAAGGAATCAAGTCGGGCCGCCGCTGCGAGGGGATCTGCGCGGCGATTCGCCAGATCGGCCTGATTCTGCAGACCCATTTCCCCTATGAAAAAAGCGACAAGGATGAATTGCACAATCTCATCATACGATAAACCCTCGTCTCTTTTCTCACTCGTCGATCTTGATGCGCAGCTCGATCTCCTTGATTTCGGCGTTGAGCTTCAGGGTCTTGATGAAGCCGTGAACCGTTCCGGCCAGGACTTCCTGGACAAAATGCTTGATAGGAACTTTATTGCCGTTGACCAGCAGGGCGGTCACCTCCGCCGCGCCCTTCTGGCGGAGGTAGCGTTTTTCGATAAAGAGCGCGATCTCGCTTGCCTCATCGAGGCGGAAGACATAATCTTCGGCCACGCCTTCCAGGTCGGTGGCCACGGCAATCACCCCGTGCACCTCATCGCGCAACCGCTGGTCAAGGCTTCTGAATACTTCAATCTTGGGAATCTGCCTGGCGGTTTTGAAACCTTCGCCGATTACTATATCGACATCGGGGAAATAACGATGGGCCAGGGTTCGGAGGGAAAGTCCGCTGTTTTGGGTCTGCAGCACCATCTGATCCGGAGCCACGATCATGACGCTGTCGGCGCCGGCCTCCTTGTGCTTGTAGGTGTCCGTGCCGGGGGTATCGAACTCGATCCCCACATCGTTGCTCGATTTGATCACCGCCACCCGGTAGCCGAGTTTTTTCAGTTCGGCTACGACCTGGGTTGCAAGGGTGGTTTTGCCGCTGTCGTGCCAACCGATAAACGTGATAATTGATGACATACAATCCCCGTGTGCAAGAAGGCTCTTCCGGAAGAACCGGAATCAGCCGGTAAATACCTGTTGCCTAGCCGTTGCCGGTCAGCAGCAGAAATATAATCCCAGGTGCTGAAAGTAGCATACCCGAAGAAGGTTGCACACAGAAATATCGTCCACCGCGATGTCGATGGGGAGAGCGTTGTTTTTGGTTACTGGCGGGCGTCGCTTCCGGATCGCCCCGATCCTGCCTGATCAGCGGCAAGGTTCATTCTTGCACGCGCTTTTGCCATCGGCCGCAACTACCTTGACGGTCATCCTTGCGGTCATGGCCAGCCCGGTCAGGGTTGCGGTGGCCGCCGCCAGCTTCATGAACGATCGCCGGGCGCCCTCGGCGCCATACGGCGATTCGTACCCGCCGCATTCGGTACCGGTCCCGGAGGGAATCTTTATCGTACTGATCGCCATCGCTCTTCTCCTCAGGCGGCAAGCGCCAGTCCCTTTTCCAGATCAAGATAGCCGCACAACATTCGGCAGCAGTGCGAGTAAAAATCGGCATGCTCATTGGTCCGCAGGGCCGCGGCCAGCTGTTCGGCCGAAGGCTGGAGAAACTCTTCCAGCAGCCCCTGCCACTGCCGCGCCCACGGTCCGTCTCCGTTCTTTTCTTCCTCGACCAGTGAGGCAAAGGTATCGAGCATGACCACCAGGGAATCTTCAGGCAGGGTGACCGAGGGGTGCCTGCGTAAACCGGCTTCGGCCATCAGGCCGCGGATGCCGGCCAGAGCCTGACTGCCGCCGCGGCCGCAACGACAGGAGGATGCGGTCATTGCCGCCGGTCCGCAGCCGAAGGGATCGACAAACAACCGGCAGTACTCGCTTTGCAGTTCCTTGAGTCTTTTTCCCCACAGAATCCGGGAGATATGCCCGACGGCATCGTCGAAACGGGGACTGACCCGCTCCCGGGCAAGGGCGGAGAATGTTCCACGCCAGCGCCCCATTCTCTCGGCATCGGGTTCTTCGACGAAGAACGATTTGCAAAGATCGAGAAAACGCAGACGGACCCGGCACAAATCCCTGTGACTCATTGCCACCATCGAGGCACCTCGAACGGATCCACAGCCTTACAGGCCGCACCCAGCGCGGCGCCGCGCCGCGGTTCGGCGCAGCCGGTCTCTGCCGGCTCCCGGCTGTTGAAAAAGGTCAGATTGTGGTCGAACCGAAGCGTTGGCGACAGGGGGAATCCATTTTCCGGTATTCCTGAGGAGAAGCCCCCGGCGAGAAGAACGGTTTCACCCTGATCAGGGGAAAAACCGAAACCGGGGTGGAGGTTGACCTCAGAATCCAGGAGCTCGGGTGCAAACGAGCTTCCCTGAATAAGCAGACACGTGGAAAACTGTTTCTTCATGAAATTCGGAACCACTTTTACACATTTTTTTCGGATTCACCCCTGCCGCCAACATTTTCCAGCGTGCAAACAACGATAATAAGAAAGTCCAGGGCGAAAGGGAATCAGCAGAGCCCCTTTTGTCATGTAAGGGAAAAATAACAAAAAATGTAGGGAATCACCCTACATCGCCGGGATCGGCAGGGTCGAAGAACTCCTGCTCTGTCCAGAGAACGGCGCGGCGAATGAGTTCGGCCGCGGTTTTGATCCCGAGTTTCTGCTTCACCCGGTCACGATAGGTGCCGATCGTCTTGACCCCGAGCTTCATCCGGTCGGCGATCTCCCGGGTGGACAGGCCGGCGCCGATCAGTCTGAAAACCTCAAGTTCCCGATCGGTGAGCAGATCCGTGGTCGGAGCGATCGAGGCCTCCGGCTTCATATGAAACCGGTCAAGCAGCCGTTCCATGATATTGGCGCTGACGTGGATCTTGCCGGCCAGGATGCAGCGGAGGGCAAACATCACCTTCTCGCTCGCCTCTTTTTTCATGATATAGCCCCGCGCCCCGGCCCGGATAGCCCGTTCGGCCCAGACCTGTTCATCATGCATGGAGAGAACCAGGATGGCCGGCGAGTTTTTGTTGCCGGACAGCTCCTTGACCAGGTCCAGACCGTTGTCTCCGGCCAGGGTAATATCGATGATGGCCAGATCGGGGGTATGCTCCTGAATGAGCTTTCTCGCCCCGGCGATATCTTCCGCGAGTCCGCAAACGATAAAATCATCTTCCTGATTGAGCAGTTCCGCCATGCCCATCCGGAAGATAGGATGGTCATCGACTATTATCACCCGTGCCTTCATTCAATTCCCTCCCCGCTCACCGAGATAACCGTCCCGCCTTCTTTGGCGGATTGGATGGAAAGTGTCGCGCCAATGGCTTTGGCCCGATACTGCATGGTATGGAAGCCCATGCCTTTGGCCGCCGGCGTCCCGTCGAAGCCGATGCCGTCGTCGACAATCTTCACGGAAAAACCGTTGTCGTCGACCCGCACATAGACCCCAATGTTTTTGGGCTTGCCATGACGGGCCGCGTTAAATACCGCCTCGCGGATGATATAGTGGAGATTGATGGCGGTGTTCTTGCCGAGTTGCTTCTCTCCACCCTCCCAGGACAGGTCGAAATTAACCCTAAACATTTTTTCGACTTCAACCACCAGTTCTTCGATTGCCGCCTCGAGTCCGTACTCGATTACATGCACCGGATACAAACCCTGCGACAGGCGGCGGGTTTTCTCAATGGCGTCCCGGATCAGATTGCGGATCGTCCCAAGCTGCTCCGCCCGTTCCGGCGCCTCATCCCGGAGATGCTGCTGGAGCGCCTTGCTCAGCAGTTCGACCCCGGTCAGATGGGAGCCGAGATCGTCATGCAGATCCCTGCCGATATTGCTCCTCTCCTCTTCGCTGACGGCAATTATCTGTCGTTCCAGCCGGGCGAGCTCCTCTTCGGCACATTTCTTCAGGACATGCAGCCACATCCCTTCAAGAACCATGGTCATCTGGCGGATATCCGAATTGTCATAGTTCTCATGATTGTTGCAAACCCCGGCCACCACGACAATTCTGCCGTCGTTGTAAATAGGCACATCGAGATGCCTTGTTATCTTGCTGCGATAGGGATAAAGATCCGCACCCGCTCCGGCATCGAAGTCATTGGCAATGACCGCCGTTTTCCGCAGCACGGCCTGACCGGGAAACCCTCCCCGGGCGATTGGCCTCGGCAGATCCAGATCTCCCTCCAGCCGGGGAATATCCTGCTCATTAAAAATGATATACGAACAGAGAGTTATACGGGACTGAGTACCATTCACCAGGGCCAGATACCCCTCCTCGCTTCTGGTAATCTGAACAATCCGCCTGAGGATAAAATCATATTTTTCCTGAAGCGATTTTTTTTCCATCATGCCGAGGCGCAGCAGGGTATCCAGCCGCAACTCGTCGCGGTGCAGGAGAATCTCATTTTTTATCCGGTCTTCGACCATCCTGTTGGCCAACCGGCCAAGGTCTTCAAACTCGCGAAAGACCGTGCTTTCATTCACTATTTTAACATTGGAGTCGGCGGCCTCGCGGAAAAAATTGGTAAAAAGACTGATCCCCTGCTTGATTTTCAAGGAATAGAGGAAGGTCGAGAGGAGCAGAAAAAACACGGCAATGGCGAAAAGCACCAGGAAGGCAAAAACGTTGCGAAAGTTTATCCTTTGGTAGGTCTCCGTTTCCGCGGCGATCGTCTGCTCCATGGCATCCATGAACATCGTTGTCCCCAGCACCCAGTCCCAGTCCTGATATGCCTGGACGAAGCCGAGTTTCTGATGGGAATCTCCGGTCGAGGACCTCAACACGGAATAGTGGACATAGCCCGACCTCTCTCCCGTCGCCGCGGTCTGCAGAAACGCTTCACCGAACTTTACCCCTTTATTGTCGACCAGGTCTTTGACCGAACGGCCGATGAGTCGCTCATCCCGATTGCTGAGGATGGTGCCGTCGGACCGGAAACAAAAAACCTCGCCGTCTTTGCCGAACTGGATATTCCGTATTCTCGACAACACCTCGCGCTGCAGACTCTCTTCCAGGTCCTCGTGGTAGATACCGGCTCCGATAAACCAGTCAAGCGGTGGAAAATATTTGACGAAGGCGATTTTTGGGAAGCTCTTTCCGGCAAAACTGGGTTTGATGAGATTATAGCGATAGAGGCCTGCTTCCTTGTCACGGATGATCTTGACGATATCGCCAATCACATCCTGCCCGGTGATGGCCTGGAAATCCGCCGCCGATTTCCCCTCGAAAAACGGCTCTTCGGCAAAGAGATCAATGACCCCGGTCTTTACCTGGCCGAGAAAATAATAACCACGCCCGTTATTCCAGCGCATCGGCCGCAGCAGTTCGATGATCTTGGAGCGCAGCTCTTCAAGACTTTTTTCATCCTTGTAGAGCCGGTAGTTATGGGATGCAATGGTGTAGGCGGCCTGGACCCGTTCGCGAATATCCATTTCGACCTGCAGTTCATTCTGGCGCCGCCGATATTTGATGAGTTCGACAACATTGGCCACCTCCTCCTGGAGCCTGACCTCATACTGGTGGCGATAATTATATTTGATATTTTCGATGCTCTCCTGATAGGCCTGGTACTCGTTGATAGCCCAGAAAATGCCGATAAAGACGGCAAGGGAGGTGATGACCACAAGAGATGCGTAAAAGGGCGCCGAGGACAGCGATATTTTCCTAAACAATTGCATCGGCAATCAGCCCCGGGCTCAACATCTCATTTATCATCGCGAACCTTCTGCACGACGGGGTATATCCGGGTAAGATAAATAGTATCCATTCCCTGGTGATCACCCGGCCCAAACTCAAGGAGAAGACCGCCGATCTCGAATTTACCGACCTCCTCCATCGTCTTGATGAACTTCTCCCTGGTGAGTTCTCCTTCAACTGTCCGGGCAATCTCGGTAAAAAGCCGGCCGACGATGAACCCTTCCAGAGACGAAAAACTGATTTGGGCATCATGCTGATATTTAGCCATGGCCGTATGGTATTCACTGATCAGGGCGATATCCGAATCGTGCGGCAGGGGAACCACCTGGGACACCACGACATCCGCGCCGTATGCGCCGAGAGCTTCCCGGAGACTCTCCGTACCGACGAAGGAAATATTGCAGAACACTATTTCCTTGCCGATCTTGTTTTTGCTCAGCTTGATGAATTCGGCGCAGGCCGAATAGGCCCCGACCAGAACAACCGCCTCCGGTTCAGCCTTGTAGATGTCGCGCATGGCCCCCATGACCGCCACGGTATTCCGCTCATAACTGCCTTTCGAGACCAACTGCCTGCCCCGCTTGGCCAGGGCGCGCTCTATCCCCTCCAGACCGGCATAGCCGTAGCTGTCGTTCTGATAAAAGCAGGCGACCCGGGTAAATTTTTTTATGTCGATCAGATAGGAGGCCAGCTTTTCCATCTCCTGAAAATAGCTGGCCCGGACGTTTATCACATAGGGTTGAAAAGGGGTCCGGAGAAACTCGGCGCCGGTAAACGGGCCGAAAAAGGGAATCCGCATCTCGTTGACGATCGGGACGACAGCCATCGAGGTCGGCGTCCCGACTGCCCCGATCAGGGCGAACACGTGGTCGTCGGAGATCAGCGCCTTGGTGTTTCTGACCGCCTCGTCCGGTTCATAGCCGTCATCCCGGCTGAGCAGCGTGATCTCCCGCCCGTGAATGCCGCCGTTGTCGTTAGTGAGCGAGAATGCCGCAAGCAATCCCGCCCGCATCTCCATGCCCAGGTTTTGCGCGGGACCGCTGAGCGCACATGACTGGCCGAGAACCAGCGGGCTGGAATCGGTTTGCGATTGTCCCGATACCGGCAGCAACGCAGAAGACAACGAAAAAGACAACAGGCTGAGCACAACAAAAAAAGGCCTGATCATCCCTTCTCCCCAGGTGCATGGGCCGCACCTGACTGCCCGGACCATGGTAGTCGTGCAGGGGGATCGAATTTTGACAATTCGGATATAAGCAAAAGCATGACATGCGCCGCTGTCGGGCAATGGAAAGAAGTTGACAAGAAAAGGTTCTGAGCGTACCTCTCTTATTATCGTAAACCGGCCGCAAACACCATACCTTTTTTGCAAACCCGTTGCACGGGCGAGACAGTCAAACACCAGAGAAATAGAGAATGAACATGCCACAACCCATGAGCACCCGGCTCACCATACGCCAGACCACCACAGTGATTACCCCCGACGGAGTGAGCGAGCAGGAAGAGCACCTGGCTATCGAGACCCCGTACACCATCGCCCTGAACGATGAAACCATAGGCGCCTCGATGGTCCTGCCGATCGGCCTGGAAGAATTCGGCGTCGGCTTTCTTTTTGGTCAAGGCTATATTAAAACGCCGGAGGAGATCAAAGAAATAGTGGTCTGCCCGGAGGGCCGCATCGCGGTCTACGCCGATGTGGATATGACGCCGAAAGAGGTGATCATCACCTCGGGATGCGGCGGAACCGGCAAGATTGCCAGGGAGATGCTGGACGGGGCATTCGAACCCCTGCAGGAGTGCACCATCACCTTTCCGGAAATCGGCGCCTTTATCCGCCAGGCCCTGCAGAGTTCGCCGCTCGGACCGCGGACCCACTGCGTCCATGGCTGCGGCCTGTGGCAGGACGGCAAACTCCAGGTCTACTACGAGGATGTCGGCCGCCACAACGCCGTCGACAAGGTGCTGGGGGCGATTCTCCTCGGGCGGGCGACCCCGAGGGGTGCCATTTATACCACCGGTCGTCTGACCTCGGACATGGTGCTGAAATGCGCCCGGATCGGCATCCCCATCATCATGTCGAGAACGGCGCCCTCGTCGCTGGGCCTGGCTATCGCCCGGCGGGCGGGAGCGACGCTGATCGCCTATGCCCGGCCGGACCGGCTGAATGTCTTCAACGCCCCGCAACGCATAGTCCCTACTTCTTCCTTCCTTCCATGCCAAGGTCGATGAGCCGCTCAAGAAACTGGGGAAAAGCCAACCCATGCACGGCCGCGGCCTGGGGCATGAGACTTGTCGCAGTCATCCCAGGAATCGTATTTGTTTCAAGTAGATACATGGAGCCATCCGCTGCCAGGATCATATCCGTGCGGGAGTAGCCCCGCAAGCGCAGGGCCCGGTGGGCGGCAACGCCGTATTGCTGGGCCCTGGCGGTCAGTTCCGCACTGATCCCGGCCGGGCAGATCTCGTCCGTGGCCCCCGGCTTATACTTCGCGTCGTAGTCGAAAAACGCAAAGCCCTCGCCGGGGACGATCTCGATGACCGGCAGGGCCTCGACTTGGCTGTTGCCAAGAACCCCGACGGTGAGTTCCCGGCCTTTGATATACTTCTCCACCATCACGTGGCTATCGTGGCTGAGAGCCCTGTCGATACCTGCAACAAGCTCTTCCCTGGTCCGGGCCAGGGTCAGGCCGAGACTCGATCCCTCATGAACCGGTTTGATGACCACGGGCAGGCCGAAGCGTTCAACCAGCACGGCGCCGTCAACCGGGTCGCCGCCGCTGACGATCAACCAATCGGCGACCGGCAGGCCGTTCAGCCGGTAGAGTTCCTTGGCCAGATGCTTATCCATGGCGATGGCGCTGCCGAGCACCCCCGATCCCTGATAGGGAACCCCGAGTAATTCGAGGAATCCCTGCATGGTGCCGTCCTCTCCATACCTGCCATGGAGCAGGATGAAAGCAAAGTCGATCTCCGGTGCATCGGCGGCAAGACGAGCCAGGTCGGTTGCCGGATCGTAACGCCGCACCAGATATTTTTGCGGATCAAGCGCCTTTTCCACCGCGGCCGCTCCATTCAGAGAAACCTGGCGTTCGCCCGATGTTCCACCGGCCACCAAAGCAATATGCAGTTTTTTTTCGTGCATTGTCATTCCCCTCATTGTTTCGAATCGATTGAAAGACCAGTCCGCCGGCCCCTCTCGCTATCCTTATCATTGTAAGGATTTCATGCTCCCGAGCCTTGGCCAGTGTACCACAGGAGCGGGTGGCCTGCACGAAAAGCTGCCGGGATAATAGAACGGATCCGGCAAAGAAAAATCCATTGACAAACGTTCGACGTGTTTAGTATATAAACCAGATTGTTGTCATGAAACAGGTGCCATTTACTAAAAAGATCGCCAAGAGTGCAATCTTTTTATGAAAATTTGAATAATTCGTTAAACGGAGCCGCAAATGATTGAAGTTGAAGTCCGAGGAGATCTTGAGTACGCAATCCGTCAGCTGAAGAAAAAGCTGCAGATAGACGGCATTAAAAGAGAGCTGAAACGTCGTGAGTACTACGAGAAACCGAGCGTGAAAAAGCGCCGGAAGCAGGCGGAAGCCCGCCGCAAACTCCGCAAGTTCAACCGAATGAAGAAAACGATGTAACAAGGCTGCCACCCTTAGAGTCCGATGCTGTCGGGCTCTAAGACAGTCCACAGCCGATTCCCGGACGCAGCCGCCGGATACCACCGCAACTGCCGGATACGCGCCATCGAAACCATCCCTCTTCCAGAGCACTTCTCCACAGCTTTCGAGCTATATCTTCGCTATCTCATCTCCGAAAGGAGACTGGCCGAAAACACTGTTGAAGCATATTCGGCCGACGTCAATTTGTTTCTGGCATTCTGTGTTGCCGAGAAAAAAAGGCGGCTGAACGGAGTCGACCTGGCGACCATCCACGCCTTTCTCCTGCAGCATGGCGCGGTGGATAAAATCTCGCGGCGCACCAATGCCCGGCGCATCTCCTCGCTCAAATCGTTCTTCGACTTCCTGGTCCGGGAGAACCTGGCGGGACAGAATCCCTTTGCCGCCATCGACCTGCCGAAAAGCGGCACGACCCTGCCCAAGGCCCTGTCCGAAAGGGAGGTCCGGAGCCTGCTGGCGCCGCCCGTCGCCCAGACGCCCATTGCCGCCAGAGACCACGCCATGCTCTATCTCCTCTATGCCACCGGCCTCAGAGTCTCCGAACTCGTCGGGCTGCCTCTCGCGGCGTGCAATCTTAACGCCGGCTTTGTCCGGGTCATCGGCAAAGGCAACAAGGAACGGCTGATCCCCTTCGGCGACCAGGCGAGACAGCGGATCGAAGACTATTTAAAAACCGCCCGCCCCGTGATTTTACAAGGCAAACGAAGCAATTTTTTATTCGTCACCCGACGCGGCACCTGCATGACCCGCTTGCGGTTCTGGCAGATTGTTCGCAAAAACGCACTGACCGCCGGCATCACCAAGGATATCTCCCCCCATATGATCCGCCACTCCTTTGCCACCCACCTCCTCAGCCACGGCGCCGACCTCCGCGCCGTGCAAATGATGCTCGGCCATGCGGACATCGCCACCACCCAGATTTACACCCATATCGATCAAAACAGGCTGAAGAGCGTCCATAAAAAATTCCATCCCCGGGGATAGGGCCGCGGAAATCTATGCACCGGGAGTGGCATTATTTTGCAAGACAGCATACAATGTCTTTATATTCCAACATTTAATCGCCCAGCAGGATAAGGGACAACCATGCGTCTTATCACCACCCACCATAATGCCGATTTCGACGGACTGGCAGCGCTCATCGCCGCCCAGAAAATCTACCCCGACGCCGTCATGGCCTTTTCCGGCTCGCAGGAGAGGAATGTCCGTGAATTCATCTCCCAGAGCCTCCTCTACCACTATGACTTCAGGCGGTTGAAGGATATCGACATCAAGGCGGTCGACACCCTCATCCTGGTCGATACAAGGTCCTCCGAGCGGATAGGTGCATTTGCCGAGTGTTTGCGAAATCCCGGGATAAGGATCCATATCTACGATCATCACCTCCAGAATGGCGGGGATCTCCGGGGCGAGGTCGAGGCGATTGAGGATGTCGGGTCAACGACCACCATTCTCATGAATATTCTGAAAGAAAGACATATCGAAATCACCTCGGCCGAAGCGACTATTTTCGCGCTCGGGATCTACGAAGACACCGGCGCCTTCACCCATCTGACCACCACCCCGGAAGACCTCATGGCGGCGGCATGGCTTGTCGGCAAAGGCGCCAAGCTCGATCAGGTTGCCCAGTTCATCACCCATGAACTGACCACGGCCCAGATCGGCATCCTGCACGAATTGATGAAAAATGCCAAGCAGTACACCATCCAGGATATTCCCGTCGTGGTGGTGACCCATTCCCTTCCCGACTATGTCGATGAATTCGCCCTGATCGTCCGGCGTTTCATGACCATGGAAAACCTCAATGTGCTTTTTGCCTTAATCTCCATGGCCGGCCGGGTGTACCTGATCGCCCGCAGCCGGATCGCCGACGTCAACGTCGGGATCATCGCCCGCGACCTCGATGGCGGCGGCCATGCCACCGCCGCCTCGGCCACCCTGAAGGACATCACGCTGATCGAGGCCCAGGAAAAACTGATTTATACCCTGCACCGCCATATCCGCCCCCAGCCCATTGCCAGCGAGATGATGTCCAAACCAGCCATTACCGTGTTGCCGGATGCCACCATTACCGAGGCCAAAGCCCTCCTCACCCGTTATAATATTACCGCGGCGCCGGTCCGGGAAGATATCCGCGCAGCCAGGGCGGGCAGTCACTCGATCCTCGGCATCATCACCAGAATGATCGTCGAGAAGGCGGCCCACCATAACCTCGGGGATAGGCCGGTCAGCGAATATATGACCACCGAGGTGCAGACCCTGCCGCTCAACGCGACCCTTGCCGACATCCAGCGACTGATCATCGAGAACCGCCAGCGACTCATCCCGATCGTCCAGAACAGGGCTTTGATGGGCGTCATAACCCGCACCGACCTGCTGAACAGACTGGTCAACGATCCATCCCATCTGCCGAAAAACCTGCTCCATGAATCGGACCATCCGTCGCTTGCCAGGATGCGCAATCTCAATACGCTCTTGGTCGAATGTCTGACCCGGGAGATGATCCAGCTGCTGCAGACCATCGGCGAAGTTGCTAAAAACCTGGGCTGCAACGCCTTTGCCGTCGGCGGCTTCGTCCGCGATCTGCTGATGAAAAAATCCAACCTCGATCTCGATATCGTGATCGAAGGAGACGGCATCCTCTTCGCCAGGGCCCTGGCCCACCACGTGCAAGGCAGGTACCGGACCCACGAGCGCTTCAAAACCGCCATGGTCCTCATGCCCAGCGGCTTCAAGATCGACATCGCCACCGCGAGGCTGGAATACTACGAGTATCCGGCCGCAATGCCGACGGTGGAACTGTCATCGATCAAGCTCGATCTGTCGCGCCGGGATTTCACCATCAATGCCATGGCCATCCACCTCAATCCCGACCATTTCGGTACGCTGATCGATTTTTTCAACTGTCAGAACGATCTCAAGCAGAAGACCATCAAGGTCCTGCACAACCTCAGTTTTGTCGAGGATCCCAGCCGGATATTCCGGGCGATACGGTTTGAAAAACGGATGGAATTCCAGATTTCTCCGCATACCAAGAGGCTGATCGTCAACGCCGTCAACATGAAACTGTTCGGCAAAACCAGCGATCCGCGCTTTCTCTCGGAATTGAAGATTATTTTGTCCGAGGAAAATCCCCTGCCGGCCTTTCAGCGATTGGCCGAATTTGATCTTTTTCAGTTTCTCTGGCCCGATCTTCGCCCCCACAACAAATTCGACCGGCGATTTCTGCACGTTCTCACCCAGGCCCAACTGGCCATCTCCTGGTTCAGGCTGCTCTACCTCGAAAATTCCTGCCAGAACTGGATGGTCTACCTACTGGCGATCATGTCCAGATCGAGGCTTGCCGAATTGCTGGCTTTCTGCCGGCGCTTTGAGGAAACCGCCAAGATCACCGAATTCCTGCTCGACCAGAAGGAGCGCGCCGATAACGCCGCGAACCAACTGGCCCGCGAAAACCATATGAAGAACAGCCGGATAGTCGCTCTGCTCGAAGAAATGAGCATCGAAGGGCTGCTGTACATCATGGCCATAGCCCGGAAAAATCAAGTCAAAAAAGCCGTATCCCTCTACGTGACCACCCTGCAGCATATCGAACCCCATCTCTCCGGCAAAGACCTGATAAAAATGGGGTACAAACCGGGCCCCGAATTCAAGGGAATCCTCGCCTTCCTGAAAAAAGCCCGGCTCGACAATCTGGTGTGCGACCGAGCCGAGGAGATTGACCTCCTGAACAAGACTTTTCCTCTTGCAACAGCTTAACCGATGTACAGAAAGGAGCAAAACAGCACCATCCATCCGATCAAGCAAAAATAGACCGCCCCAAGGACTTTCACAATCTCTTCGCCGGACAACGTCCCCTTTTTTTCGCGAAGCCAAGGCGGAACGCCACCATCCCGTGTTCGCCTGTTTCGCACACAACGCACACCTCACCCCCGCGTTCGCACAACACCGGCAGCAAAACGCACAAAATGCATAGCATAATATGTCGAAAATGTGCAAAAAACCTTGTGCAATTCTCGATTACCTCACCGCGATTACACCCATTAATGATTCCCAATATGATCCTTTTTTTCGACAGGCGCAGGCGTTCCCATGCTGCTTCAGGCGAGGACGACAGAAAAATTATTTCAACAATCATCTTTCCGACAATGCCGTCCATCACCCTGTATTATCAACACATATCAACACGAAACCAAGAACGGCCCGGGTGTCCGCAACAATCATCAACCTTGTTTTTGCCGATTTTCCGGTTATAATTAAAACAAATTTCGGCGGTCATTTGTTTTTTTATTTTAATGTTAGGCAAATGCGCAGAGCAGACCGGTTATTTCCTTGCGTTGAAATTTGCCGGGACAAAATTCCCAACAAGAGGTACGTCATGTCAATTCTTCCCGATACCATTGTCTACATCTGGTTGCTGCCGGTTGTCGCGCAGATTATCCTGCCTCTCGGAATGCTGCTTGTCTGGTTGGCCAGCAAACCTATCCGCCAAGTGATCCTCGGACAAACGGGTGACACATCGCCTGCCGCTCATCTGCCAAGGGCAGCCGCAAAGAAATCCGCCTGAGCCAGCCCTCCCGCGCTCTCCGGCACGTGACCGTCGCAAAGTCTCGCGATTCAACACCAGACAACCTGAGGTTCCGCGACCGAGGGCGGCGACGACCACCGCCCTCGGTCGCGGATATCACTCCACGGCCTATAGAAAGGCCTGCTCCGGGTCGCCACACAGATCTCGGCGCCCACCGAACGACCATTAAGTCGGCAACCAGCCGTACTCCTTATAACCGATCCAGGCTTTTCTTTCCGCCATAGCGCGCGCCATAGCGTCCACACCGAGCACATAGCCCTGGCGAACCACCCCGCACTGAGCCAGCATATCTTCGTCGACGCAAAACCCAATCCACTCATTCATTACGCCAGGACACTCGCCACTGAGCCTTCCGGAACGAAGAGCGCTATTTCCGACCGAATATCTTCTTTAGATAAACAACCCGCCAAAAATATCTTTCCGCGTCACGTTTATTCCATAGATCCAGACCATAGTGGCTCTTGTCGTCAGATACACACTCTTTCACCTCTCAGCATGGCTCCGACATACAGTTAATGTGCGTGTTGTGCATTAATTGGACATTATATTATCGGCGGCAATACCCTGGGGTTCAACCAAGAGCGACCATTACCCTCACAACGACAAAAAATTTATAAAACATGAACTGCACATATTGTCAGGCAAATAGAACAAAAACACTTGTAACAATCTGCAACAGTTACATTTTACAATGCATTCAATCACATTAACGAAAAGCGGGGGACACCAGCAAACACGCTTGGCTTTAATTAGATTTTGACATTTCCCCAAAATAGGTACTATTATATCCATACATGGACGAACACAAACTGCACATTTGAAAATAATCTAAGCACAATACGCACAATTCGCAACCTCTAGACATGCGGGTGGCTATGAAAAGCATTCAATTGGAAGTCCGAAAAAAATACATGAGTACAGTGATAGCCGTAGCTGAAGGGCTGTGGAACGGCATCGTCGTGTCGGGTGTGCTGACCGTCAGTGCAATGCTCATCAAATGCGTCTGGTTTTTGGGGTAATTGCATGCTTTTTTAAAAGGAACATCCGTTGTAGCTTTCAAAGCCGCTGGCGATGGAAAATCGGGACTCCTGTTTGTTTTGCAAAGAGATAATTAAAAAAACGGGGAAGTGTCCATATTCATTATATTTATTCCAATTTATTTTAATAATCACCGCCCCGCCTGCCCGCAGGGTCCGCCGATCTCTCCGATATTGCAGGATTGCTGGAGTATCCATATCACTCCACGCCGGGCAACGGATTGGTTATCCCCACCGTTACAGTTACCTTCCCATCCCCCCCAATGAAGGTGAAATTCGCTGTTGTAAAACTATCGTCCTAAAGGATAAATGCGGAAGTTGTAAGAATCGAAACAATACTTAGGGTATGTTGGCTCAAAAAGCACCGAAGCCAGCCACAGAATTCTTCTTTTTCACAACACGGAACAATGACCAAATTCATTACAGAACTCATTATCCTCGCCCCGCCTCTCCTCCTTGCCCTGACTTTGCACGAGCTTGCCCATGGCTTGGTCGCCTACCGTCTGGGCGACCCGACGGCAAAAAACGCCGGCCGGCTGACCCTCAACCCGCTCAGCCATCTCGATCCGTTGGGGACCATCGCTTTTTTCTTCATCAAGTTCGGCTGGGCCAAACCGGTGCCGGTCAACCCCGGTTATTTTCGCAACCCGAAGCAGGGCATGCTGTGGGTGGCTCTGGCCGGGCCCGTGACCAACCTTGCGCTGGCGGTGATCAGCGCCATCGTTGCCAAGACGGTCTGGCTGGCGGCCGCCACTCTGCCCTACCCGCCGGCAATGGAGGCAATCCTGGTGCCGTTTAATGCGATGCTGATCGCCAGCGTCTGGATCAATCTGGTCCTCTGTATTTTCAATTTTCTGCCCATCCCGCCCCTGGACGGCAGCCGTATTCTCACCGGACTTCTGCCCGACAACCTGGCGAGGAGCTACCAAAAACTCGAGCGCTACGGATTCATCATCATCCTGCTGCTGGCCTTCAGCGGTGTCCTGTCCAAAGCGATTCTGCCGATTATCAAATTTGCCAATAATCTACTGCTGTCATAGCGCCAGCCCACTTTTTCCCGCGGTCTTGCCGGCAAAAGTGACCAGCGACTCATGAAAGGTCGCACCCCCGCCCATATCGGCAAGCTTTTGCGAGGTAAGATCGTTAATTCCGCCGCCCTCTTCCCCGGCCTGCCAGAATATCCCCTCAGCCACCAGCACTCCCGGTCTGGTATCGGCCGTTACCCGGGCAATCCTGGCACTGCTGCCGCGATGGTTCCGCAGGAGTACCTTTTCACCGTCAGCCACACCCCAGGTCGCGGCATCGTCCGGGTGAACCAGCACTTCCCCCAATCTGCCCGGATACCGTTCGCCGAAGGTGCTGTTCAACAGGTCGGCATGGGGCGGGATAATCAGCCGGAAGGGAAATCTGCTTAAAAGATCGGGGTCGGCAAATTCCCCGGCCGAAGTGAGACCGGGCACAGCAGGCGACGCCGCCTCGACCGCGAACTGAAATTTCCGGCCGGCGCCCTCCAGCACCCGGCCGTCCCTGCGACTGTTGGCGGAATGGACGAGCCGGCCGGCCAGAATTTTTTCAATCGAACACCCCTCCGGCAGCCCCTGCATGTTTTCAAGATAGTCGGCAATCCTTTCGTTGCAGCTCTGCATAAACGGCGGATCGGTAAAGCCCATCTTCCTTGCCAGCCCCTGAAACAGATCGAAATTCGATCTGGCCTCGCCCACCGGTGCGATGACCGGATCGACCACCCCGAGATAAAAATGGCCGTAGGCCGTGTAGATATCCCGGTTCTCGAGAAAGGTCGTGGCCGGCAGCAGCAGATCGGCATAGCGGGCGGTGGGGGTCATGACCTGTTCGTGGACGACGGTGAACAGATCCTCGCGGGCGAGGCCCCGCCGGACCGAGGAGGCATCGGGATTGACGCTGAGCGGATTGGTATTGTAGACAAAGAGCGCCTTCACCGGCGGGGTAAGGCCGGTCAGGGCATGCCCCAGGTGGATCATATTGATGACTCTGGTTTTTGCAGGGGTGAGCGACGGCCAGGTCAGCTTGGCCTTCTCGCCCCGAAAGGCCCCGGCGGTGAGGAGAACCCCGCGGCCCGGCCCGCCGGCAAAGAGCCCCAGGCAGGCGGCAAGCGAACTGATCGTCCGCACCGCCATGCCTCCCCGGCTGTGGCGGGAAAGGCCGATGCCGATGCGGAAAAAGGTCTTGGGCGAGCCTGCCATAAGGGTCGCGAGCTCCTCCATCTCCTGCCGGGAAATACCGCTGTCCCCGGCCAGAGCATGCCAGTCTTCGTTGGCAAGCGATGCGGCTAAACTCTCGAACCCTTCGGTCCTTGCGGCGATGAAATCCCGATCGAGCAGATCTTGGGCGATGAGCGCTTTCATAACGCCTAGGGCCAGGCCGCCATCACCGCCGGGCAATACCGGATAATGGATATCGGCCGTCTTGGCCGTCTCGTTGCGGTACGGGTCGATCACCACCAGCCGGCCACCTTTTTTCCTGGCGGCAGCAACATATTGCCAGAAATGGACATTGGTTATCTTGATATTGATGCCCCAGGCAACAATCAATTCGGCATCCGCGGCGTTTTCCGGCGGGCATCCCGGGGTATCGCCACATTGGCCGGCCCAGCCGGCCCCGGCCGTAGCCGAGCAGATGGTCTGATCGAGCTGCGAAGCACCCAGCCGGTGAAACAGCGGGTAGCCGGCAAACCGGTTGACCGCCCCCATATTGCCGGCATAGGAATAGGGTAAAATGGATTCGCCGCCATAACGCTCGCAAGCCTCCTGCAACCGGGCGGCAAGAATTTCCAGCGCCTCCTCCCAGTCGATGCGGCGAAACAATCCCTCGCCTTTTTTCCCCGTTCGCAGCTGGGGGTACAGAACCCGGTGGACTCCATACAGACGCTCGGGATAGCCGCGCATCTTGCGGCAGATAAAGCCATTGGTGTAGGGATGTTCTTTGTCGCCGCGCAGCCCGGTCACCCGCCCGTCGGCCACGGTGGCTATCATCCCGCAGCTGTCGGGGCAGTCGAGCGGACAAATGGTTTTCTTATGAAAAATGGTATGCATATCGTACGAGGGGGAAAAAGGACAAAGGGAGAGGACGCCGCCGGCAGGCGGCACCGCGGGAGCAGGTGGCGACCGGTAATCTTACAGCACCACCGTCCCGCCGCTGTACAGATACCGTTTGATCTTATGGGTAGCCGTCTTGATAAACGGCTCGCGGCGCTCAAAAACCTTGCTCAGCCGCGATGATTTGGCCAGTTGTTCGTTGAGTTCGAGGCGCATTGTCTCCAGCAGATTCTCGATATAGGTCCGCCGGTCGGTGCGGGAACTGCCTGAGGTCGCCTCGTCGATAAACTCATAATCGGGGTACACCCAGGCCTCAACCTGTCCATTGTTTTCGACAACCAGGCTTTCCACCACCCAGTTCCAGGTATTGATCTTGTGCTCGATGGCCTCGGGATAGACATTCTCACCGCTCGCGAGAACGATCACGTTTTTTAATCGGCCGCGCACATGGAGATTGTTCCGCTCGTCGAAAAAACCGAGATCGCCGGTCGCCAGCCAGCCGTCGGGGCTGAGCACCGCTGAGGTTGATTCGGCGTCATTATAGTAGCCCTGCATCACATTGGGGCCGCAGACGGTAATCTCGCCGATGCCCGTTTGCGGATCGGGATCGGCGATTTTCACCTGGACACCGGGGATCGGTTTGCCGGTCGAGCCGATGGCGATCGTTTTATCGCCGGCCGGTCCTCCGGCGATAAGGGGGGCCGATTCGGTCATGCCGTAGCCGACCAGATACGGAAATTTTGCCTCATGGAGAAACTGCTCCACTTCCGGGTTGAGGGCCGCCCCGCCCACCCCCATCAGCTGCAGATTGCCGCCGAAAAAGGTGCGCAGTTTTTTGCCGATCTTCCGGTAAATAAAGCGCCTGCCCGGCCCGATTTTGCAGATCAGCTTGAGCAGGCCGCTCTTTTCCACCTGGGGCAGCACCCGCTTTTTATAGATTTTTTCAAGCACCAGGGGGACGGCAAAGATGGCGAAGGGTTTTTCATACCCGCAGAGCTTCTGGAGAATCGCCGGCGTGGGTGTTTTCCCGGCATAGGCAATACGCCCGCCGCACAGCAGCGGCAGCATGAAACCGCAGGTGAATTCATAGGTATGGGACATGGGCAGGATAGACAGCCAGACCGACCCCGGCTCGATCGGCATGAGACTCGATGCCGCATAGGCATTGGCCGTCAGGTTCTTGTGGCTCAGCATGACCGCCTTGGAATACCCGGAGGTTCCCGAGGTATAGAGAATGGACGCCAGGTCATCCTCACCCACCGGTGGAAAAACCGGTTCTTCCGGCATTCCCCGGAGTTTTTCCAGGGCGCCTGCCAGATAACTGGAAAAAGTGCGCAGGGTAACGACGGCGATCTCCCCGTCGTAATCGTCCATGGTGATGATCGGCCCGGTCAATTCCCGGCGCAGTTCATAGATTTTTTCAATTTGTTTCTGGGTGGTAAACAGCGCCTTGACCTGCATCTCGTTGAGAATGTGATGGACGTCGCTTTCCGGCAGGTCGGGGAGAATGGGGACGGCGATGGCCCCCAGGCGGACAATGGCCAGGTAGGCTATTCCCCAGTTATGGGAATTCTCGCCGAGGATGGCAATATGATCGCCCTTCGCCACTCCTTCATCGCGCAGACACGCGGCAAGGGCGATGATCCGCACATGGAAATCGCCATAGGTAAGAGGCTGTTCCATCGCCATCCCGATCGCCGGCATGTCTTGATATTTGGAACAACTGGAATCGATCACATAATTGATGGTCATTCCGACCTCAACACCCGCATGCATTGTGCACCTCTGTAGTCATTTCCTCCGCCCCGCACCTCGCAAGACCTGGCAATTATCTCTTCCCGGGCTGCTCACCGAGAGGCCTCCGGCGGAGCGGAATGGTCCTCCAGAAGTTGTTGAACAGCCTCGACAATGGCCTCGATGGTGAAGGGCTTGGCGATGGTGATCACCTTGTCCAGATAGCCGGCGACGGCGAGATAACGCTCCTTGGAGATAGTCCCGCCACCCGAAATGGCGATAACCGGCAGATCGGGATAGTCATCGCGCAGATCGAGGATGGTCTGCAGTCCGTCTTTTTTCGGCATAACCATGTCGGTGATGACCAGATCGCAGGGGCTCTTGCGAAAAAGCTCGACCCCTTCCAGGCCGTTGGCCGCAAGTTGAACCTCATAGCCATTGAGCTCCAGGATCCGGCGCAGCAGATCGAGGGCTGTCGGTTCGTCATCTATGACAAGGATACGTTTTGGTTTGTCCATTTTTTATCACTCATATTCTGCCAGGAAATAACATCTTCTCTTTTTATACGCTACTTTATGGTAATTTCAAAACAGAATTCACTGCCGTATCGGTCGAATTCGGTCGACGGTGAGGGTCAGGGCGCCAAAATCCTCCTCCACCAGACCTGCCAGGACATAGCCCCGGCCGCTGCGCAGCAGATGGGCATGTCTCCGGTATACTTCCGGAAAAAAAGTCGTCTCCACCTGTCCGGTCTCATCCTCGAAGGTGAGAAACTCCATCGCCTCGCCGGTCCGGGTCGACACCAGCTTGCCGGTCAGCAGCCAGGCCGTAAGCCTCACCTGCCGGCCGACCCGGGCGGGCAAATCCTCCACCTTCACCAACCCGCCGGCCGGGGCAGCGAGAAACCCGAGCGGATGACCGTCGCAGAGAAAGCCGAGGGTGGCGAATTCCTTGCGCGCCCTGGTGAGAGCATCGGGGGGCGGCAGCGGCGGCGCCGGGGGCAGCTTGATGCCGAACAGCGAGAGGCAGCGCTTATCGTGCATGGCCCGCTGGAAACTCGCCCATTGCCAGAGGAGCACGGTCCTATTGCCGGCCGGTTCAAGACCGTCGAGGGCCCCGGCGTGAATGAGCGCACAGGCCTCGTTGTCGGCGGGTCTTGCACGCTGGAAGAAATCGCCGGCATCGCGAAATTGTTGTTCTCGCCTTGCCGCCAGCAGCCGGTCCAGGAATTCGGCCGACAGTCCGTGCACCGCCTGCAGGCCGACCCGTATTTCGCACCCCGCGCCGGTCCAGCGGATCAGGCTCTGCCGGACATCCGGGCGAAGAATTTTCAGCCCCAGTCTTTTCGCCTCGGAGACATAGGCAAAGGTCGAATAGTAGCCGCCCTGATTGGCGATCACCGCGGCCATGAACTGCGCCGGATAATGCTTTTTCAGATAGGCGGCCTGGAACGATACCCGGGCATAGGAGGCGGAATGCGGCTTGCAGAACGAGTAGCCGTCAAAACTGAGCATCATCCGCCACATCCGGTCAACCGCCTCGGGTGCGACCTTGCGATCGGCACAGCCGGCCATAAACATAGTCCGGTAATTGGCGAGACGGAGCAGCTTGTCCTTTTTCGACATCACCTTGCGCAGCCCGTCGGCATCGGCGTGGCTGAAGCCGGCGAGGGCCACGGCGACCCTGGAGACATCCTCCTGATAGACCATCAGGCCAAAGGTCTCGTCGAGGACATCGCCCAGCTCCGGACAAAGCGGCTGCCAAGCCCCGCCATGCAGCCGCCGCACGTATTCCCGGACGAATTCGTTGGCCGCCGGGCGAATGATCGACGACTGGATGACCAGCTGCTCGAAGTCGCCGGTGCCGGCCTTTTTCTCCAGGAGCCGCATGGCCGGGCTCTCGATATAAAAACAGCCCATGGTCGCCCCCGCAGCAATCGACATCTTGGTCGCCGGATCGTCCTCCGGCTGCAGGCGGCCTCGTCAAGCTTTCCGCCACCTGCGTGCACCGCGGCAATACAGTCGCGGATCACGCCCAGGCTTCGATTGCCGAGCAGATCGATCTTGACCAGGCCGGCCTCCTCGGCGCCGTCCTTTTCCCACTGGATGATCGGCAGGCCTCCCGCGGCCCGCTCGATCGGCACATAATTGGTGATAGGCCGCGGGGTGATCACCACTCCGCCCGGATGGACCGAAAGATAGCGCGGCAGGCCGATCAGCTTGCCGGCGAGTTCCAACACCTCCGGCCAGGGCGGCGCCAGATCCTGGTCTTTGAGCGAGGGCAGAGCGGCGAGACTCTCCGCCAGGGTTTCGGCACCGCTGCTGTGCAGCCAGGGGATGCGCTTGGTCAGCCGGGAGATTTCGTAACCCGGCAGGCCGAAGGCCTTGGCGGTTTCGCGGATGGCCATGCGCGGCTGAAAAAACACATGATTGCAGACCATGGCCGCATGGCCGTCAAAATCGGCCAGCACATCGCGGAGCACGTCGTCCCGTTCATCCCAGGAAAAATCGATATCGATGTCGGGGGGATCGGTCCGCCCGGGGTTGAGAAAACGTTCGAAGTAGAGATTGTATTTGATCGGGCAGACATTGGTGATATCGAGACAATAGGCGACGAGCGAGGCCGCCCCCGAACCGCGGCCGCAGATCCGCCGTTTTGTTCGCCTGCCGTCCGCTCCCTTGCGGTGGACGATGTCGCGCACCACCAGAAAATAGGCGGAAAAGCCCATGGTCTCGATCACCTTCAGTTCATGCTCAAGGCGTTCGACCACCGGCTCGCCCAGATCGTCGCCGTATCTGGTCTGCGCCCCCAGATAGGCCTTCTCGCGCAGTACTGCAGCCGCGTCCCGGCCCCGCTCATCCATGCCGCCCCGCC
>CAYTVF010000037.1:18311-24716 GCA_964441345.1 uncultured Desulfopila sp. | reverse complement strand
GCGATGGTGCTGATACCATCAACAACTACGACCAGACGGGCCTCGACACCATATCGTTCGGTGCGGGCATCAATCTCACAGACATCAACCTGGCCAGGGCCGGCGCCAACCTGATCCTTGGGCTCGGCAGCAACGGTGATCAGTTGACCATCAGCAACTGGTTCTCGGCCGCTTATTACCAGCTTGACCGCTTCGCCTTTGCCGAGGGTACGGTAACGAGTGGCGCCGAACTCCTTGCCGGTCTGCCGGTGTATGGATACGGAGGCGCGGCAAACGACAGTTTGTCGGGTTATGCGGGAGTGGATATCATGACCGGCAATGCGGGCAACGATTATCTCTACAGCTATGCGGGAGAAGACATCCTGTCGGGCGGGGAAGGCAACGACAACCTCCGGGCAGGAGACGGCGACGACCTGCTGGACGGAGGAGAGGGAGCCGACACTCTCTCCGGCGGCCCCGGCGCCGATATCTACGTTTTCAATATGGGCGACGGCCAGGACATCATCGACAATACCGACTCCGAAACCACCACCATCGACAGTCTGAAACTGGGCGTGGGCCTCAGCCCCGCGTCCCTGCTCGCCTGCCGCACCGGCGACGATCTGGTCCTCTCCTTCGGCAACGGCGATGACAGGATCATCGTCCGCAACCATTTCACCACCGCCCCTCTCGATACCCTGGTCTTTGCCAACGGCACTACGTGGGACGGGGCGGCGATGACCGCCCATCTCGCCATCGGGCTCGGTGCCGGCGACGACACCTATACCGGCGGTGCAACCGACGACCTGGTTTTTGGACTTGCCGGTAACGATACCATCCGAGGCGGAGCCGGGCAGGACGTTCTTAACGGCGGCGAGGGTTCGGATCTGCTTTATGGAGAAAACGGCAACGACCTGTTGGACGGCGGCGCCGGGGTGGACAGAATGCTCGGCGGCATCGGTGACGACATCTATGTGCTAGATAATACCCTCGATGTGGTGACCGAGAATTTTGGTGAAGGGATAGACACGGTGCAGTCGAGCACTAGTTACTCCCTTGGTAATAATATCGAAAATCTCACCTTGACTGGTATTGCAACCATTAATGCAACCGGTAACACCCTGAACAATGTGCTCATTGGCAATAGTGCGGCTAATACTCTCAATGGCGGAACTGGTGCAGACACAATGAGCGGTGGTATGGGTGACGACACCTATGTGGTGGACAATAGTGGCGATGCTGTTATCGAGAATACTGCGGAAGGGGTAGACACGGTGCAGTCGAGCATCAGTTACACCCTCGGCAATAATGTTGAAAATCTCACCTTGACCGGCACCGCCGCCTTAAACGGGACAGGTAATTTCCTTAACAATACCCTGACCGGCAATAGCGGGGTGAATATCCTGGATGGTGGCTTCGGTGCAGACACGATGAGCGGTGGCCTGGGCAATGATTCGTATGTGGTAGACAATAGTGGCGATATCATCTTCGAGAATGGTTCGGCAGGGACCGACACGGTGCAGTCGAGCATCAGTTACACCCTTGCCGCCAATGTTGAAAACCTCATCTTGACCGGTGCCGCCGCCTTAAACGGAACCGGCAATATCCTGAACAATGCCCTGACAGGCAATAGCGGGGCAAATGTCCTGGATGGCGGAACCGGTGCCGATAAAATGAGCGGTGGCATCGGCGACGACTCGTATGTAGTTGACAATATAGGCGATACCGTTATCGAGAATGCCGCTGCAGGGATAGACACGGTGCAGTCGAGCATCAGTTACTCCCTCGGTAATAATATCGAAAATCTCACCTTGACCGGTATTGCAACCATTAATGCAACCGGTAACACCCTGAACAATGTGTTCATTGGCAACAGTGCGGCAAATACTCTCAATGGCGGAACTGGTGCAGACACAATGAGCGGTGGTATGGGCGACGACTCGTATGTGGTTGATAATATAGGCGATACCGTTATCGAGAATACTGCGGAAGGGGTAGACACGGTGCAGTCGAGCATCAGTTACACCCTCGGCAATAATGTTGAAAATCTCACCTTGACCGGCACCGCCGCCTTAAACGGGACAGGTAATTTCCTTAACAATACCCTGACCGGCAATAGCGGGGTGAATATCCTGGATGGTGGCTTCGGTGCAGACACGATGAGCGGTGGCCTGGGCAATGATTCGTATGTGGTAGACAATAGTGGCGATATCATCTTCGAGAATGGTTCGGCAGGGACCGACACCGTGCAATCAATTGTCAGCTATGTTCTGAGCACAAATGTTGAAAATCTTGTCCTAACCGGCACTGCAGATATTAACGGAACAGGAAATACCCTCATCAATACCATTACCGGCAACGGCGGTGCTAATCTCCTGGATGGCGGAGCTGGAACCGATAAAATGAGCGGTGGCCTGGGTAACGACACCTATATGGTAGATAATGGTGGCGATGTTGTAACAGAAAATGGCGATGAAGGAACGGACACGGTTCGTTCTGGTGTGACCTATACCTTGAGTGCCAATGTCGAGAATCTTATCCTGACTGGCAGTTTCGCCATTAAAGGCACGGGCAACGTGCTCGATAATGTGCTCGTTGGCAACAGTGCCGTCAACACGTTGATCGGGGGTGTC
The DNA here is from genome assembly GCA_964441345.1 of uncultured Desulfopila sp. Taxonomy (GTDB): domain Bacteria; phylum Desulfobacterota; class Desulfobulbia; order Desulfobulbales; family Desulfocapsaceae; genus Desulforhopalus_A. The sequence goes on along the minus strand of CAYTVF010000037.1, from coordinate 22,104 downwards.
GGCAACGACATTTTAAATGGCGGTCAGGGCTTCGACAGACTGACCGGCGGCACCGGCAATGACATCTTTGTTTTCAACACGCTCCTGGATCGGGCAACAAACAAAGACACCATCACCGATTTCACCCTGGGACAGGATAAAATCGAGCTTGATAAAACCATCTTCACCGCCCTGCCCGGTGAAGGGACGCTCGCCTCGCATTTCCTGGCAAACGCCGCCGGAACCGCGGCCGACGACAATGACTATATCCTCTACAACACCAGTTCCGGCGCCCTGCTTTACGACGCCGACGGCAGCGGCCGGGGAGTGGCGATCGAGTTTGCCTCCCTCACCAACAAACCGGCGATCAAGGTCGAGGATTTTATGATAGCGGCCTGATGAAAGGAAAGAATGGGGCCATGACAAAGAACATCGAAGCGGAAGGGCCTGGCCACCTGGCAGGCCTCCTGGCCTGTTGCCGCCATCTGGCGAAGCTGACCGGGCAGGAGGAATTTGGTTCGGCGCTTTCGGGACTCACCGAAAGATCGGGGCCCGAGGGCAGAAAAGAGACTCTGGAGAGCGTCATGCGGGCCGGCCGGGCGGCGGGCCTTTCGACCGCCATCATCCGGCTGCAGCCGGACCGGTTTGCCGCTCTCGCCCTGCAATTGCCGGCGGTGGCGGAAATGCGCGACGGCCGGTATCTGATCGTCGCCGAGATCGCCGGCGGTGGGGAGCAGGAGGAAGCCGTTACCCTTCTGGCACCTTTGCCGGACGGGCAGGTGCAGCAGGGGACCCTCTCCCGCCAGGCTTTTCTGCAGCTTGCCGCTGGCGGGATGCTGCGGTTTGAAAAAATCAACACCGCGCTCATCTGTTTTTCCCTCATCGCCCGCGAGCACAAGATCGAGCTGACCCGGGATCGGTTGCTGCACGAATACAACCTCGGCACCGAGGAAATCCCTAAAAACACCCTGCTGCGGATGGCCAAGGAGATGGGGTTGAAGGCCAACCAGTTACATCTCTCCTGGAACGGTCTTGTCAACCTGCAAAAGGGTTATCCGGCGATCGCGATCCTCCGCAACGGTCGACACATGGTGCTCACCGGAATCGCCGAGCGGGAAGAAAGCGGCCGGAAGGAAACGGCCATCGCCTGCTACGATCCTCTTGCCGGCAGCGGCGGCGCTCATCTCCGCCTGACCAGGCAGGAGTTCGCGGCGATCTGGGCCGGCAAGGTCTATCTCGTCAAACGCCCCTACAAGCTCACCGACGAGTCCCAGCCGTTCTCCCTGCGCTGGTTTATCCCCGAGATTCTCAAGCAAAAAATCACCTTCATCGACATCGCCCTGGCGGTATTGTTTATCAACGCCATCTCCCTGGTCACCCCGATCTTTTTCCAGATCGTCATCGACAAGGTTCTGGTAAACCAGGCCTACACCACCCTCCATGTGCTGGGCTTTGCCATGGCCGCGGCGCTGGCGGTCAACGCCGGGCTCGACTTTCTTCGCGATTATCTTCTCCTCCATGCCACTAACAAGATCGATCTCCGGGTGACCGGCCGGATCTTTCGCCATCTGCTCAATCTGCCCCTCGACTTCTTCGAGCATATCGCCGCCGGGGTCCTCACCCAGCATATGCAGCAGACCGCGAAAATCCGCAATTTCCTCACCGGCAACGTCTTTCTCACCATGCTCGAGGCCACCTCGCTCTTTGTGTTTCTGCCCTTTCTGTTCTTCTACAGCCTGCGCCTTACCGGAATCGTCCTGGTCTTCACCCTGGCAATCGCCCTGGTCATCGGGGTGTTGATCGTGCCCTTCAAACGGCGGCTCGACGGACTCTACGAAGCCGAAGGCAGCCGCCAGGCCATGCTGGTCGAGACCATCAACGGCATAGCCACGGTGAAAGCGATGGCCATCGAACCGCTCCTGCGCAAACAATGGGAGAACAAGGTGGCCAAGGCCGTCAGCATGCAGTTCCGGGTGGGCAAGATCTCGATCACCGCCAAATCGATCACCCAGTTCCTCGAACGGCTGATGACGGTGATCCTCATCTGGATGGGGGCGAGCCAGGTGTTCGATGGCACGCTCACGGTCGGTGCCCTGATTGCCTTTCAGATGCTGGCCGGCCGGGTGACCTCGCCGCTGGTGCGGCTGGTCGGCCTCATCCATCAGTATCAGGAGGCGGCTCTGTCGGTTGCAAAACTCGGTCTGGTCATGAATGCCAGGCAGGAGTGGGGGGCGGACCGGCATGGCGCCCGGCCTTCGCTCCGGGGCGACATCGTCTTCGACCGGGTGAGTTTTCGTTATGGACCCGATCTGCCCAATGCGTTGAAGGAGATTTCTTTAATTATCCCGACCGGCAGCACCCTCGGCATCGTCGGCCCGAGCGGCTCCGGCAAGACGACGCTGACCCGCATGCTGCAGAAGGTCTATTTCCCTTCGACCGGCACGATCCGGATCAACAACTGCTACCTGAACGAGCTCGATACCGCCCATCTCCGCCAGAATATGGGGGTGGTGCTGCAGGAGAATTTTCTCTTCCATGCAACCATCGCCGAAAATATCCGGGCCGGCCAGGCCGCAGCCTCGCGCGAGCAGATCATCCGGGCGGCACTTCTCGCCGGTGCCGATGAGTTCATCGTCAAACTGCCTCAGGGCTATGACACCATGCTGGAGGAGGGCGCGAAAAACCTGTCCGGCGGCCAGCGGCAGCGGCTGGCCATCGCCCGGGCTTTGCTCACCCAGCCGGAGATCCTGATCCTCGACGAGGCAACCAGCGCGCTTGATCCGGAAAGCGAACGGGTCGTGCGGGAGAATCTGGGTAGAATCGCCAGAAACCGCACGGTGATCATCGTCTCGCACCGGCTGTCCATGCTGAAGGACGCCGACTCCATCATCGTCCTCGATAACGGCGAACGGGTCGGCCACGGTGCCCACGATCAACTTCTGCAGACCTGCAAACTCTATAAGCATCTCTGGCACCAGCAGATGGAACTGTAAGAACGAGAGCTTAAAATACATGAAGATCGAAAAGAAAAAAATCGCGCCGGAGATTCTCGACTACCAGCCGGATGCGGTGGAGATCGAAGAGCGTCCGGTGCCGGGAAAGATCCGCTGGGTGCTCTATGTTATCCTCGGTTCGCTCATCGCCACGGTGGTCGGGGCGATCGTCTTCAAGGTCGACCGGATCGTGGTCGCCCAGGGGGAGCTTATCACCATCGCCCCGACCATCATCGTCCAGCCGCTCAGTACCGCGATGGTCCGCTCCATCCACGTCCAGATCGGCGATACCGTGGAAAAGGACCAGATCCTGGCCACCCTCGACCCAACCTTTGCCTCTGCCGATCTCAGTCAGCTGACCAGACAAAGCCTCACCCTCGGCGTGCAGATCCGGCGGATCAAGGCCGAATTGAAAAACGGCTCCTTTTTCCCTCGGCCCGACGAAGGGGAGGACGGGGCTCTGCAGGAGCAGATTTTTCGCCAGCGGAAGGTCATCTTTGCCAAAAATAAACAGATGACCGAGGATAAGGCCGCGGCCCTGGAGGCAAAGCTCGCCCTCAATGCGGTGCAGCGACAGGGCCAGGAACAGCAGGCGAAACTGCTGCGGGATGTCGAGGGCACGACGGCCAGGCTCCCGCAAAAAGACAATGAATTCCGGCTCCGGCTGCTGGAGGCGCAAAAGGCTCGGGCGCAGGCGGTAAGTGCCATCGACAGCCTGCAGGCCGAAGAACAGGTGACCAGAAATGAACTGAAGCAGGTCCACTCCGACTGGCAGCGCTTCGTCGCATCCGGAAATAAGTCTTCAACATCCTTCGGGATGT
>CAYTVF010000037.1:14241-18301 GCA_964441345.1 uncultured Desulfopila sp. | reverse complement strand
TTCGTCGAAGAACGAAGCGGCGAGTTGATGGAGCAGGAGGTGCAACTCCGCACCGAGCTGGAGAAAGTGCTGGAAGAACTGCACAAGGCCAAACGGCTGCACGAGCTGGTATCGCTCAGGTCCCCGGAAAAAGGCATCGTCCTGAAGATGGCGACCCGTTCGGTCGGCTCCATCATTCAACAGGCGGAACCCTTTATCACCCTGGTGCCCTGCGACAGCACGATCGAGGTGGAAGTGGATGTGGAAACGAAGGATATCGGCCGGATTCGCACCGGCGACGCGGCGCGGGTCAAGCTCGATGCCTTTCCCTTCCAGCGCCATGACACGCTGCCCGGCCAGGTCCGGGTGATCAGCGAAGACGCCTATCAGCGCAAAAACCCCGAAGCGTTGCTTGACCCGTCGCCGGACGAACAACCCGACGCGGCTTTCTACCGGACCAGGATCGGTCTGCTTTCCACCACCTTGCGCAATGTGCCGGAAGGATTTCGTCTCATGCCCGGCATGAAGGTGAGGGCAGAGATAAAAGTCGGTCATCGCAGTGTCATCTCCTACTTTCTCTACCCGATCATCAGGGCCTTTGATGAGAGTCTGCGGGAGCCGTGAAAAATAAACGGCAAGGTAATTCCAAGGTTTTTTAAAAAAACTTTCAACCGGAAACAAATAACCAAAGAGCGATATGAAAATTCCGATACGAATAATACAAAGATTTATCCCGGTCTTGCTTTTCCTCAGTGGTTGCGGGGCATTGACCGGGCTGCCCGGCCATGGCGGCGGCAAGCGCTTTGCCGTTGAACAGGAGCTGGTCGCCGCGGCGACCAGGGGCGCCATCAAGCAGATCGACCTGGCCGCCATCCGCGGCAAAAAGGTTAACCTCTTTGTCAATGCCATCGGCGATACCGGCTCCGGCAATATTGTCGGCGGCAGGTATTCCGTGGTTTCCCAGCTGCGCGGCGACTATATCCAGGCTCCGCCGACCGTCGAGAAATCCACCTTTCCCCGCTATTCGTCGACGACCTCGTCTACTTCTACGACCGGCACCTCCGGCGACACCTCCGGAACGACTGAGCAGAATCAGGGAAGTACGACAACCGGCAGCACCGGCGCAGCCGCTTCAACCAGCACCACCGATTCCAGCAGCACCACCACCACGACCGGTTCTTCGTCAAGTGAAAGCACAACTGCCGGCACGAGCACCACGGACAGTGTCCTGCCGATGGCCGACTCGAAAACGACCGGACAAAAGGGCAAGGGCGGGGTCGGCCAGATCGGCATGGAATATAAGGGTCTCGGTGCCTATCAAAGCTCCGAAGAAATCTCCTCCAATGATCTGCAGTATCTGTCCGGCCTCCTGCAGACCTATCTTTTCCTCATGGGTGTGTATGTCGTACCACCTTCCGAGGCGGAGATCGATGTCTATGTCACCGTCGATGTCTTCGGCACGGTTCGCAGCCGGGTCGAGTGGTTCATCGCCAATAACGAGATCCTCCGGGCCAAGACCTCCCTTGAGGTCCTGGCCGTCGATCACCTGAGCGGCAGAGTGGTCATAGCCCCGCAATCGACAGGGGCCGAAGCGGAATACAACGAACAGTACATTCTCTGGGCAGGGCCGATCATGATCAAAGAGACATTGACGAAGTCGGAACCTCTGCTGAGCGATTTTGCCTTGGAGGAAGACGAAAAGAGTGCGGAACCGCTGGTCAAGGATGTATCGATTCCTTATCCTTTTCAGATCCAGATGGAGAGAACGGTTGTTCGTTAACGATCCCGGCCGGATCAAGGTATATTAAAATTTTCCGAGTCCCTTATGTCAGATTAATAATGAACAGAACATCTCTTAGTGGTACAACACTCCGCTTTGCATTTGCAATCCCAAGCCGATGACGTTGCCTGCTTCCTCCGAAAAGCGTGGAAGCAGGCAACGTACGAGCCCGTCATATATCACCTTTAGCAAGCAGTATCAGGAGCATCCCGTATGAAAATTGGAATTGTCGGTTTACCGAATGTCGGTAAATCAACCTTATTTAATGCCCTCACCAAGGCTGGTGCCGAGGCCAGCAATTACCCGTTCTGTACCATTGAACCCAACATCGGTATCGTCCGTGTGCCCGACGAGCGGCTTGATGTTTTGGCAAAGCTGGGGACATCGAATAAAATCATTCCCACCACCATTGAATTTGTCGATATCGCCGGGCTCGTCAAGGGAGCTTCAAAAGGTGAAGGACTCGGCAATATGTTCCTGGCCCATATTCGTAGCGTCGAGGCTATCGCCCATGTGGTGCGCTGCTTCGACGATGACAATATCACCCATGTCCATGGTGGCATAGATCCGGTCGGCGATGCGGAGACGATTAACCTTGAGCTGATTCTTGCCGACCTGGAATTGGTTGAAAAGAGAATTTTTGCCGAAGAGAAGAAGGCGCGCGGTCAGGATAAAGATTCCATCATCAAGCTGAGCGGGCTGTTGAAAATCAAGGCTGCGCTCGAAGCTGAAAAACCGGCCAGAGCGGCCCGGCTGGATAAACAGGAAAAGGTGTTGATCGATCGGGAGATGCAGCTGCTCACCGGCAAGCAGGTGATTTATGTGGCCAATGTGAGTGAAGACGATCTGGGAACGGAGGGGGCCGGGAATCCATATGTGCAAAAACTGAAAGCCTTCGCCGATTCCCATGGCGATGGTCTGGTCTGTGTTTCGGCGAAAATCGAAGCCGAACTCTCCGAAATGGACGAGGAAGAAGCCCAAGTGTTTCTTGCCGAGCTGGGCTTGAAGGAGTCCGGTCTGGCTCGCCTTGCCCGTGAAGCCTATTCTTTGCTGGACCTGATTTCATTTCTTACGACCGGGCAGAAGGAGACCCGTGCCTGGACCATCAAGCAGGGAACCAGGGCGCCCCAGGCGGCCGGCGTCATTCATACCGATTTCGAAAAACACTTCATCCGGGCGGAGGTGGTCCCTTACGACGATCTCGTCGCGGCCGGTTCCTGGTCCGCGGCCAGGGAGCGCGGCAAACTGAGAACGGAGGGGAAGGATTACGTCTTCCGGGATGGCGAAGTCACGGTCTTTTTAACCAGTGCATGATCCGGGCGGATTGTCGGGCGATCGGCGGCGGTTTAGCCGGAACAGAACAAGGAGAGATAGAATGGCTCGGACTGCGGACAAAGCGGAGTATTTGCCCCATGTGTTCTTCCTGCTGCTGGGTATCATCTGGGGCAGCAACTTCATCTATATGAAGCTTGCGGCGAACCTGATCTCCCCGACCCAGATCGTCTTCTGCCGGGTGCTTTTCGGTTTCGTGCCGGTCCTCGTCTATTCCTGCCTGACCGGCGCCTTGTCCCCCCGCCATTTCAGGCACGCCGGCCACTTTCTGGTGATGGCCCTGCTCGCCACCAGTCTCTATTACTATGCCTACGTCAAGGGAACAGCGCTGTTGCTCTCCGGGGTGGCGGGGGCGGTCTCCGGTTCCATTCCGATCTTCTCGTTCCTGCTTGCCGCGATGTTCCTGCGCGAGGAAAGAATCACGGCCATCAGGGCGGCCGGCATCCTGATCGGCTTTGTCGGGGTGATCGTCATCGGCCTGCCCTCCGGCCGCGGACTGCCGGCGGCCAACCTCGAAGGGGTGCTGTACCTGGTCGCGGGTTCGCTCTCGGTCGGCGCTTCCTTTGTCTACGCCAAAAAGTTCATCGTTCCCCTTGCCATCCCGGCGGTCGCCCTGGTCACCTACCAGCTGGGGCTGGGTCTTTTGCTGCTGGCCCTGGTCACCGATCACCGCGGCATGGGGAATATCTGGACGGATTTCCACGCCTCCCTCGGGCTGATAATCGGCCTGGGGCTCCTCGGCACCGGCGGCGCCTATATCATCTATTATTATATCGTCGATAAGCTCGGCGCCGTCGCCGCATCTTCGGTGTCCTACATTCCGCCGGTCGTGGCGCTGCTGATCGGCGCCTTCATTGTCGGCGAGCGGATCGAAACGCTCGATTACGGTGCCACCGTTCTCATCTTTGTCGGCGTGTTTCTCCTGAAGAAGCGTTGACGCGGATCGAAAGATCTCCCGCGCGGGCTACC
>CAYTVF010000037.1:0-14231 GCA_964441345.1 uncultured Desulfopila sp. | reverse complement strand
GCCCGCCAGTTCGGTCAGGTATTCATATCCCTCCGGACGGATGCTGACCTCCCCGATGAACGGAAAGTTGAGGCTGACAATCACCTCGATTACACTGCCGACCACAATGGCGAGAAGGACTGCCAGCAGCAGGTGGCCGCGCAGGTTTTCATGGCCGAACAGGGCGGTAAAACCGACGGTGATAAGGCCGCCCAGGATGACCACGGCCCATACCACGCCCGGCAGATCGGTCCGGGCGATCAGATGGCGCTGCATCCGCAGCTTCTCGATGTCGTTCATATCGGCGAGAATTTCGTTGAACAGCGATTGCTCGTGCAGATTGCGGGGAACTATCCGCAGGATCGCCTGCCACAGCTGGCTGGAAGCGGCAGTGGCGGCCTGACTCGGGATGTGGCCTGAGTCCCACCGCATCTCCTTGATGGCCGGGAACTCCTCATGGACAACGGCGAGGGTGAAGATTCTCAGCGTCGCCAGCGCCTTGTCGGCCTCGTCCCGGTTGGGGTAGAGCTGCAGATCGCGATACAGGGCGGCCGCTTCGGTGGATTCCTGCTCGGAAATTTCCGTGGCCCTGTCGTATTGTTCCCAGACATCGACCACGACAAAGGCCAGGATGACCCCGTATATTACGCCCAGGGTGGCAAACACGAAACCGGCGATATCGTTGTGGGGTTTCAGGACCGAGTGGGGGACCAGGCGCCGCACGATCAGGAGCAGAACAACGCCGAACAGTACAAAAAAACCGATCACCAGCACAGCCGAAAGCCATTGCGACATGGTCGGCAACCAAGCGGATAACGACATGTTTCCTCCCTTTTCCTGTCCTTTTTTTTCGGCCGCCGCCCGGCCGGCATGCCGGACGGCCACCTCCTGCTACCTGAAACTGATGCTGTCGCCCAACTCGTCCGCCTCCAGCATGGCCCTGATTTCGGCATTGGCCCGGCGCACGATTATGTCATCCTCAAGACGCATTTTCTGAACGGTGAACATAATGGCCCGGGCGGCCGCCGGCACCATGTTGTCAAGACCTCCAAGGTCGAGCACGACGCTTGAAGCACCGGCGGAAATGGCCTTATCCAGCTCGGATCGGAAAAACGGCAGTGCCCTGCTGTCGAGGTCGCCCGTCAGCGTTACCGTCGCCGTGTCTTGCGTGATAGCGACGGTGGCGGTGAAGTGCGCCATTCCTTCGGCCGGCACGATGCGGACGCGGATTTTCGGTCTGTCGCCGGTGGCGGGGATCCTGACGGTGAGCTTGTCGGCGTCGAAATCGGTATAGGGGGCGCCGTCAACCGTGACCGACTCGATGCGGATGCTCCCCTCCGGCAGGAGGTCCGGGGCAACTCGCAGGATATTGTCCTTGAAGCCGCCCTGCATCGGTTTGAAATAGAGGTCGAGGGGCTGCTTGGTGATGAGCAGGTTGGTGTAGACCGCCGCCAGGTAGCAGAGCTCGAAGGAATGGTAGCCGCTCATCGAGTGGCTGCCCTTGTTGCGCTCGGTACCGAGCAGGTAGGGCAGGCCGCTGGCCAGCACGTTGAAATAGACGGCGCCCGAATCGTGGTCGAGGAAGAAGGCGTTGTAGAAGGCCGTCGATTCGCGGGCCAGCTTCAGGTACTCGGGGGTCTTGAGCGAACCGGCCAGGATCAGGTAGGCGAGAATCCCCTGCTCCTGCTGCCACCAGGCCTTCCGGTCATGGAAGGCGAAGCGGTGGGTCTTCTTGCCCGGCGGCAGGGCGCGTTCCACCACGTCGTACCAGCCGCCGCGCTGCCGGTCGCCGCCGTGCAGCGGCATAAGGTTCGCGATCTTTTGGGCCAGCTCGACGTAGCGCTCGCTGTGGTTGAGGTTCACCATTCGCATCAGATTCCAGGCGATCTTCAGGTTATGGCCGACCACCGCCCGGTTCTGCTGCCAGCCCCACTGGCGGTCCGGGCTCCAGTCGGCGTGGAATTTCTCCTGGACGAAGGCGGAGTGCTCGTAATCCGGGAAACGTTCGGCGATGGTGTCGCCGGTATCGACGAGCATGTCGGCGTGCCGTTTCTCGCCGGTGGCCAAAAAGAGGTTGATGAGGTAGGCGGGGGCGTGGTCGCCCACCGAGTTCCAGTTCTTGCGGGCGCGGTTGCGGCCCAGCGACTCGCTGGTGCCGCTGAAGGTGACCGGATCGATATGGGACCAGTAGCCCCCTTGCTCGTGATCGCGGTAGTAGCGGTCGAAGAGATTGAGGGTCAGATCGATGTCGTGGCGGATCTTCGGGTCGCCGGTGATGCGGTAGGTCTGGGTGGGGCCGGCCAGGGCGTAGATCTGCTCATAGGCCGGCAGGGCGTCGTAATCGTCGCCGAAGGCCGAGGCGAAGAGCTGGCGCTCACGCACCGAGCCGGCCCGGTTGCGGCGCATGCCGGGGATCTCCGCCATGTTCGAGCCCAGTATCTTGCGTCCCCCCTTGTCGCTCAGATCGATGGCATGGTACCAGTAGCAGATGTTTTCCGAGGTGTCGACCGCGCGGAAATGCTCGCGCAGGTAGACTGTCCCCTTGTCGGCGACCTCCAGATAGCGCTCGTCGCCGGTGAGGAGGTAGGCCGAGGCAAAGCCGTAGACCAGGCGCGAGATGGTGTCGGTTTCCTGGCGGGTGCCGGCCGTCTTGTGGCCGTAGAGATCGAGCGTCGTGGTGTATTCCTTGAAATCGATGTTGCCGTCGGGAAACTGGGCCTGGATATAAAAGTTGCCCAGCTGCTGGATCTGACGCACCCACCAGTTCTGCTGTTCGAAGATGTACTCGCCCTCGCCGCGGCCGACGAAGGTGAGGTGCTCGGCTTCGAACGGCGCCCCCTCCTCCGGATAGAAGACGCCGTAGGCGAAAAGGAAGCGGCCCGGCTGCAGCATATCGCGCATCTGGCCGGTGCAGTCGATATACGACTCGCCCAGGTTGCGCACCAGTTCGGCGTAGGCGGCGGAAGCCAGCAGTACCTGAAACTCGTCGCCGGCCGAGGTCTTGAGGCCGAAGATGTTCTTGTCGAAATCAAAGGCGGTGACATAGCCGGCGATGGTGTCAGAAAACGAAAATGCGAGTTTTTTCATAGCGTTCTCCTCATTTAGAGACCGGATACGAGGATGACGATGCTTCTGTCACCGACGCGATAGGTGTATTCACTGTATGCCGTTGCATGATCGGTTTGGGCCACATCCTGGGGGGAAGGCAGCGCGGTATCGGCAAAGCGGAACCAGCGCCGCCCTTTAACCGCCGGCACCGCGAACTGGAGCGGCTCCCAGTACATGTTCATCATCACATGGACATCGCACTCGTCCCCCTGCCCGCCGAGGGTGAAGGCCAGGGTTCGGCCGCCCGGATCGTTCCAGCCCGGCTGATAGAGGATGGTGCCGTGCCATTCGACATCCTTGAGGCCGCGGTCGTTCACCGCCCCGGTAAAAAAGCGGGAGCGGTGCACCACCGGATGGCGGCGGCGGAAGTCGATGAGGCGCGAGAAAAACCGGTAGACATCGCCGTAGCGGTCGAGGTTGCGCCAGTCCATCCAGGCCGTGGGATTGTCCTGGCAATACGCATTGTTATTTCCTCCCTGGCTGCGCCGGATCTCGTCCCCCATGGTGATCATCGGCACCCCCTGGGACAGGAAGAGGATGGCGGCGAAGTTTTTCACCTGCCGGCTGCGTAGGGCCTCGATCTCCGGGCTTCCCGGTCCCTCGGCCCCGCAGTTCCAGCTCAGGTTCTCGTTGATTCCGTCGTTGTTGCCCTCGCCGTTGGCTTCGTTATGCTTTTCGTTATAGGAGACCAGGTCGCCCATGGTGAAGCCGTCATGGCAGCTGATGAAGTTGACGCTGTTGATCGGCAGGTGGTCGTTGGCCTCGTAGATATCGGCGCTGCCGGCGATGCGGCTGGCCACTTCCCCCAGGATGCCGGGATCGCCTTTGACGAAGCGGCGGATGGTGTCGCGGTACTTGCCGTTCCATTCAGCCCAGCGATAGCCGGGAAAGTAGCCGATCTGATAGAGGCCGGCGGCGTCCCAGGCCTCGGCGATGATCTTGGCGTCCATCAGGGTTTCGGAGAGTTCGATATTCCAGACCACCGGCGGATAGGCCATCGGCACGCCGTCCTGGCCGCGGGCCAGGATAGAGCCCTCGTCGAAGCGAAAACCGTCGACGTGCATCTCCTTCACCCAGAATTCGAGGCATTCGACGATCATCTTTTCGACGATGGGATGGTTGCAGTTGAAGGTGTTGCCGCAGCCCGAATAATCCATGTAATACTGACGGCTGCCGGGCACGGTGTGGTAGTAGATGCTGTTGTCGAACCCCTTGAAGTTGATGGTGGGGCCCTGGTGGTTGCCTTCGTTCGTGTGGTTGAAGACTACGTCGAGGATCACCTCGATGCCCGCCTTGTGCAGGGCCTTGACCATGTCGCGGAACTCGGTGAGATGGGCGCCTTCTTCCGGGGAGACGCAGAAGGCGCGGTGGGGGGCGAAAAAGCTGACCGTCGAATAGCCCCAGTAGTTGGTCAGCACCGCACCGTCCCGGATGCGCAGTACTTCCTTGTCGTCGAACTCGAACACCGGCATGAGTTCGACGGCGGTTATCCCCAGTTCCTGCAGGTAGGGAATTTTCTCGATGACCGCCTGGAACATGCCGGGATGCCGCACGCCGGACGAGGGGTCCTTGGTAAAGCCCCCGACATGGAGCTCGTAGATCACCGATTCGTTCATCGGCCGGCGCAGGGGGACGTCCCCTTCCCAGTCGTAGTCCCGCTGGTCGATGACGACGCTGCGCAGCGATGCGGTCAGGTTGTCCTCCTCGCCGCAGGCCTTCACCCGGTCCCACAGGTTGTTGGTATTGCCCTTGGCGTAAGGGTCGATCAGCAGCTTGCCGGGATTGAACCGGTGGCCGTTCCACGGCTCCCGCGGTCCCTGCACCCGATAGGCGTAATGCATCCCCGGCCTGAGCTCCTTGACGAAGACATGCCAGAAATGAAAGGTGCGGTTGGTGCCGGGATCGAGATTGACGACCTGGACCGGCTCCGGGTCGTCGTGTTCGTCGAACAGCAGCAGTTCCATGCCGGTGGCGTGCTGGGAGAAAACGGCGAAATTGGTCCCCTCTTCGGTAACCGTGGCTCCCAGCGGGTGCGGCCTTCCTTTGTCGACCTTGTAGGTGACCTTGCTGACGGCTCTATTCATGTTCCTTTCCCCCCTTTTTAAAGTCTTTCGAGAAAGATCTTCACGAACTCGTCGACGACGCCCGGGTGCTTGCCGCTGATCAGATTGCCGTCGATGCAGGTGGCGGCGGTTTCATCGTTTTCGTAGACCACGGTGCCGCCGGCATTCTCCACATCGCAGACGATATTGTGGGCGCAGGTGACTTTGCGCCCCTTGAGCAGCGACGGGTCCGCGCAAAAGAGCCACATGCTGTGGCAGATGGTGCCGATCAGGAGCCGGCCCTGGTCCATGGCGCGGACCGCCTGCCGGAGAAACTCGACCGCCGGCGACCGGTTCGGCTGGCCGGGCCGAAGTTTGGTCTGATACCGCAGCCGGTCCATGGCGTAGCCGCCGATCAGAATAACACCGGCATAGTCGTCTGGTTTGACCCGGGTCAGGTCAACGGTTACCCGCACTTCCGCGGTATGGTCGTTACCCTTGAAGGTGAGGCTCGGCTGATCCCAGAGGTTGGAGATGTACTCGACCTCATAGCCGTGGCTCGGGAAAAAATCGTTGAAGCGGTGAAATTCGGTTTCGTCGAAGTGTTCTTCAATCACGATGGCAATTTTGCCCTTCTGGGTTGACATGGTCTCCTCCTCGGGGTGGTGATCCCTGATGGATCGGGCTGGTAGAAAGAATAGACGGACAAGGCAGTACCGTTCCGTGATACTACAGGCAGAGCAGCCAAGTGTTTGCCGGCGATGGGGACCGGCCTGAGCGGGCCGCTTTATTCCGGTATCCGCCCCGGCCGACGACTGGGCAGGTCGAGTGAATGCCGCGCACTTTACCGCCAGCTTACTCAGTTATCATCCACGGCAATCCTGCAAATGTCAATCGGCGGCATCAAAAAAACAGGCATGCCGGCAGGAAAATGATGTTTGCCGAGAGTATCGGCGGATTTCAGGTCACTTTATATGTGGCAAGAAGTTTTCAATCCTTCACAATAAAGAGATATGCTGTTGCCGTCATCCCGCGAAAAAGGGTGCAACCCCTTTTTTTTATTGCCGGAGGTGAGTTGGGTCAGGCAGTCCTGACCCAACATGGGGAATTCACCACCCGCACCGGCGCTCCCGCCTTATACGCCCGGATGTTGTCCGCGGTCTGGTCGATGATCCGCTGCCTTGCCTCCCGGCTGGCCCAGGCGATATGGGGGGTGACGATGAGGTTCGGCAGGTGTGCGTCGAGGAGCGGGTTGCCTGCGCGGGGCGGTTCGACGCTGAGCACATCGACGGCGGCGCCGGCGATTGTCCCCAGGCGGAGGGCATCGAGGAGCGCGGCCTCATCGACTATGCCACCGCGGGCGGCATTGATGACAAAGGCGGTGGGCTTCATTAAAGAAAAAGCGGCAGCGTCGATCAGGTTGCGGGTGTTGTCAGTCAGCGGGCAGTGCAGGGTCAGGACATCGATTTCGGGCAGTATTTCCGCAAGGGAGGGCCGGTCGTCCGGCGGATTGCCGGGCCGCCGGGCGATTACGACCTTCATGCCGAAGGCTTTTGCAACCTCGGCAATTCCCCGGCCGAGGGTGCCGTAGCCGACGATACCGAGGGTTTTGCCCTTCAATTCGATGATCGGGAAATCGAGAAAACAGAACTGGCTGGCCTTCTGCCAGCGCCCGTCCCGCACCGCCGCTTGATAGGAGAGAAGACTGGTGTGCAGGGCGAGGATGACGGAAAAAACATGCTGCACCACCGAAGCGGTGCCATAGGCCTGACAATTGCACACAGTCACAACCAATTCGGCGGCGGCCTGCAGCTCGACGACGTCGGTGCCGGTGGCTACCACCGAGATCAGACGGACCGAGGGCACGGCGACAAGATGGTGCCGCGCGATCCGCACCTTGTTGAGGATAATCAGCTCGGCTCCGGCGATCCTGCCGGCAACCTCTTCCGGAGCAGTGGTGCGAAATATCCGCAGCGAACTGCACTCCCCGGCAAGACCCGCAAGATCCAGGTCGTCAAGGCCCTCGCTATCGAGAAAAACTGCCTTCATCGTATCACCTCGGTGGACTGGGATGGAATTCGTTTTGCCGTTCAGGCTCGTGCGTTGTCAGGGGTTTAGGAGCCGTTACGAAATAACCGGGCCATTTTTATCCATTTCGTTACGGCTCCTTATGCCGTTCCGTCCATTCACTCGGCCAAGTTGTTTTTTGACAACGGCTTGGTGCCGGAATAAACCACGAAGTTATAGTACTGGTACCAGACGGTGACATCGGTAAACCCGGCCCGGTTCAGCCAGGCGAGCTGGCCGGAGAGGGGCGACATCCGGTCTTCCCGCGTCCGTTCACGGGCGGCGGTAAGCGCTTCGTCGGAGATCCCGCTTTCCCTAACCTTCTGCAGCCAGCGGTGCTGGTAGATTTTTTCGGCAACTGCGTTTTCCCCCAGAACCTGGTCGGCGTTGATGAACAGGCCGCCGGGTTCGAGAATTTTGCAGACTCTGTTGAACAATGCTTCCTTGTCGCTATCCGCCAGGTGATGGATGGAAAGAGCGGAGACAATCAGATCGTAGGTCCCCTTAAGTGGCTGTTTGCAGTAGTCCATCAGTTGAAAGGTCACCCGGCCGGCATCGCCCCCCGCAAATCTCCTTTCGGCGATCTGCAGCATGGCCGGGGCAAGATCGACCAGGACCAGCTGGGCTCTGGGGTAGCGGGCAGCTATACCGGCACTGAGGAGCCCGGTTCCCGCTCCCAGATCGAGAACCCGCAGTTCCCGGTCCTGATGAAACGGGATGATTTCCAAAGGGATTGTATAAAAATCTTCATAGCAGGGAATCAACCGTCGCCGGTCGAAGTCATACCCTTCGGCACTGTCGTCAAAGACCTTGCGTATGCTCACGGTAACACCTTTTGGCACCATTCCTGGCGTTGGCCAGGGATATTTTCGACTATTTTAATGGATTTACGTTGTTTTTCCTGTATTGCAGCCGTTCCTCCCATTGAATTTATAGTAATTTTCTTCTATTATCAATCCTGTTATGCATGGCGGCGGCCGAAGATTGTCAGGCCGAGGGCCTGATAAGGGCGGACTCACAGGGAAGAATGGTATCGGCATGGGTGAGGGGAAAATGCAAAGGGACAATGGTTGGAAACAACGGATTGCACGACATGGCCGCATAACCGTGGTGCCGGCGATGGTCATTATTCTTTTATTGTTATTCGGCTGTGCGCCAAAGGTTAAAGTCGTCTATGTACCAAAAGAAAAACGCATGCCCAGCCAGGAGCAAAATGTCGCGAACAAGGAGACGATTCTCCTGCTCAAGCGCCATTATGAAAAATGGCGGGGCACGCCCTATGTGAATGGCGGGATGTCGCCGTCGGGGATGGACTGTTCCGGCTTCACCGTGCTTGCCTATCGTGACCTGTTCGGGCTGTCGTTGCCGAGAACCGCCGGAGAACAGGCGGAGAGCGGCCTTGAGGTGGCAAGGACCTCGCTTGCGCCGGGGGATCTGGTCTTTTTTCAAACCGGCTTGTGGAAACGGCATGTCGGAATATATCTTGCGGATGATCAGTTCATTCATGCCTCTCAGTCGAGAGGGGTGACAATTTCAAGCCTCGACGACGACTATTGGCAGAAGAAGTACTGGCAAGCCAGGCGGTTGCCGAACCAGCTCAGCATGAATAAAACCGATATCGCAAAAACATATCGGTAATGCCCGGGGTGGGGAGACAATGGTTGTATTGTCAAGGTGTATATGAAGAATGGCGGGGTGATCCGCTCCATGCGAGGTTCAGGATGGTCATCATGAAGAAAAGTTTAGCATTGCTGCTTGGGGGCCTGTTGCTGGCGGGAGAGTGTGGTGCCGAACAAACGGAAGCCGCCGTGCAAAAGCTGCCGCTCTATGAATACGGAATAGTCGGCCTGGCTGCCACCATTCCTCATTATCGCGGGTCGGATGAGTACGAGACCTATGCCTTTCCCCTGCCGTATTTTGTGTATCGGGGTGAGATCATCAAAGCCGACCGGGAAGGAATTCGGGGTATTTTCTGGAAGTACAAACAGTTTGAGACCGATATTTCCCTGTCCGGCAACCCGCCGGCGGAAAACGACAAGGCCAGGGAGGGTATGCCCGATCTCGATGCCATTGGTGAGATAGGTCCGGCTCTGAACTATTATTTCTACCGGTACGGCGAGCGGGATGTCCTGTTTCTCCAGGCCAATCTGCGGGGGGCTTTTGCCCTTGATTTCGACGGCGGTCTCAATGTGGCCCATGAGGGATATGTCTCCGATTTTTCAGTGATATACCGGGATTCCGAGCTCTTCAAAGAACAGAGTATCCGCTTCCATGTCAGCGGCGGCTTCCAGTTTGCCGATGCCGACCTGCACAGTTACTTCTATGGGGTATCTCCAGGATATGCAACTCCCGACCGCCGCCAATATGAGGCCGAAGGCGGATATGGCGGTTTTCAGCTGTCCGGCAGTATCCTGAGGGAAATGACACCCAAGCTGTGGGTCAGCTGCTATGGCCGGTGGATGAATATCGACGGGGCGGTCTTCGAGGACAGCCCGCTCGTGCAGACCCGCAACAACGTCATCGTCGGCGTCCTGTTTATCTGGAAGTTTGGCGAGTCCGAGGCCCTCGAACCCTAGGAAGTTGTCCTGGAATTCGGCAAACCCGGCCGCAAGTCCTGTCCACGGTTCGGTGCCGATAACCACTGTCGTACCGTTTTCACCCGCTCCAGGCAGACAAAAACCATGGCAATGCCCACCCGTCTTGGCGAAAAGGGGGCGCGCTTCCCCGGCGGGAGGGTCTCCGGCTGGCGCGTAATAAACCAGATCAGGGCCACGAGGGAAAGTCCAAGGAGCGAGGCGAAGATGGCGCGCCAGCCGCCAATCCGCAGAATGCCCTGGCCAATGGCCGGAGCAATGGCCGGAACGAGAATGAAGACCCCCATGATGCTTGACATCATCCTGGCCATAGTCCGCCCCTGGTATTGATCGCGAATGACGGCGAGGACCATGGTCCGGGGGGCTGCCAAACCAAACCCCTGCAGCAGCCTGCCGGCAAGCATTGCCGGGAAACCGGTAGCGAAAAAGCGACAGGGTGCACCCCGCAATAAAAACAACAATTCCCAAAGCGAGCAAGGGCTTGCGCCCCAGGCTGTCCGAGAGCGGTCCGTAGACGATCTGGCCGAGGGAGAGCCCTAAAATTAAGGCGGCAATGACCAGTTGCGGGTCATTGCCGCTTTTCGCTCCCAGTTCGCGGCCGATCTCCGGCAGGGCCGGGAGCATGATGTCGATGAACAGCGCTCTGTCAGAGAGATCAGCAGGGTGAGCAGGGCAATCGATTCGGCCAATCGGAGCCTTGCTGGTTCGGTATTGTAGTTCATGGTCCGGCGTTGACTGAAGGCTGATTTTCTTGGGAATATGGTTCACTGTACGGAACAATTATTATTGTTGAGCAAATTGGTCGAGTGATTTTCCGCTTCCATTTGCTCGGACTACTTTGTGTTGAATACATCTAAATCAACTTGACAACAAGGAAAATCCATGTGATATACTAAATTGCATGTAATTTATTGTGCCCTGTAATCGTAACGGATGAGTTCCACTATATGGAACACTCTATGGAACGCAGCTGCGGTTATACATGAGCGATGCGTGAGACAAAAGAGGTTTGGGTGTACGGAGAAAGGGGGATGGCAACGATGGCTGTCTTTGTCCTGCTTGGTCCACCCGGCAAAAAATGGCAGAGGGCTCGTGCCTTGATGCTCCCGGGATGCGAGTCAACCGAGAATAACAAGTACTATGAGATGGAGGGATGAATGAAAAAGCATGTGATGATTTCGTTTTTTGCGGCCATGTTGACCGCAACTCTTGTCGCAGGTGCGGGCGCCGAGACGATTACCCTGCGGTTTGCCCATCAGAATCCGGATACCGGCCTCAGTACCAAAAATTGCGTCGAGCCCTGGTTGAAAAAAATTGAGGAGGCGACCGGCGGCAAGGTCAAGATCCAGCCCTATTACGGCGAGACCCTGGCCAAGGGCAAGGATATGTGGAACGCCACCAAGATGGGGATCACCGATATCGGCTGGGCCTTTCACGGCTACTGGCCGAATATGACGCCGGTCACCGATGTTATCAGCCTGCCGGCCATGTCGTTTACCTCGGCCGAAAAAGGCAGTGAGGTCCTGTGGAAACTGCATGAAAAATTCCCGGAAATCCAGAATGAATTCAAGGACGTCAAGGTGCTGCTCTTCTACACCAGCGCGCCCTACACCCTGATCACCAGCAAAAAACCCGTTGCCGACCTGGATGATCTCAAGGGCATGAAGATCAGGATGACCGGCGGTCCCCCCACCGAGATGGTGACCGCTCTTGGCGCCGTACCGATGCTGATCCCCATGCCGGACAGCTACATCTCCCTGCAGAAGGGGGTCATCGACGGCATGGGCGCGCCCTGGGAAGCAATCCACGTCTGGAGATTCTATGAAGTGGCCAAGTATTACACCGAGGTGCCGTTCCCGGCGGTCTATTTCTCGATAATCATGAACAAAAATAAGTGGAACAGCCTGCCCAAGGATGTCCAGGAAGCGATCATGAGCGTGAGCGGCGAGGAAGGCTCGAAATACTGGGGCCGCCATTTCTTCGACGATATGAAAGCGGAAGGCGTGAAAAAGATCGAGGCGGCGGGACAAGCCGCCAATGTCACCGAATTGTCGCCCGAGGAACGCCAGAAGTGGATCGATGTCGGCGCCAAACCGCTGTGGGAGAATTGGGTAAGCGCCATGGAGAAGAAAGGGGTGGCCGATGCCCGGCAAATTCTCGACACCACCATTGCAATGGGGAAATAAGAGAGGAGAGCATGCAATCTGGTATAATCGAAAAAATCGTTGACTCCGCGGCCGATGTGCTGGCCAACCTGGCCGCGGTAGTCCTGGCGCTGATGATGTTCCTCATGGCGACCGATGTGGTCAGCCGGTATATTTTCAACTCCCCGATCCCCGGTGCCCTCGAGCTGGTGGAGTATATGATGGCGATCGTCGTTCCCCTCGCCATCGCCTATTGTGCCGCGCACCGCTCCCATGTCAGCGTGGAGATGGTCGTCGAGCGGCTCTCCTCGCCGGTCCGCAGGGCAGTAAGCGTTGTTGTCACCATCCTGAGCATTGCCTTTATCGCGCTGGTGAGCTGGGAGAATTTCTTAAATATCGGCGACACCTACGCCTCGAAAATGACCTCGGCGGTCCTCCATATCCCGGCCTATCCGTTTGTTGTGCCGGTGGCCCTCGGGATGTCGCTCTACACAATCATTATGTTGATTCATCTGATAATCAGGAAATAGAAGGAGAAAGAACATGCAACCCACAGAAGCAGGTATTGTCGGAATAGTCTTTCTTCTCGTTTTCCTGTTGTCGCGGATGCATATCGGCATCGCCATGGGGTTGGTCGGGTTTTGCGGTTTTGCCTATGTCACCAACTGGGAAGCGGCCCTCGGCGTGCTGCAGACGGTGCCCTATACGACCTTTGCGAGCGATTCGATGAGCGTCATCCCCCTCTTCATCCTGATGGGGGCTTTGGCCTTCGAGGCCGGGATGAGCGAGGATCTTTACCGGGCGGTGCATACCATTTTCGGTAATCTGCGCGGCGGCCTGGCCATGGCGACAGTCGCGGCCTGCGCCTGTTTTGCCGCCATCAGCGGGTCGAGCATCGCCACCGCCGCGACCCTCGGCAGGGTGGCCATGCCGGAGATGCGGAAGTATAATTACGACGATGGCCTGGCGACGGGTGCCATCGCCGCCGGCGGCTGCATCGGCATCCTCATTCCGCCGAGCGTCATCCTCCTCATCTACGGCATCCTCACCGAGCAATCCATCGGCAAGCTGTTCGCGGCAGGGATCATCCCCGGCGTGCTCGAGGCGGCCTTCTATATTGTCACTATCTGGATTCTGACCAAGAGAAACCCGGCCCTGGGCCCGCCTGGACCACAGGCCACCGCCAAGGAAAAATTCTCCTCCTTTCTCAAAACCTGGGATGTCATCGCCCTCTTTCTCATGGTCATCGGCGGATTGTATATGGGTATTTTCACCCCGACGGAGGCGGCCGGCATGGGGGCCTTCGGGGCGTTCTGTTTCGCCATTCTCCGCGGCCGGATGGACTTCAGCAAGTTCAAGCACAGCCTGACGTCCACTATCCTCACCACCGGCATGCTGTTTACCATCGTCCTGGGGGCGATGATCCTCGGCTACTTCTTCTCGGTGACCCGGTTGCCGGTCGAATTCGCCAATTATGTCGCAGCGCTGCCGGTCAATCGATACGTGATCCTGCTCTGTATTGTCGTCGTCTACCTGATCCTCGGCTGTCTCATGGACTCGCTGGCCATTGTTTTATTGACCGTGCCGGTGTTTTTCCCGTTGATCCTGCAACTGCACTTCGATCCGATCTGGTTTGGCATCATCGTCACCAGGGTCACGGAAATGGGGATGATCACCCCGCCGGTCGGCATGAACGTCTATGTGATTCACGGGATAACCAAGGTGCCCATGCCGACGATCTTTCGCGGGGTTCTGCCGTTTCTGGCGGCCGATGTCTGCGAGCTCGTCCTGTTGATCGCTATCCCGGAGATATCGCTCTTCCTGCCGAATATGATGTGATGGATGATGTGATGTGATAAGCAGGCAGGGATGGGCAGGCGATTTTAGCCGTGGAAAATAAAAAACTTACGCATCACGTAGTTGAACATCACGGCGGTAAAGATGTTGGCGCCGAAGGCATAGGTGGTGAGCAGGCCGAACCGCCTGATGAGGAGACCCATCAGGATGGTGCCGAGAAAGGCGCTGAGGCCCGATACCGCGTAAAAGAGGAGAATTTCGATGACGATATGGTATTTTCCGCCCTGAAAGACAAAGAGAATGTTGGCGATGTAGGCCACCATATTGGCGATGAGAAAGCCAATGAAGTTGCCGATCATCGAATTGCGCGCCCTGGTCGCATCATTGACCTTTCTGATGGTCAGCTTGAATGCCCTGACCGCATGATCCTTTTCCTGCAGCGACGGAAATATCTTCCAGGCAATGAGATGGAAAATGACGATGTGGGTGACGGTGGCAAG
>CAYTVF010000036.1:4236-24911 GCA_964441345.1 uncultured Desulfopila sp. | reverse complement strand
CGATCGAACTCGACGAGTACACCCATTACGGCATGTCCGCCCGCTTCAAGGCCGGGGCTATGGGCGTGCCGTTTCTGCCGACCAGGGACCACGGCGGCAGCGCCTTGGAACTCGCCAACCGCGGCAGGATGACCAGGTGTCCCTTCTCCGGCGAAAATATCTATTTAGTCCCGGCCTGCCATCCGGACCTGGGAATCGTCCATGTTCAGGCGGCGGATATGTACGGCAACAGCCGCATTTTCGGCCCCCTCTGTACCTGCCCGGAAATCGCCCGGGCATCGGTCAATACAATCATCACCGCCGAGCAGATCATCCCCAACGCCGCGATTCGCAACCGCCCCAACCTGACGGAAATTCCCTACCCCGTTGTCGATGCGGTGATTCACCAGCCGTTCGGCGCCACCCCGGGGACGTGCTATGGCAATTATTGGTTTGACATGGCGTATATCGAGAATTTCGGGGAAATCTGCGAAGATTTCTGCAAGACCGGCAATAAAGAAAAACTCAGGGCCTTTTACAACAAACACATTTTCGATGTGGATGACTTCGATGAATTTCTCGAGCAAAAGCCCTATCCGGTCCTGAAGGAACTCTGTCATCTTGACGGCGACCGGTCGGTCATCCTGGATTGATCCGCCCCCGGCAAGTAACCAGTATCCCGTGTGTCGGCATCGACGAAAAGCGATCTGCCGTTCCAACTCCTCCGGCCGGGCAAGCGGATGTGCCGCTCTCCCATCCCACCGCAGAAAATATCATCCCGGGGTACTTCCCGGGAGCTGCACACCCGTCGCTTTTTTCGACCGTCTCGCTCTTTTCCCGGTCAACTGCTCATTTTTGTCTTGACGACTGAGGGGTCCACCTTAGAGTTTCTCCTGTTCACCGGCTGAATGCTTTCGGACTGTATGCTCTGAATGTATGCTCTGAATGTATGCTCTTTAAAGCAAGTCGAAATCTCTCGCTGTTCACCGACAAAAACGCCAAAATACGGGGCGCTCCCCCGCAGCCAGGAAATGTGCATGAAAAGGAAAGTCAGGGGGAATAGTCCGGAAACACTCATTTCCCTGGCAATCATGATCGTTGTTCCATGGCTTCTCCTGGCTGATTCCGATGTGTATGGCACAGCTCGGGAGAATTCATCAACCGCCACCCTCCGGGTGGCGATGGACAACAACTATCCACCCTACGTCTTTCAAGCCGGCGACGGCACCATTCAGGGAATTCTGATCGATCAGTGGCGGCTCTTTGAAAAAAAGACCGGCATCCGGGTCGAGATCGATGCCATGGATTGGGGAAATGCCCTGGGGGGCATGAAAGCCGGGCAGTTCGATGTCATCGATACGATCTTCAAGACCGAAGAGCGGTCAGGCTGGCTCGATTACACCCGGCCCTACGCGCGGCTTGAGGTGCCGGTGTTCTTCAATTCACAGATCAGCGGCATTTCCGATGCCGCTTCCCTGCAAGGTTTTGCCGTGGCCGCCAAGAAGGGCGATGCCGCGGTCGACCTCCTGCG
Organism: uncultured Desulfopila sp.; assembly: GCA_964441345.1. Taxonomy (GTDB): domain Bacteria; phylum Desulfobacterota; class Desulfobulbia; order Desulfobulbales; family Desulfocapsaceae; genus Desulforhopalus_A. The sequence goes on along the minus strand of CAYTVF010000036.1, from coordinate 23,401 downwards.
GAGCCAGGGAGTGGAAAATCTCATGCTCTTCAACAGCTATGAAGAGATCATCCGGGCCGCCAGGGACCGCAAGGTCAACGTTTTTGTCGTCGACAAACCTCCTGCTCTCTATTTTCTCTACAAATTCGGGATCATCGAGCAGTACAAAGAATCTTCGCCGCTCTATGTCGGTGAGTTCCACCGGGCGGTCAGGAAGGGCGATGCCTCGACTTTGCTGGCAATCGACAACGGTTTTGCCCTGATTACCCCGGCGGAACTGCGGCAGATCGAGAAAAAATGGTACGGCTCGGCACTCCTCGGCACCTTTCCGCTCGGCTATACCCTGACCGGGGTCGGCCTGCTGCTGTTCCTTGTTGCCTCCCTGTCGCTGTGGAATCGATCGCTGAGAAAGGCGGTTGAAACCCGTACCCGGGCCCTGAGGGTAAGCGAGGAACGGTACCGCCAGCTCTTCAATGCCGAATCCGATGCCATTATCGTGGTCGATGTGGCAACCCTGAGCCATGTCGAGGTGAACGAGGCGGCAGTCGATCTCTACGGCTACAGCCATGCCGAACTTATGGCTTTGCGCACCACCGATCTGTCCGCCGAGCCGGAGGAGACGCGGCACCAGATTACCACCAGAAACGGCCATGTCGTCATTCCGCTGCGCTATCATCGCAAAAAGGACGGAACGGTATTCCCGGTAGAAATCACCGCCCGGTTTTTTCAACTTGAAGGGCAAACGCTGCTTCTTGCCGCAATGCGCGACATCTCGGACCGGCTGAAGGCTGAAGAAGATCTGCGGGAAAATCGCCGTTTTCTCAGCGACCTGATCGAAAACAGCGGTGCTTTGATCTTTGTCAAGAATCGCGACGGCTGCTACAAACTGGTCAATCGCAGATGGGAAGAAGTGACCGGCCTGGACCGCGAGAATGTCCTTGGCCGAACGGATGAGGCACTGTTTCCCGGGGAGATCGGCAGACAATTCCGGCGCAACGATCTGGGTGTCATGGAGTCCGGCAAAGTGCAGGAGATGGAAGAAATTCTCGATGGAAAACACGGCAGACGGTTCTTTCTGTCGGTTAAATTTCCATTGCGAAATGACGACGGCACCATCGACGGCATCTGCGGGATGACCACCGAGATCACTGAACGGAAGCAGGCGGAAGCGGATCGGGAAAGACTGAGCGAACAGCTGGCCCAGGCGTACAAACTGGAATCGATAGGCCGGCTTGCCGGAGGAATAGCGCACGACTTCAACAACATGCTGGGCGTAATCCTTGGCCACATCGAGCTTGCCCTGCTCAGCGCCCCGCAGGCGGGATCCCTCCATGCCAGCCTGAAAGAGATCGAGAAGGCCGCCCAACGCTCCGCCGCGCTGACCCTCCAGTTGCTTGCCTTTGCCCGCAAGCAGACGGTTATCCCCAAAATTCTCGATCTGAACGAGGTGGTGCATGGCATGCTGACCATTCTCCGGCGGCTGATCGGCGAGGATATCGAATTCGTCTGGCTGCCGGGAGAGGAGCTGTGGTTGATCAAAATGGATCCCTCCCAGATCGATCAGATTCTGGCCAACCTCTGCGCCAACGCCCGGGATGCCATCAATAGTGTCGGCAAGATAGTCATCAGTACCAACAACGCCAGTGTCGATGCCGACTTCTGCCGGAATAAGGAGGGTTGCCGGGCGGGGCACTTTGTCGTCCTGTCGATCACGGACACCGGCTGCGGCATGGACCATGAGACCCGGGCCAATCTCTTCGAACCATTCTATACGACCAAGGAGGTCGGCAAGGGAACCGGCCTCGGTCTGGCGATGGTCTATGGGATTGTCCAACAGAACCATGGCTTCGTTACGGTCGACAGCGAGCCGGGAAAAGGGACCGGCTTCAAGCTTTATCTGCCCCGCCATGACACCCCGTCCGCACCTGCCCCGTTGGAGGAGGCTCGGGAAACGCTCTCATTGGGTACGGAAACAGTCCTCCTGGTCGAGGACGAGCCGGCCATCCTGGGCATGGCGGGGTTGATGCTCGAACAGATGGGCTATCGGGTAATAAAGGCGAATTCGCCCTTCGAGGCCCTCCATCTGGCCAGGGGGTGTCCCGGGAAAATAGATCTGCTCATGACCGACGTCGTTATGCCGGAGATGAACGGCTGGGAACTGGCCAACAAGCTGCACACCATTCAACCGGCGATGAAACAGCTGTTCACCTCGGGGTACACTTCCATGGCAATCGCCCAGCCCAATGTACTGGACGAGGGTGTTCATTTTATCCAGAAGCCTTTCACCATGCAGGATCTTTCCATCAAGGTACGGGAAGCGCTGCAGGGGCAATAAATCAGCCCTACTCCGACCGCAACGCCTCCACCGGATCGAGGAGCGCTGCCTGGCGGGCCGGAAGAATCCCGGCGACGATGCCGATGACCGCGGCAAGCAGTTCGGCAAGAACGACAAAGCTCCAGGGGGTGTGCACGGGGAGCAGCGGCACGAAGGAGTGAATCAGCCAGGCACAGGAGGCCCCGACCGCAAGGCCGGCGGTGCCGCCGAGGGCGGCCAGGACCGTGCCTTCCATGAGAAAGAGCAGGAGAATGTGGTTGCGGGAGGCGCCGAGAGCCCGGAGCAGGCCGATTTCGGCGGTACGCTCGCGCACCGCGATGGTCATGATGGTGAAGATGCCGACACTGCCGACGAGCAGCGATATCCCGCCGAGAGCACCGACCGCAACGGTCAGCATGTCGAGCACCGAGCCGAGCACATCGAGCATCTGCTGCTGGGTGGTAATGGTGAAATCCTCCTGGCCGTGGCGACCCACGAGGATCCGGCGAATGGCCGCAACCACCTCTTCGGCCTCATATCCGCTGCGATAGAGAACGTCGACTTCCATCAGTCCCTCCCGGTCGAAGAGATCGAGGGCCCGGACCGCCGGGATATAGACGGTGTCGTCCATATCGAAGCCGAGCACCTGGCCTTTCGGCTCCATCACCCCGATCACCCGGCCCGGCTGATTGCCGATCTGGACCCGCCGGCCCAGCGGATTCACGCCGGGAAAGAGCTCACCGGCCACTTTATCGCCCAGCACCACGAAGGGCCTGGCCAGCCGGGGATCGTCCGGCGGCAGGAACCGGCCGCTCTGGACCTGCATGCGAAAGGCCCGGTCCATCTCGGCCCCTACCCCGTAGAGGGTGATCCGCCTGGTCCTGCCGTCGGCGCTGACTTCGACGTTACCCTGGACCATCGGCACCACAGCCTCTGCCTGGACCAGGCGGCGCAGGGCGTCGCAGTCCTCCAGGGTGAGCAGCCGCTCCGAGCCGAGAATGCCGAGGGGGGTTCCCATGGTGGTCACCTTGCCCGGATTGACGGCGATGAGGTTGGTGCCGAACTGGGTGAATTCGGCGAGAACAAAGCGCTGCAACCCCTCACCCATGGAGGTGAGTAGAATCACCGCGCCGATGCCGACCGCGATGCCGAGACCGGTGAGGAAAGACTGCAGCCGTTTGGCCCGGATGGAGGTGGTGATAAAATGGATCTGGTCGAAGAGTCGCATGGCGCAGCCTTAGTGTCCGGCCAGCGCCCGGATTGGATCGAGCCGGGCGGCCCGCCTAGCCGGCAGCAGGGAGAAGAGAAAACCGGTACCGAGTGCGGTGGTCATGGCCGCCGCCACCGCCCAGCCGGGCGGCATGGTCTGCAGCTCCGGGTACACCTGCGCAATTCCCCAGGCCCCGGCAAAACCGAGGACAAGGCCGACAACGCCGCCGATGGCCGAGAGCAGCAGGGCCTCGCTGACCAGCATCGCCATGACCTGCCGGTGGGTCGCGCCTTGCACAGGCCGATCTCGGCGGTCCGCTGGGCAACCGACATGAGCATCACATTCATGATCAAAATTCCCGCCACCACCAGGCTGATCGCCGCGATCCCGGCCACGGTCAGGGTCAGCGACCCCAGGATCTTGTCGAAGGTCGCCAGCACCGAGTCCTGGGTGATGATCGTCACATCCTCCTCGCCGTGGTGCCGCTTGGCGATGGTCGCTTTGATATGGGCTTTCAGCCGCGCAAGCGCATCGGGATTTTTGGCCTCGACCAGGATCCGGAACAGGCCGCTGGTGTTGAACAGCATCTGGGCAAAGGCCACCGGCACGATCACCAGTTCCTGGGTGTCGAAACCGAGCGACCGCCCCTCCGAGCCGAGAATGCCGATGACCCGGCAACGGTAGCCGCCAAGGCGAATCAGCTCGCCCAGGGCGGGTTCCCGGCCGAACAGTTCCTGGTCGACCTTCGCTCCGATGACGCAGACCGGCCGGGCGATATCCCAGTCCTCCTCCGGGAGAAAAGTGCCCATAGCCAGTTTCAGGTGATGTATTTCCATAAAGGCCGCGGTCGAGCCGAGCACCGGGACCTGCCGTTCCCTGCCTTGCCGCAGGGCGCTCAATTCGCCGATATTCAACGGCGCCAGCCGGTGCACCATTTCGCTGCGCTGCAGGGCGCCCGCATCCTCCAGGGTGAGATCCCGCGGGGTTTCGCCGACCAGGGTCGCCGGGGTATTTGCGGCGGTTTCCGCCCGGCCGGGGATAACGATCACCAGATTGGTGCCGAGCGAGGCAAACTGATCGACAATATAGAGCCGCGCCCCGTTGCCGATGCCGGTGAGCAGCACCACCGCCGCCACGCCGATGGACATCGCCAGGAGCATCAGGACGGTGCGGACTCGATTGCTGCCCAGGTTTGCCAGGCCGAAGCGGAGGGTATCGAGGGGCCGCATGGTCTCAGCCGCCCCCGCTGTCCGAGGCGAGCCGGCCGTCAACCACGCGGATCCGCCGGTGGGCCCGCTCGCCGATCTCCGGATCGTGAGTCACCACCACCAGAGTCTGGCCGCTGGCGTTGAGCTGTTCGAGCAGATCGATGATCTCCGCCCCGCTCTTGCGATCGAGATTGCCGGTCGGTTCGTCGGCCAGGAGCACCGCCGGCTGGTTGATCACCGCCCGGGCGATGGCCACCCGCTGGCGCTGGCCGCCGGACAGCTCCTCCGGCCGGTGATGCTGCCGGTTGCCGAGCCCGAAACTGGCGATGAGCTGCCCGCTCCGCAGGTGACGTTCACGGACAGCGACTCCTGCCAGCATCAGCGGCAGTTCGATATTCTGTTCGGCGGTGAGCCGCGGGATGAGGTGGAAAAACTGAAAGATGAAGCCGATTTTGCGGCTGCGGGTGGCGGCCAGCTGGCGGTCATCGAGGCTGGTCACGTCCCGGCCTTCGAGCAGATAGGTGCCGCTGCTCGGGGTGTCGAGCAGGCCGATGATGTTCAACAGCGTCGATTTGCCCGAGCCGGACGGCCCCATGATCGACAGATATTCGCCCGCCGCGATGGCAAGCGACACATGGTCCATGGCCCGGACCTCCTGGCCGCCGACGGCAAAGGTCCGGCTGATGTCGCGGAGTTCGATCATTTTTTTACTGCCGGTTCCTCTTTCTTATCGATCACCGCCGCCACCCCGTCGGCCAGCCCCTCGCGGTCGATCGTCGTCACCACCTGCTCGCCTTCGGCCACCCCCGCGCGGATTTCACTGAACTGCCAGTTGCCGAGACCGGCTGTGGTCTGCCGGTAGGCGAGGCGACCCGTGGCCGGATTGAGGACGTAGACATGGCCATCCTTCAGCAGCGATTCGCTGGGGATCCTTACCACCTGCGGCCGCGAGTCGAGGATTATCTCGACATCGGCGCTGTAGCCGACCAGGAGATTGACGTCCTTCACCGGTTCGAGAAAATCGACCTCGATCTCGACGGTGCGGGCCTGTTTGGCCTGCTCCAGCACATAGGGGGAAACGGACCGCGTCCTGCCCATGAAGACCCGTTTGGGAAAGGCATCGAGGGTGATTTTCGTCGCCATGCCGGGCCGGATCTGGGCGGCATCGATCTCGTCGATCGGCGCCGCCACATAGAGTGAATCCATGTTGATCAGGTCGACCACCGGCAAAGTGGCGATCCCCGGCGGCGACGGGGTGATGAATTCGCCGATCTCGCCGTTGACCTCGGCCACGATCCCAGCAAACGGGGCGTTGATGATGGTCCGCTCGACCATTGCCGCCGCCGCATCGATTCGCGCCAGGCTGACCTCCCGCTGGGCTTCCGCGGCCCGGCAGGCGGCTTTCTGGGAGGCGGCTGTGGCGACGGCCTCGTCATAGCTCGATTCCGAAGTCGACTTGTTCCTGCGCAGCTCGGTCAGCCGCTCGGCCTGGCGCCCGGCATAGCTGGCCATCAGGCAGGCCTCACGGGCATTGGCGTCGACCACCGTCGCCTGTTTGCGGGCCAGATCCAGTTCCGCCTCAAGATCCTTGTTCCAGAGGGCGATGAGCAGCTGGCCCGCCTTCACCTCATCTCCTTTCCGGACAGAGAGAGTGGCGATCCGTCCACCGACAGCCGGGGCAAGCTTCGCCCGCCGTCTGGCTTTGACCGAGCCGGCCCGGGTGTTGGCCACCGTCGCTTCAACGATACCGACGTCGGCCGCTTTGACCGAGACCCTTACCGGTTTTTCGCGGCTGAAATAGCTGTAGCCGAAATACCCGCCAACCACTATCAAGAGGGCAATGAACAAAAAAGTTCGTTCTGTAGCGTTATTGCTGATAAATCGCATCGCCCGGAAACTTGGCTTTGATATCGGCAGCGGTCACATCGTACATCCCGGCACCGGCAACGTAGTCCTTGCCACCTTGTTTCACCAGGACCACATAGCTCACCTTCGGCGAACTCCCCGTCTGGCCCGGCTTCGGCCAGGCATAGGGCACCCAGCCTTCGCCTTTCGCTTCGACCAGTTCGTTCATGGCGACAAAGAGATAGACGCCGTTGACATCCCGCATATCCGTGACGCTCTGGTTATCCAGCGACGGCTTGATCGGATGCATGATCATGACTCCGTCGAGGTTGTGCACCCAGATATACCCTTCGCCGTCGGCGAACCTGAATGGGCCTTTGGGGTCCTTGATTTTTTCCAGGGCAGCATCGCCTTCCGCCTGCAGGAGCACCGCCGCCGCCTTGGCTTTTTCCTTGCAAAGTTCAGGGGTCAGCGTTTCGGCACGGCAGAGCGAAGTGATTGATACCAGCAATGCCGTCGAGAGAATCAGGGTCATTATTCCGCGTTTCATTGAGAGCCTCCATGTTTCTGTTAGTCGTCGTTATTTGTCCGTATGGACCTCGATTGCTGCCTGCCATTTCCTGTTCTTGTCAAAGCTTGAACTGGCCGACCAGACGGTTCAGCTCGTCGGCCAGTTTCTCAAGATCGGTGGCACTTTCCTGGATGTAGCTGCTGCCCTGGCCGATGCTCTTGCTGGTGGCATTGACATGACCGATATCCGCCGTCACCGCCCCGGATAACTCGGTCGCGGAATTGACGTGTCCGGTCATTCCCTCGATCCCGCCGGATACCGAATTTATGTCTTCGGTAATCTGCCTGGTCGTCACCGCCTGCTCCTCGACCGCCCCGGCGATAACCACGACTATCGAGTTGATTTCATTAATGATCCTGGCTATTTCGGTGATTTCGGCAATGGTCATCGCGCTTGATTGCTGAATGGCGGTGATCTTCTGGCGGATATCTCCGGTCGCCTTGTTGGTCTGGCTGGCGAGTTCCTTGACCTCATTGGCGACAACGGCAAAACCCTTGCCGGCCTCGCCTGCCCGGGCCGCCTCGATGGTCGCGTTGAGCGACAGGAGGTTGGTCTGCTTGGCGATGTTGACGATGACCTCGGCCACCTTGCCTATTTCATTGGCCGCCGCCGAGAGTTCGTTCATCTTGACTGTGGTATTTTCGACCGTCGATACCGCCTTGCTGGTGACCTCTCTGGCCTGTTCGGTGTTTCGGGCAATTTCGGCAATGGTCGAGCTCATCTCTTCCGTGGCGATAGCCACGCTCTGCACCCGCTGCATGGAATCGTTGGCCAGGGTCGAAATCTCCATCATCGAGGCGTTCATGGTCGCGGTGGCATCGCTCGCCTCACTGGATTTGGCGCTGAGGCCGGCGGCGTCCTTGTCAAAGTCACGGGATACTCCGGCAAGATCGACCGCCGAGGTCGTCAGCCTGCCGGCAAAGGAGAGAATCTGCCCGATTATCCGGCGCAGATTGGCTATCATCAAATTGGTATCATGAGCCAGATCGCCCAGTTCATCCTTGGAACCGATTACAAGATCCTTGCGCAGATCGCCTCCGGCTATTTTTTTTGTCGATTCGGCAATCGACAAAATTTTCAGCGACATGAACCGGCTCACCAGGGTACCGAGGACCACTGCCGCAACGACCGCGACAACAGTCAACACGATGAGTATGGTAACTCCGCGTTTTTTAGCGGTTGCCGCCTCATTCAAAGCATTTTGCATTTCCTTGTCGGCGATGGTAATGAGCGTATGCAACTGGGAATTGATGCTTTTCACCGAGGCCGCAAGTTCCTTCTGCTTCTGTTGATTGTCGGACTCGAGTGTTGAATACGTGGATTTGGCGAGGGCATGCAGATCGGTGAAATAGCGCTCGAGCTTGGCGGTTGTGCCGATACCGCGAGTGAGCGCGCGCTGCTTATCCTTGAAGGCAGGAAGAGTATTGATCTTGCCGCCCATTTCCAGCAGCTTGCCATATTCCTCTTTAAACTTGCCGATGATCTCCATCAGCTCCCCGTTCGGCACCCGGTAGGATGTAAGCCACTCGCCGATCAAACCCTTGGCCGGGTCGGTGTTGGCGGGGAATGTCGTTTCAATATTGACCGCGTCTTTAAGTTGCCGGATCCAATCCAGATGGTCCAACTGGGCCAGGTTGAGAAAAGCGGGGAGATCCAGGAGTTCCGCCCCGACCTTGACGCCATAGCTGTTCAACATCTTCCTGGCCGCCATCAGCTCGGCGGTTTTAGCTTTCAGCCGGCTGCTCTCATCGTAAATTCCCTGAACGATCGGCAACATCTCGACGGAACTGCGCGGCACCGCGAGTTGCAGGTTTTTATTCTGATAGATCGTCCGGGCGGGGCTGTTGCCAAATTCCTTGGACGCCGTGCCGAGCTGCAGCATGGCGATCCACATGTCAAACTCTTCCATGCCGGCGGTGATCTTCGCCCCGATTTCCTCAAGATTCAAAACCGCATGGGTGTATTCAATCGTGGTTTTCTGCACCGTATCGACCGCCAGGGCCGCATTCATGACCGCATACTGAGCCGGGGCCTTTTCCTTGGCAACGGTATCGGCAGACGAGGAGACCTTATTGAGGACGATAATACCGACCATCCCGGCGATAAGGACGAGGAGCGCCAGACAGAGGAAACCTCCGGTCAACTTCATGCTGATTGACATCCGCATTCACGTACTCCCATGCAAAGAGGTACCGGCGTACCCTGCTTTTCCGGTAAATAATTTAGAAGCCCACAACCCCTCGCAAACAACTGTATCTACAAATTTTTCCGCCCAGCCTGAGTATATCTTCCCACTCGGCTGGAAGTCAAGTTGACCGGAAATTTTACGGTCAACCGCCGGCCGATCCGGTGCGGGAATCGATAACGAAGGCCGCGTACAGGGCGCGGACCGCCTTTTCATAATCGACGGCTGCGACCCCGATGATGATATTCATCTCCGATGCCCCCTGATTGATGATCCGGACGTTGATTCCGGCCTCCTTGAGCGCATTGAATATCTTGGCGGCGATGCCCACGGTCCGCACCATGCCTTCCCCGACCACCGCGATGAGAGCCAGATTGCGCTCAAGAAAGAGATGGTCCGGCTCGAGCTGCCGTTTGATCTCGTCGAGAATCAGCTCATCCACTCCCTGCAGTTGGGCGTCTTCGACAATAACGCTGATCGAGTCGATGCTCGACGGACATTGCTCGAAACTGACGCCATGCTCCCTGAAGATGCCGAGCAGCCGGTGGGCAAATCCCACCTCCCTGTTCATCAGCGATTTTTCCAGGCAGATCATCGAGAAATCCTTCCTGCCGGCGATTCCGGCAATCTCCGTCGCGGCGACGGTGGACTCGCTCAGCCGCGCCGTGATCAGAGTGCCGGCATCGCCCGGTCGGTTGGTGTTCCTGATCCGGATCGGTATCCCCGCCTCGCGGACCGGCAGGATAGCCTCATCGTGGAAGACCGAGGCGCCCATGTAGGCCATCTCCCGGATCTCACGAAACGATATCTCGTCGATGGTCTGCGGCGATTCGACGATCCGTGGATCGGCCATGAGAATGCCCGAGGTGTCGGTCCAGTTCTCATAGAGCATGGCCCCGGCTGCCCGCGCGGCGATCGCCCCGGAAATGTCCGAGCCGCCCCGGGAGAAGGTCTTAATCCGGCCGGCCCGGTCACTGCCGTAGAACCCGGCCATGACGTACAGCGCGTCCCTGTGGTGCATCCGGTCCCCCAGCTGCTTGTAGCTGAGCGGATCGATCGTGCCGTTGGCCCGGATAATGATATACTCGGCAGGATCGACAAACTCCCCGCCAAGATACTCGGCAATCAGTTTTGCCGAAAAGTATTCCCCGCGGGATGCGGCGTAGTCGCGGCTGCAGCCGGCCGCAAGCTCGTCACCGAAGCGATCGATCAGGGCGATGAGGTCGGTCTTCAGGCCCAACTGCCGGGCAATCCCGGCAAACCGGTCGCGGATCAGGCCGAAAGGTTCGCCGATGGCCGTGGCCATGGTCGCCATTTCGTGGCAGAGATAGAGGAGGTCGGTGAGTTTGGCTTCGGCCGGGTGTCTTTTCCCCGGAGCCGAAACGACTACTATCCTGCGCCTGGGGTCGGCCTCGACAATAGCCTTTACCTTCCCGATCTGGGTTCCATCCGCAACACTTGAACCGCCAAATTTGGCAACGATCCTCTCCATCCCGTTCCTCCCCGGACCAGGGCCGGTGCCACTCATCAAATTTCCCGCGCTTACCGGGAAGCAACAAGCTTGACCAGTTCAAGGCTGGAAACGATACCCCTCGGGATGTTCCGTTCGCCGGTAACCAGCAAATGGCTTACCCCTGCCTCGTACATGACCTTGATTGCCGCGATCACGTCCTGGTCCTCATCGAGCTGAATGCACGAGTGTCTGGTGGAAGTGTCGGTATTGAATTCACATTTTGTCATGAAGGTCGAAATCCTGGTCTCGTCGAGATCGTAATCGTTGGCCAGACCGTGCATGATATCGGATACGGTGATTACGCCAATCAGCTCTTCGCCAACCTTTACCGCCAGAACCGAAACATTGGCCTCCGCCATGAGTTGTATTGCGGTCTGGAGATTGTCATCGATATCTATTACCGGAAACTTCCTCTTGATTGCCTGTTTGACCTTTAGGGAATCTGCCATGGGACCCTCCTGTAAAAGAGAAAACAACCGCTGCCTCAAAGCACGACATGGCACCACAAGGTGCCACTTAATTCTATCTTATCTTCTTTTCGCGGTTATATCAAATCAGGTTTTTTTGATCTTGCTCTCTTTAGTCCTCTTGTGCTGATTTGCCCGGCGAACGGTCCGGCGGGCTACCGAATGGCCGAAAGTTCCCAGAGGCTGGCGGCCGAGGGGAAAATATTCGCCATGACAATAGGCGAGAAGTCCGCACTCGCCCAGGCGAATCTTGCCGTCCTTGTCGATCAGCGCTTTTTCCACCTTATTGCGAACGATCTCCGCCAGAAACAGGTCATGGCTGCCCAGCTCGGTCACGGTTCTCACCCGGCATTCCAAGGCGACCGGGCTTTTTTTGAGCGAGGGGACGGCGATATCGGTTCCCGGCTCAAGCTCCAGTCCGAAGTGTTTGATCTTGTCCACCGTGCGGCCTGAGCGGCAGCCGCAGAAATCGGTCATCTTCAGCATTTCCCTGGTGGTGAGATTGATGACAAACTCCCCGGTCGCCCGGATATTCTCATAGGAAAGCCGCTCCTTGCGGACGGCGATGGTAACCATCGGCGGACGGGAACAGGCAACTCCGGTCCAGCTGACCGTGAACACATTGGGGCGACCGTCCCGATCGACGGTCGTGACCAGTACCGCGGGCAGTGGGCCAAACAGGATAGAGCCTTTAAAGAGTACCTTCAAGAGTTCCTTCGTCAATGGTTGCCTCCGCGCCGTTTGCCAGCCTTTGGTATTGCTCATCGACCGGCATTCCGGGCTGCCTGGCCATGGCAACGGCCAGTCTGTCGCACCGCTCGTTCCATTCATTGCCGGCATGGCCCTTCACCCAGTGGAAAACCACCTCCAGACCATCCAGCAGCTGCAGCAGCCTCTGCCACAAATCGATATTCATCACCGGCTTGCCATCGGCCCTGCGCCAGCCGTTTCTTCGCCATCTCCCCACCCAGCCCTTCTCGATGCCGTTGACCAGATAGCTGGAATCCGAATACAGGTGGATAGCTTTCCGATACCCCTGCAATTCTTCGAGGGCGACTATTGCCGCCATCATTTCCATGCGATTATTGGTGGTCAGCCGAAACCCGCCGCTCAGTTCCAATCGTTCTCCGTCATGGTCGATCACGACCCCGTAGCCGCCGGGACCGGGATTGTTGATACAGCCCCCGTCGGTGTACACCACCAGTTCCCCGACAACCTGCTGCGTCTTGGGCTGCGGAGGCCGGCTGCCCGGCGGCTTCGCCTCCCGGCGCGCCTGGACCGGGTTGTCCAGCCAGGCGCTCGCGTCCGCCTCACTGGCAAAACTCTTATATTTCGCCCCGGGATACCCCTTGACCTGCGCTTCGGCGGTCGGCCAATCGGTAAATATCCCGCAACTGCGTCCGGCAGCCACTGCATAATATTTTTTTTTCGCCATTATTTCGATATGTTTGAGGAGGGGGAGCCGCCATGGCCGCCATGGTCGACATGGACAATAGCCGTTGCCTGATTGCCCCGAACATTGTAGAAGAGCTCGTCGAAGCTCATCGTCCTGGCCATGGCGATGCCCCGGCCATGGTTGTGGGTTACGCGGGCGGTATCGACCTGGAGATATTGCTCCCAGTCGAAACCTTCTCCCTCATCGCGGATTGTCAGGATATAATCGCCCGGATTCTTCTCGAAGACTACGGTTACCACCCTGTCCCGGAAACGCGGGTCGGCCAGCCGGCGGTCCACTTCCTCCTTCCACCTGTTTGTCCGGACCAGCTCGCCTTTCGACTCATAGCTGATGGCCAGGTTGCCATGCTCCACCGCATTGAGAAAGAGTTCGGCAATGCCGGTAAGAGCCAGATCCGGGTTGGGATAAAACTGGGCGAGAAAGGCGGCCAGCATGTCGCCCTCCTCGATGGTCCTGAAGGTGCATTTCATCGACTGGACCATGGCCAGGCTTTCCTGGCGCTGCAGCAGTTCGTTCTTATCCTGCCGATATTTATGCACCTTGTTTTTTGCCGAGGCAACGATCGATAGCAGCGTATCGGTTACCAGCGGCTTGACCAGATAGTAAAAAACCCCGGCTTCGATCCCCTCTCTGATTTCCTGCGGTCGACTCGCCGCGGTCTGCATGATGATCGGCAGAGCCCGAAATTTTTCATCGGCCTTGATTCGTTTGCAGAATTCAATGCCGTCCATTTCCGGCATGAAGCGATCCAGCAGAATGATATCGACGACATCGTCATTGGCGTGGAGCACCTCCAAGGCATCCCGGCCATTGACCGCAGTCAGGACCGTGTACTCATCCTCCGGCAGCAACAGCTGGATGAGGTGCAGGGAGGTCGGATTGTCATCGACGGCGAGGATTGTCGTCTTTTTGGTCGGCAGAACGTTTTTCAGCGGCATCCTGTCACCTTTTGCTCTGTTTCTCCAATAATATATCCGGCGGATATTCTCACCACAACCACTTTCCCGGAAAAAACAAAAGCCGGATCACCCATCGGGTAATCCGGCCGCTCTTGTTTTTCCGCAACCTGCAGAGTTCAACACCCTTTTATGCCTCAGCCTCCGACACTTTTTGTCTCGGACTTTGCAGGAGCCGCGCCATCCTTGTTCAGCGCCCCGCCGATTGCATCGCGGGATACTTTGACGACGATATCCTTGGCGATCTCAAGCGAAATTACATTGTCGGCCAAACCGGTAATCACGCCGTGGAGTCCACCCTTGGTGTATACCTTACCGCCCTTTTTCAAATCGTTGAGAAAAGCCTGATGCTGCTTGGCCTGCTTCTGCTGCGGCCTGATAAGCAAAAAATAAAAAACTACAAAGATAAGGATGAGCGGGAGAAACTGGCCAAACGCACCCAGCCCCCCGGCAGCACCGGCAGCCCCATCGGCTGCAAAAGCAATTCCTGTCATGACGATCCCTCCAAAAATTAACTGATATCTGTAAAAATCCGCCTTGGCGGGAGTTTTTACACACGTACCCCGGAAACAGAGTCCATGGTAATCATTCACGCTCCAGCTTGCTATAAAAATCGTTGCGGAACCGGGCAAAACTGTCGCTCTCTATCGCCTTACGGATATCGGCCATAAGATTCAGGTAGTAATGCAGGTTATGGATAGTGTTGAGGTGATAACTGAGAATCTCCCTGGCATGAAAGAGGTGGCTGAGGTAAGCTCGCGAGTAATTCCGGCAGGTGTAGCAGGTACATTCTTCATCGAGCGGCAGGTGATCGTCGCGATAGCGGGAATTCTTGATGGTGAGTTTCCCTCTTGAGGTAAAGAGCGAGCCGTTTCGCGCATTCCTGGTAGGCATGACGCAATCGAACATGTCCACTCCGCGCCAGACCCCTTCCACCAGATCCGCGGGGGTGCCGACGCCCATCAGGTATACCGGATATTCGGCGGGCAGGGCCGGCACTGTGGCCTCGGTCATTTCGTGCATGAGCTGCTTTTCCTCCCCGACGCTCAAGCCGCCGATGGCATAGCCGTCAAAGCCGATATCGACCAGGGCGGCGGCATGCTCCCGGCGCAGTTCCGGATACATCCCGCCCTGCACTATGCCAAACAGCAGCCGCTCCCTTTTGCTGTGGGCCCGGCGGCAGCGCGCGGCCCAGCGGGTGGTGAGATCCGTTGCCGCGATGGTTTGGTCTTTCGCAGCCGGGAACGGGATGCAGGTGTCCAGGCACATCATGATATCCGAACCGAGCGCCTGCTGGACATGGATCGCATCTTCGGGGCTGAGAAACAGTTTGGACCCGTCGAGATGCGACCGGAAAGCGGCCCCTTCTTCGGTGATGGTGGCCAGCTCCTTGAGACTGAAAATCTGAAAACCGCCGCTGTCGGTCAAAATCGAACCCTTCCAGTTCATGAAGGAATGAAGTCCGCCAAACGACTCGATGAGTTCATGCCCCGGCCGGATAAACAGGTGATAGGTGTTGCCGAGGATGATCTGCGCCCTCATTTCCGTGAGGTTTTCCGGGGTTACGGCCTTGACCGTGCCCTGCGTTCCCACCGGCATGAAAACGGGGGTTTGGATAACGCCCTGCCTGGTCCTTACTTCGCCTCTTCGTGCCGCGCATTCCGAGGAGCGGCAGAGCAGGGTATACGGTGTCTTGTGTTCCATGTGGTTTACTCAATCGTTTGGTTGCAAATATGAAGGTTGATTATTCCGCCTCCCCGCAAGGGGAGGGGGATGTGTCCATAGAGCTGAATGGATACTTTGCTTTTTTCTCATTTTTCGGCATACTTCAGGAAATGAAATCTGCAGATCCCGTTCCACAAATCCGTAAACCTTAGCGTGATGAAAGATGAAAACAGTTGTCATCATTGAAAACGAAGCCGTTGAACTTGAAGCTCTGGTCAGCCTTTTTGAGCAGTGGCAAAAAGAGATAAACGTCCTGACGGCATCCGGGGAAAAGGCCGCTATCAACATCATGTCCCAGCACCACGTCGACCTGGTGGTCTGTGACCTGACCCTGCCGAAAAGCGATAATCTTGAAGGTTTTTCACTGCTTACCCATACATTTCCCTATATCCCCTGCATTGCGCTGTCCGCCGGCAGAGGAACCCCCCGGGAAGAGGTAATGAAACGGGGGGCCAGCCATTGTCTGGAAAAACCGGTGGATTCATCCGAACTCCTCCTCCACGCCGGAGATCTGCTCGATACCGCCACCAGCGGCACGGTCAAGGGCATTCCTATTCACAGTTTCCTGCAGATGCTTGAAACCGAGGAAAAGACCTGCACCCTCCAGGTTGATCGAAAAGATGATACCGGCCTGCTCTACATTCAAAACGGCGTCCTGGTCGGCGCGGAAACGAAAAATTTCATCGGCGAGGAGGCGGCCTATTTGATCCTGTCCTGGCAGGAAACCATCGTGCAGCTCCGCTATTTCAACGGCCAGCGGAAAAGGCAGATCAACAAGCCGCTCATCTCCATCATCATGGAGGCGTTCCGCATCAGGAGCGAAAAAGAAAAACAGCAGGAATTATCCGCGGCCAGGACCCACCAGTTGCCGCTCAAACATCTCCCGACGATCGGCAAGCGTATTCCGCTGGAAATAGGCTCCAATGTCAAGCTGGAGTTCCCCCGCCTCGACTCCCTGTTCGAAAGCGTCATGGTCGGTATGCTGCAGGACCATTGCCTTATCGTCACCAATCCCCGGCCTTTCACCGATCTGGCGGAAAAACTCGGAGTGGCCGAGCGGGTCATCATCAAATACGTGCATAAGGGGCGGTTATGGATGTTCAAGGCCCAGCTGTTGAACACCATCGAATCGCCGTGCCAGCTGCTCTTTTTTGAATACCCCGGAGTTATTCACTATCACGAGCTGCGGGAGGCCAAAAGAAGTTCCATTTTCATCCCGTGCACCTTTCATCCGCCCGATGAACCGGAGCTCTACGGCGCACTGAGCGACCTCAGCCTGTCCGGGGCTCTCTGCCGGATCAGGCACAAGGGCGATGCCCCGCTGCCCAGGATCGACATTGGCTGCAGTGTCATACTCCGCTGCCTGCTGCCCGGCATTAAAGAAGAACAGGTAATCAGCGGCATCGTCAGGAATCTGCAGGTCGATCCCGACGAGACCGGAATCGGCATTGAGTTCGAAAACCTGCAGCAGCATCTGTCCGATACCATCAGCAGTTACCTCTATTCCCTTGAGGGGCAAACGGATTAGTACCTTAGAAATTGCTTTTAGTGGCCAGCAGCCGTATTTTCTTCTCTTTTCCGGCAATATCCTCGACCAGCCGGAACTGGCAAACCGCTCGCGCCAGATTCTCGCCATCGCCATGCACCTTGAAATAGGTGTTGCCGCGCAGATGATCGGTAAAGAATCGCACCCCAAGCTCAAAGGTGATCAACAGCACCGCGGGAAAGATATACTCCCGCTGCGCGTCGTTCAGCAGGTTCGGGGCGGACGAAAAATACCCGGCCAACAGCGATCGACAGTAATCAAGATCAAGCGAGACGGGAGATGCCGCGGCCCCCGTTTCTCCGGCCCTGTTGCAGCATGACCGCAGGCAGTCGCCCAGATCGTAGTGGATAAGCCCGCCCCCGACCGTATCGAAATCAAGCATGCCATCGGCCCGGCCATCGCCTGCGAAAATAAAATTGTCTATCTTGGGATCGCCATGGATCGGCTGGACGGCTAAGATTCCGGCATTTCTGGCATCCTCAAGGGCCGACGCTCCGGCGGCAAACCGCTCGATCATTGCCAGGCAATAGCCGCTCTCCCCGTCGATCGCCCGCCGGTGTATTCCCATGACCCGGTCGAACTCCGCCATATAGCCGGGCAGATTATGAAAACCCGGTAAAGGCTCCAGAAGGCTGGCAACATCCAGGTCGGCGGCAAGCAGATGAAACATGGCCAGGGCCCTTCCCGCCCGTTCCACCTGCTCTATCCCGGCAAGGGTCCGGCAAGGGGCGCCGGCAAGGCAGGTCTGGCCGCGCCAGAATTCTCCCTGTCGATCCCGGTAGAAAAGCGCACCGCCAAGGGTCCGCACCGGCAGGGCCGTCTGAAAACTGAGGCCGCACAACCGCTGTCTGTCGAGCAGATGACGGGTAATTTTCTCGAAATTATGAATGACCCGGAGAGGCTCGGGGAAAACCCTGCTGTTTATTTTCTGCAGTACAAAGGAAGTCGCCGTGGAAGTCGCCGAGGAAGTTGCCATACAGCGGACGAGAAAGGTGTCATTGATATTGCCCTCCCCAAGGACCGCTACCTGACAGGCACGCCCATCCCGGCAGAATGCTGCCGCCGCTTCACGCGGATCAACGCGCGGATCAACTGCACCGGTCATCGGTTTCCGCCTCTTGCAATTCGATACGGCCGATGGCGGCGGCTCCGAGCAGGGCGGCATCGGAGCGAAGAATCAGGGACACCGGGATCTCGGCCATGAGACCCGCCATCAGTCCTTTGCCGGTAAAAGCCCGCAAGAAACCGGCAAAGGAGACTTTCCCGGCCAGACGCGGCAATATCCCGCCGCCGAGGTACACTCCCCCCCTGGCGTAGAGCTTCAGCGCCAGATTACCCGCTTCGCTGCCGAGGATCGCGAGGAAAAGTTCAATGACGCGGCGACACAGGGGGCAGTTCCGCCCCCCCACCGCACCATCGACAATGACCGGTATGGCATCCCTTGCCCGGGCCATGGCCAGGGCTACCTGCGGCGATTCCGGTATGCCGTGGTATTCTTTGCAAAAATCGTAGAGACTTGCCAGTCCCGGACCGGCGATAAGCATTTCATAACTGACCGGAGTTCCTTTCTGCCGCATCCAGGCCAGAAGCGCCAGCTGCTCCTCGTCCACCGGGGCGAAATCGGTGTGCCCGCCCTCGGAGCCGCGGGCAAAGAGCCGGTCGCCGATCTCCAGCAGCAATCCTTCGCCAAGGCCGGTCCCGGGGGCGACGACCGCACGAATTTCCGCCCGGCATGGATTTCCTGGCTGTATCACCAGGAGATCATGTGGGCCGAGCAGAGGTATCGATCCGGCCATGGCTGTCAGATCGTTCATTAACAAGACTTGTTTGAAACTAAAGCGCTGTTCGAGAAGGCGGGAGTCTATTACCCAGGGCAGATTGGTCATCCCGGCCCGGCCACCCTCCACCACCCCGGCCACGGCGATGCAGGCAAACCGCGGGAGATACCCGCAGCCGGCGAGAAAATCCGCGATGATTTCCTCGACAGCCGGATAATCGCCATTGACATAGCGGCGTTGGACCAGTGCCCGATTGTCCGTCCCATGCAGCGGAAAAATCGCCAGTTCGCTTTTAGTGCCGCCGATATCCGCGGCCAGCAGAGTTGCCATTGTCGCTCCGATAGTATTAGAAAACGAGTATCTATTCAGCACTATCGACAAAGTCCCCCCTCCCCTTGCGCTGACAATTACC
>CAYTVF010000036.1:0-4195 GCA_964441345.1 uncultured Desulfopila sp. | reverse complement strand
ACCCCTCAATCCCCTCCCGTCAAGGGAGGGGAGGAAAAAACCAATCAGACAAAGTGCATACTACTCGAAACCTCCTAGCCGTCGATCGACTTAATATCCCAGGCCTCTGTCCGGCTGTTATTCTCCTGATTCTTCATGATGGTGAATTCAAAGATATTCGAAGAATCGAGAAAAAGGGCGTCATTTACCTCGGGGGCCTTGGAGCAGTGAAAAAACACCGATTGTGGGGCGAGTCCCTCCCGGCTCAGGGTATAGTAGCGCATGAAGCCGAAGCCCCGGTCGGGGTTGTAGTTGATGGGAATGCCGCGCAATCGGTTTTCCCCGCTCTGCGCACCGATCGGCAGGAGACCGGGTATAAGAAAGCCCGAGAGAAAACTGTCCGCCACCTCCTTGAGCTCGCTGCTGACATGATTGAAACCGATCACCTCCACCCGGCAGCCCATATTCTGCAGGGCGAGGACGAGCCGGATAAAATCCCCGTCACCGGTGAGGAGGATGATTCTGTCCAGATTTCTCGCCTGCAGCAGCGCGTCGATGGCCAGATCCATGTCGGCATTGGCCTTGGTGGTCAGGATACCTTCGTCGTCGACGAAGTGTTTCACAAACTTTTTTATGACCTTGAAACCGCATTGACGAATGACATCGTGATAGCGGTAAAGCTTCTGTCGGTACTCCGGGTCGTCCTTAGTTCTCTCCCGATCCTCGGCCAGATAGGAGTTCGCCCGGAGCAGGATCGATTGCCCGACGCTCGCCAGCTCGACCAGGACGTCGTAGCGCATGCCGTAGCCGCCGCACATCCTGATATTTTCAGCATCCACATATATTCCGGTTTTCAACATAGTCTTTCTATTGCCTCAGAGATCAATATCCTATTCCCACTCGATGGTGGCCGGCGGCTTCGAGGAGATATCGTAGACCACCCGGTTCACGCCGCGCACCTCGTTGATGATGCGGCTGGATATCTCGCCGAGAATCTCATAGGGCAATTTGGTCCAGTCCGCCGTCATCGCATCGCGGGAATCGACGGAACGGATGGCGATGACATGCTCATAGGTCCGGCCATCGCCCATCACTCCCACCGTCTGAATCGGCAGCAGCACGGCAAAGGACTGCCAGACTTTGCGGTACCAGCCGGCCTTGCGCATCTCTTCGAGGACAATCACATCGGCCTGCCGCACGATGCGCAGACGCTCGGCGGTCACCTCGCCCATTATTCGTATGCCAAGTCCCGGTCCGGGAAATGGCTGGCGGTAAATGGCCTCTTCCGGCAAACCGAGTTCGAGGCCGAGTTCCCGCACCTCATCCTTGAACAGCTCGCGGAGCGGTTCGATCAGATCGAGTTTCATGATATCCGGCAGACCGCCGACGTTGTGATGGGACTTGATCGGCGCCTCGCCCCGGAAACTCACCGACTCGATCACGTCGGGATAGAGCGTCCCCTGCGCCAGGTACTTCACTTTGCCGATCTTTTTCGCCTCTTCTTCAAAAATCTTGATGAAGCCAAGACCGATGCGCTTGCGTTTGACTTCCGGGTCCTCGACCCCATCCAGTTCTCCCAGGAAATAGTCGGTGGCATCGACATCGATCAATTTGAGCTTGCTCTTTTCCTTGAAAAAACGAAGAATCGCTTCGGTTTCCCCGGTCCGCATCAGGCCGTTGTTGACGTAGATGCAGGTGAGCTGGTCGCCGATGGCCCGATGAAGAATGGCCGCCACCACCGAACTGTCCACCCCGCCGGAAAGAGCGCAGAGCACGTTGTCTTCACCCACCTTTTCTTTGATGGCCTTGACGTTCTGTTCGATAAACGAGTGCATGGTCCATTCCGGGCTGCAGTTGCAGATGCCGAAGATGAAGTTGCGGAGGATATCGGTGCCGATCAGGGTGTGGGCCACTTCGGGATGAAACTGGACGGCTACCAGCGGTTTTTCCTGGTGGCGCAAAGCGGCATAGGGCGAGTTGTCGCTGATCGCGGTTACCTGAAACCCCTCCGGGATGACCTCAACCCGGTCGCCATGGCTCATCCATACCTGGTGTTTCATCCCGCCCAATACCAGGCCGGCAAAGAGTCCGGCGGTATACTGCACGGTCAGTTCCGCCTTGCCGAACTCGCGTTTTGCAGCCTTCTCCACTTTGCCGCCCAGCTGCTGGATCATGAGCTGAGCGCCGTAGCAGATCCCGAGCACGGGAATGCCGAGATCGAACAGGGCCGGATCGGAATGGGGGGCTCCCTCGTCATAGACCGAACATGGCCCGCCGGACAGGACGATGCCGGAAGGTTGCAATTCTTTGATCTTGTCAAGGGAAATGGAGAAAGGGTGAATTTCACTGTATACCTTCTGCTCCCTGATGCGCCGGGCAATCAACTGGGTGGTCTGCGATCCGAAGTCGAGGATGATTATTTTTTCGCTATGAATATCCATGGATTCACTCGTGTCATTGATTGAATATAAAAAAAGATCTTATGCTCCGTGAGGGCAACCGCTCTCGGTCCGCCCCCCCGGGTTGTGCATCATGCGGTGCGATAGTTCGGGGCTTCCTTGGTGATGATCACGTCATGGACGTGGGATTCTCTCAGCCCGGCCGCGGAAATGCGGACAAAGGTAGCCTTCTCCTGGAGATCCCGGATGGTTGCCGCCCCGACATAGCCCATGCCCGAGCGCAATCCGCCCAGCAGCTGATAGAGCACATTGACTATCGCTCCACGGTAGGGCACTTTGCCCTCGATCCCCTCGGGGACCAGCTTCGAGGTGGCGCTCACCTCCGACTGAAAATAACGGTCCGAAGAACCATGGTTCTGGCTCATCGCGCCAAGCGAACCCATGCCCCGATACCCTTTATAGGTCCGGCCCTGGTAGAGGAAGGTATCGCCCGGCGTTTCATCGGTGCCGGCAAAGAGGCTGCCGAGCATCACCGTGCTGGCCCCGGCGCCGATGGCTTTGGTCAGATCGCCGGAATGCTTGATGCCGCCGTCGGCGATGATCGGAATGCCGTGTTTTATGGCCACCGCGACACAATTTTTCAAGGCGCTCATCTGCGGCACCCCGACCCCGGCGACGATCCGGGTGGTGCAGATCGACCCCGGCCCGATGCCCACCTTGATCCCGTTTGCCCCGGCGCGGATCAAATCCGCGGTAGCTTCGCCGGTTGCAACATTGCCGGCGATGATCGAGAGCTGCGGGAAAGCCGCCTTGAGCCGTGCCACCGCCGTCATAACCCCTTTGGAATGGCCGTGGGCGGAGTCGACAACGACCACATCCACACCGGCCTTGATCAGCCTCTCCGCCTGGGCCTCGATATTCGCCCCGACCCCCAGAGCCGCACCGACCAGGAGCCGGCCGTATTTATCCTTGGCGGAAAAGGGATATTTTCTTATTTTTTCCAGATCCTTGATGGTGATCAGCCCTTTCAGCGCGCCGTTATCGTCGACCACCAGCAGTTTTTCGATGCGGTGTTCATGCAGCAGGGCCTTGGAGTGCTCCATGCTGATACCCACCTTGGCGGTCACCAGATTTTTCGAGGTCATGACATCGGAGACCCGCAGACCGTCGTCGGAAACGAAACGCAGATCCCGGTTGGTGACGATGCCGACCAGTTTGCCGTGATGCAGCACCGGCAGCCCGGAAATCTTATAGGTGCTCATGATCTCCTGGACCTCGGCCACCGACTGATCCTGGGTGACGGTTATCGGGTCGATAATCATCCCCGACTCCGATTTTTTGACCCGTTCCACTTCAATCGCCTGCTGCTCGATGCTCATGTTTTTATGAATGATGCCGATACCGCCTTCCCTCGCCATGGCGATTGCAGTGCGATGTTCGGTGACCGTATCCATGGCCGAACTGACCAGCGGGGCCTTGAGCAGGATGGTGTCGGTGAGCTGTGTTTCCAGGTTCACTTCGTTGGGAAGTACCTCGGAGGCGGCGGGCACAAGCAGTAAATCATCGAATGTAAGAGCGGTTTCTATATGATCTGGTAACATATCCCCTCCTTTTCAGGGCGTAAGGCATGAAAGGCGACCGACGTGCTGTCGATTTTCATAAATCGATTTATACCTCATCGTATTTTTAAGGTATTATTGTATAGCATCTTTATAAAAAAGGAATATCGAAGACAATGCTTCTCGAAATCAACCCGATAAATCCCCAGGCTCGCCTGATCGATCAGGTTGTCAAGTTGCTGAAAAGCGGCGCCGTCA
>CAYTVF010000035.1:0-25073 GCA_964441345.1 uncultured Desulfopila sp. | reverse complement strand
ATCGAGGCGCGGCGGGAATTGATCACGATTTCCACGGCTTCATCGTACAGAGGATCGTTCTCCTCGGCCGTCCGCTCCGCTCCCTCGCCTTCCGGGTCCTCCGCCCCTCCGAGCACCCCCTCCACATAGTCGGGTTCGCCGAACTGCTTGAGATATTCGGCAACGGCCTGCACCTCCTCGTCGGCGACGAAGGCGCCGTGCACCCGCTGCGGATAACCGGTGCCGGGCGGAAGGTAAAGCATATCGCCCTGGCCCAGCAAACATTCCGCGCCCATCTGGTCGAGGATAGTGCGGCTGTCGATCTTGGACGAGACCTGAAAGGCGATACGGGTCGGGATGTTGGCTTTGATCAGCCCGGTGATGACATCGACCGACGGTCGCTGGGTGGCGAGTATCAGGTGAATGCCCGCCGCCCGCGCTTTCTGAGCCAGTCGTGCGATCAGTCCCTCGATCTTTTTGCCGGCCACCATCATCAGGTCGGCAAACTCATCGACCACCACCACTATGTAGGGAAGCGGCGAAACCGGCTCCTCCGCACCCGGCGCCATCGAAGACCGATCCGCGTGCAGCCCCTGAGCGTCGATGGCCTCACGCACCTTATGGTTGTAACCCGCCAGATTGCGCACCCTGAGGGCGCTCATCAACCGGTAACGCCTTTCCATTTCCCCCACGCACCACTGCAGTGCGTTGGCCGCATGTTTCATGTCCGTTACCACCGGCGCCAGCAGATGGGGAATACCGTCATAGATCGACAATTCCAGCATCTTCGGGTCGATCATGACCAGGCGGACCTCATCCGGTGTCGTCCGGTACAGCAGGGACAGGATCATGGCGTTCACGCCCACCGATTTTCCCGAGCCGGTCGTTCCGGCCACCAGCATGTGCGGCGCACGGGCCAGATCCGTCACCACTGGCTCGCCCATGATGTCCTTGCCGAGCACCATGGCCAGCTTTGAATCATGGGCTTGGAAGACCTTGGAGGACAACACCTCGGAGAGACGAATCATCTGACGGCTCGGATTGGGAAGCTCCAACCCCATGCAGGTTTTGCCGGGAATGGTTTCAACCACCCGGATGGAAGCCACGCTCAGGGCTCGGGCCAGATCCTTCATCAGATTCACGATCTGGCCGCCCCGTACCCCCACCGCCGGCTGCACTTCGTAGCGCGTGATCACCGGGCCGGCGCAGGCGTCCAGCACGCTTACCTTGACGCGGAATTCGGCGAGCTTTTCCTCGATCAGAATACCGCAGTCTATCAGATCCTCCGGGCTCATCGAAGCGGACTGGGCATCGGCGGGGTGCAGCAGGTCGAGTGGCGGCAGCCACTCGCCGGGATACAATCGCGGTTGGAATGGGTTGCTTTTGCCGCCCTCGTCGCCCCGGCAGGCCGGCATCATGGCAAGAGGGATCCCCATCGCAACCACCGGTTCCGGGGGCAGTTCCGCATTCGGCACAACACTTGGTGCGCATGCCCGCACCGGGATGGCGATATATTCAATTTCCTCGATATCGACCTCGGCGATATCCACCTCCAGGATATCCACTCCCAGGATGTCCACCTCAGCCGGCGACACTTCATCCAGCGGCGGGGCATCGGATACGGCTTCAACGTCGGCCGCCGAAAGTTGTTCCCCGAAAGGGGCCGCAGATGGAGAAAACGGCAAGGGGGGTTCAGGCAGCCCGGTATTTTCCACTTCATCCGTCGAGCATACCGCACGCGGGCCGCAGCTGCACTTTGCGGCATCGGTGATTACCGTCAGGTCTCCGCTCTGTCCGCGGACCAGCCGATACCCGCGAACCTTCTCCTCCGGCGGATCCGGCCGGGTCCGGTCCGTTCTGTCCGGTAGTGGTGCGTCATCGCTCGCTGTCAGCCGTTGCCGAATTTCGCCGATATCGATCAAAACCGCCTGGGCCCTGGAAGGTTGCCCGGTTCCGGGCGCAAGACCGGCAGACGATTTGGTATGATGTCCTCCGTCCGGGTTTTCCGGTGATGCCGAAGGATCGAGCTTCCCCCGTGGTTCCGAGGAGACGCCGATTTCACCCTGTCCTGGCGCTGCGACAACGGCGGGAGCCGGATTCGCTTGCGCCCACACCGCGTTTTTCAGCGCCCCCTTTCCCGTGCGTAGAGTCGCGGGACTCCTCTTCGCGAAAGACCTCTTCGCGAAAGGCAGCCGGATACCATTCGCCGGCCTGCGCCTTGCGCGCGACCGTCCCAGCCAACGAGGCATGTTCAGCCCGAGAGCAAGTCCGGCGAAAATCACCGCAACCCGCCAGGACAGCGGAAGCGTCAAGACCGTCGCAATTGCGCAGACCGGCCCCAAAGCCACCCATCGCCTCCCGAACCCCCTACCACATTTCATTACCACTTCTATCCATTCGATAAAACAAGCGGATCACCATCCTAAGATTACGCATCTGTCTGCGGCGACATGTCGGTCAAAATCTCTTCACTCGGAAAAACGAGTTTGGGTTCGGCCTGCACCGGCGCGCATCCACACCTGTTGAGTTGTAAGTTGTTTTTCGTTTGCAATTGCATTCATGATCTCCCTCCTACCCGCCCTGCACGATTTTTTCAAGGGGTAGTGTCTAACTTGCATTGACACGGAGGGCTTACGGTTATAAATCTCCTGCGGAATTTCAACTGAAGGAAGAACAATTATAAAGAGGTGGTGCTTATGAGGTGCGCAACGATATTGTCGGTGCTTGATGGCGACCGTAGTGAATTTATACATCACCCTTGACATGTAACCACATATTGGTTACAAAAGAGACATGAAATACACGGTGAAGGTCAAGCGCAAGGTGCTAAGGGACGTTGAGAAGATGCCCAAGAGCGAGCAAGAGAAATTGGCGACGCTCGTTGATGACCTTATTGAATCTGGCCCGGTGCAACCGGCATGGCCAAATTACAGCAAACTCTCTGCCACCGAGTATCACTGTCACCTGAGCCGGAAATGGATTGCGTGTTGGCGGCACGAAAAGGGATCGATAGAAATTGAGGTGTATTATGCAGGTAGTCGCGAAAACTCCCCGTATTGAGTTGAGGTTAAAAGGCGATATCCCCACCAGGATAATCAAGGCACTTGAATCCGAGTACGGCAAGCTCGAAATCCTCACGGATGAAGACGAAGAACTGGTCGATATAACAAGTAGTGATTGGTACAAATCCGTGAAAGTGGCCCTTACGCCAGGAAGTGTTTTACGAGTTTATCGGGAAAAAGCCGGTCTTACCCAAACGGCGCTGGGGGTCAAGATTGGCGGGGTTCCCCGGCAGCATATTTCCGGGATGGAAACCGGAACAAGGTCGATCAGCAAGGAGATGGCCAAAAGGCTGGCGGCGGCGCTCAATACATCGCCGTTGAAATTCATCGGGATATAGGACCACAAACAAGAATGAGCGTCTGCACCCGAGCCGATGGCACCATCTTCGTCAACTCGATGGAGGGCGGCAAGAAGAAGCGTAAATACGACTGTCCACCGTGAGTTATCGGACGTACGGGCAATTCTCAGATGGGCCGTGCGCCGGCAGCTGATCCCGCGCAATCCGATTGAGGGATTGGAGATGCCCAGGCGGGACGATGCGCAGATCCTGCCCATGGGGCAAGGTGAGATCGAGGCCATTATCGCCCACTCGCCGGAGCATTTAAGGCGGGCTATGCTGTTGTCTTTTTTCTGCGGGTTGCGCCCAGGGGCGGTGGAGCTGCTGTCGATCAGATACAATCAGATCAACTGGTCGGCGATGTCCATCACCATTATCTCGGCCAGGAAAGGGGGCTTGGTGCGGCGGGAAATCCCGATTCATGAGGGGCTGCCGCTGCGGCAGTGGTTCGAGGCGGATGGCGCGGATCCAGAGCGGCATATCACACCTGGAAGGGCAAACCGGTCGAAAAGGTCGCCCGAGCGTTTACCCGGGCGAAGAAAGCGACCGGGGTCGGCGGGCGGAAAATCCCGATGTACGCGCTACGGCATGCCTTTGTTTCGACGTTGATCAGGTCGGGAGTGGATCTGCGGACCATCGCCGATATGGCCGGCCATGACGTGGCCACCATGCTCAAACACTATGCGCACGGCATGGATGAGACGAGGCGGAACGCGATCGCCATGCTGTCAAACATGCACCCAGTGGGTGCAGCCAAACAAAAAAGACAAAGAAAAAGGCTGAAACGATTTATTCAATCATTTCAGCCTTAAATATGGTCGGGAAGAGAGGATTTGAACCTCCGACCCCAGCGTCCCGAACGCTGTGCTCTACCAGACTGAGCCACTCCCCGACTTGTTAACTGCTATGTGAACCTCTCTTGGCCAGAAATGGACAATGCTCATTCAATGCCAAGAGATCACGATTTTCGATCTGTCAATTATCATAGTCTGCGATTCATGTCCAGCCATTTCTTGCGGGAGGATGCTATCCTGCCGAAAATTCCTTAAATCGCCTTCCTATTGTAGTCTTATTCGGCAGGATTTACAAGCCCTCAACATCGACCCACTCGCCGCTCTCGACCGACTGTCGGCAGGCGTGGCAGATTTTTATCGCGGCAAGACCTTCCTCACCCGGAATCGGATTACTCCTTTTGCCGGTCAGAAAACCATGCCACTCTTCAAGCAGCGGCAGAATAGTCGGGGCTGGCGGCGTGACAGGCAGCGGGGAGATCCGCGCCCCCGCAATCTTTTGCAGGATGCCGTGAATCTGATCGCCCTGGAGTTGGCCTTGTTCACAGACAAATTCATATCTGCCGGCCCGGGCCGGACTGACCTTGCTGGTGTCAAGTATGCCCAGACTGCCGTTACTCAATATAACCTCGGCAACGAGCAGATCCTCCAGTCCCTGGTTATAGATGTGCCGCGCGGTCGCCCGAATTTTGACGATCTCCTCTCCGGTGATAAAACGGAGCGCGTCGAAGAGATGGACGGCCGTGTGGAAAATCACCCCGCCGCCGGCGATCTCCGGGAGTTCCAGCCAAGGCAGATCCGACGGCTCAAGCCGATGGGTCGCGGCGAGGGAGAACAACCGGCCCATGGCCGGCAGATGTTTTTTCAGCCCGTTGATCACGCCGTTGTACCGCAAGGTCTGGGCGACGGTCAGCGGCACTGCCATTTGGGCAAATTTTTCGACTATTTGTCCAGCCGAAAAGACATCGGTGGCGAGCGGTTTTTCAAGAAGCAGCGGCTTGCCATGTTCGGCGCAGAACCATGCGATCTCAGGATTCAGATTGGGGGTGACGGCACTGATGACCGCATCGACCCGGCGGGAAGCAATCAGATCCCGCCAGTCGCTATAGAGCGTTGTCTGCCAAAGATCTGCCTGCTCCTGTGCCGCAGGCGACCGTCGGCTGATTGCCGACAGGCAAAAGCGACTGCCGAAGTCGGCCACGATATGATTGGCATATCGGCTGCCGTGCTTCCCCGTGCCGATGATCCCCACCCCTATTCTGTCACGCATCGTTTCGCTCCGGACTTAACATGATATGTCAGAAATCTGCCTTGTTCTCCGCGACTTCTCTGTTTTTCTCATTATAAGGGGTAACGGCTCTACCGGTCAAACACGGCGCCGGCCGGCAGAGCATCTCACCGGGCTATCAGCCCTTCTTCGTCCCGAGCGGCCAGTTTACCGGGATACCCGGCCTCATCAGTCTCGCCCAATGCCTGATAACCGCCTGAAAGGCATCCCAATCTTTCACGCCAAACAGTGCCTGCTTCGCATACGCCAGTTCCTTTCTGTCCATTTTTCTACTCCTTCATGTTAGTGAACAGCATCGGTCCGGTCGCCAAAACAAAAAAAGGCCCCCGGACCGTATGCAGGTGCATGTTGGTCCGGGGGCCCTGATTTCACCACAGACTGGTCGCTTCTTCTCCCTGATCCGCGGGGAGAACAGCAATACAGGTCAGGGCAGGTATTCTGACTTCCGGATCGACCTACTCATCGCACCTTCCCGAATCTTGCGAATTCAGTGGTACTCACGATTTTTGTCCCCGGTTACAGCGGCGGGCCCGTCCCGGATTCGCACCGGGTTCCCTCTTAGCGTCTTTAATAAGACACCCTGACTTCTAAAGGTGTATCCTGAAACCGGTCGCAAGTCAAGCAGGGAAAACTGCCGGCCGAAACCGGACGGATGCTCCTACTCGGCCTGGATCTGCCTGATCTGCCGCAGCATCTCGCATCCGCCGCCGGCGAGGATATATTCCCCAACCTTCTCCCCGAGTTCCGCGGGGTTATGCACCGATCCCCGGTCGGTAGTCCGGAGAATTGTCGCCCCGTCCAGACTGGCCAGGCCGGCGGTAAGGACAATTTCATCACCTTCGAGATACGCATAGCCGAAGGCCGGAATGCTGCAGCCGCCTTCGAGTTTTTTCAGAAACGCGCGCTCGGCGAGAAGGCACGATTCGCTGACGGAATTATTGAGACACTGACGAATGCGCGCCATTTTCTCGGCGGTAAGCGTGGTCGCCGCTTCGATGGCGATACAGCCCTGGCCCACCGGCGGCACAAACTCCCGCTCGTCGAACTCCTTGACGATCATATGACCGTAGCCCATCCGCTTCACTCCGGCGTAGGCCAGCATGAGGGCATCGCAGGCGCCCTCCTCCATTTTCCGGATTCTGGTCTGCAGATTTCCCCGCATTTCAACAATCCGGACATGGGGATAATAATGGCGGAGGAATGCCCGCCGCCGCACGGAAGACGTCCCGACCACCAGCGGTCGCCCGGCGTTATCGATATCGATCGTCCGGTCGGTGCTGAGCAGCACATCGTTCACTTTCTCCCGTTCCGTGAAAGCGATGAGGACAAACCCCTCAGCCAGCTGCGACTGCATGTCCTTGGCGCTGTGGACGGCGATATCGGTTGCCCCGCCGGCCAGCTGCTCCTCGAGTTCGGCAGTAAAAACCCCTTTGCTGCCGATTTTGGCGATCGAAGTGTCCAGAACCTTGTCGCCGATGGTCTCCATGGCGGCGATCCGTGTCGCCATCCCGGCGCCGTTGAGCAAACCGGCGACCGTTTCGGTCTGCCACATGGCAAGTTTACTTTTTCTTGACCCAATAGTTATCATATCGACATCTCACTTATTATTTCAAATTTTACCAGCTGTCCCGTAACGGCGCCTACGTTTTCGGTGAATCATGCGACCGGCCATTGCCTCCCGGAGCACAAATCAGTATCATACTACTATGAGATTACTTCTTTACAATATACGATACGGGACAGGACATCAAAACGGCTATCACCTGCCCCTGCCTTTTGCCGGATTCTTCAAGCGGACTACGGTAAACCTTGACAGGATTATCAATTTTATTGGCACGATCAACCCCGATATCGTCGCCCTGGTCGAAGTCGATTCCGGCTCTTACCGCTGCGGGCATTTCTGCCAGGCTCAAAGCATCGCCGACCAGCTGGGCTACAACTGCATTGTCGAAAACAAATACAGCGATCACTCGCTTGCCCAAAAGGTACCAGTGCTCAGGGACCAGTGCAACGCCCTGTTGACCAAACAGAACATTGAAGACTACCGGTTTCACTATTTTGAACAGGGCGTGAAGCGGCTGGTAATTCAGACAAATTTACGGGCCATCTCCATCTTCATCGTCCATCTGTCCCTGAAATACCGCCACCGGCAGAACCAGCTCGAACAACTGCACGCCCTTACCCGGGACATCGACAAGGAAGTCATCATCGCCGGCGATTTCAATACCTTCTGGGGCAGCCGGGAACTCAGTCTCTTCCTCGCCGCCGCCGGGCTGAAAAATGCCAACCTCAGCAACGCGCCGTCACACCCGAGCCATGCCCCTCTGCGGCAGATCGATTTCATCCTGCACAGCCCGGGGATTCGAATCGATAATTTCTATATCCCCGAAGTGCGGCTCTCCGACCACTCCCCGCTGGTCTGCGATTTTTCCTGTGTGCTGACCTGAGCGATCTGAGCGACCTGCCCCTGAGGCAGCCGCACGGTAAAACGACTCCCTTCGTGCAGGGTGCTCGCCACCGCCACCGATCCGCCATGGGCTAAAACCACCGCCCGAACGTAACTGAGGCCGAGGCCGAGTCCTTTCTGCGAACGGCTGCGGTCGCCGCGGTAGAGACGTTCCCAGATCCTGCCCTGTTCGTTTTCGGAGATGCCCATGCCGTTGTCGGCAAAGATCACCTCCGCTTCCCCGCCGGTCAGCCGCGCGCTGATGGTCACCCATCCCCCTTCTTTGCCGTACTTAATACCATTATCGAGCAGGTTGGCCCAGACCTGGGCAATCCGCGTGGGGTCGACCCGAACCGGCAGCGGTTTTTCACTATCCAGCCGGACATTGATCTGCCGTTCCTCCGCCACATATTCATACAATGTGACGACCTGCTCCAGGGTCAGGGCCAGGTCACAGGCCTGCACCTCGAGGCGCATGGTGCCCGACTCGGCCTCGGCCACGCTCATCATGATCTTCAGCATGGCCAGGACCCGTTCCGACTCCTCCAGACAATCGGAAAGCGCCTCCCGCAGCCGCCCCGTATCGTCTTCTGCCTGCAGGCCGAATTCGGCGACCGAGCGCAACCTGGTCATGGGGGTTCGCAGATCATGGGCAACATTGTCGAGGGACTGCTGCATTTCCGAGACCAGGTGCCGGTTCTGCCGGATCAGCCGGTTAATCTGCCGATACAGGCTGTCCAATTCCGGTCCGTTACCCTGTTCCGGCAGCAGTCCCGTGCGCGAGCGCTCGGCCAGCTCCTCGATCATCGCCCGGCTGAAAATCAACGGGGCAAGGCTCTGCTTGATGAAATACAGCGCGATCGGCCAGAGCAGAATGCTGCTGCAAAGGGCGACGGCAATGGTATTACCGACGATCTTGCGGAACAGACCGTAGGTTTCCCCGGCATCCTTGCCCGCCTGGATACTTCCGCCGTGGTCAAATTGCCGGGTGATAACGGTGAGCAGACGCTGCTCCTCGCCTGCAGCCACTTTCAACGCCACTTTCAGCCATACTCCGGTCACTGCCGGGGAGAGATCGATGTAACTTTTAAAGCTCAGTGCGCCGGCCGGATCTCCCACCACCAGCAGCTGATCTGCTCCCTGAACCACCCTGATAAAGGCCAGTCCTTCCATCATATTGTCATGCGGGAGAAAGAGCGAACCAAAATGGCGCAGTGGCGAACGATGGGCGGCGAGATAGGCATCGAGCAGCCTTTCAGTCTCGCCCCGTTCGATCGCCTGGAGATGTGCACGGATGCTGACGAGATACAGGCCGCCAAGCAGCAGGCCGCCAAGCCAGAGAAGAAGAAAGACCGGCAGCGCCTTCTTGGCCCGCGGCCAGGAAAAATCCTCCTTAACGAGCTTTAAGAACATAGCCCACGCCTCTGACGGTATGGATCATCTTGTCCTCGTAATCCTTGTCTATCTTGTTGCGCAGACGGCACACCAGCACATCGACCACGTTGGTCTGCGGATCGAAGGAATAGTCATAGACCCGCTCGAGAATCGAGGTTTTGGAGAGCACAATGCCGGGATGCCGCATCATATATTCCAACAGGGCGTATTCTTTGGCCGGCAGGTCGATTTTCTCCCTCTTCCGGCATACTTCATGTTTCAGGAGATCCATTTCCAGATCGCCGACCGCGAGCAGCATCGGCTGGGTATTCTTCTTATCCCTCCTGATCAGGGCCTGGACCCGGGCCAGCAGTTCGCTGAACGAAAACGGCTTGACCATATAATCGTCGCCGCCCCGCTGCAGCCCCTGGATCCGGTCATCGACGGACTGTCTGGCACTGAGGATCAGCACCGGCGTATCGATGGCCTTGGCCCGCATGGTTTCAATAACGGACAGACCGTCGAGGCGAGGCAGCATCAGGTCGACCACCGCCGCATCATACGAGCCGCCCAGGGCATGCTCCAGGCCGGCCTGGCCGTCGAGGCACAGATCCACCGAAAAGCCAGCCTCTTTCAGCCCTTTTTCGATAAAAGAACCAATCTTTACGTCGTCTTCAATAAGGAGGATCCGCATGGCCTTTCAACGAACGATGGGTGGCTTATTATTCCGAAGGGCGATCACCGAACAGTTTCGGCCGGTCAGCCCGCCACTCTCGCGGGTGGCCCGCCGGTAGGAAAAATAGTCATCGGAACAACAGGTACAGGCTCCCTCGATGCGGATACGACTTTCCAACATCCCCGCTGCTGCCAGTTGAGACCTGGAAATTCGCCAGAAATCGAAATAATTGTCCCGTACCATGAAGGGGAGAAATTCGGCCGGCAACTCCGTTCTATAGTTCACGAATTCCGCACAGCAGGGACCGAGCGAGGGACTGATGACTCCCTGCAGGTCGGCCGGGCGCGTGCCATAGTTTTTCACCATGACCGCAATCACTTCCGCAAGAATCCCCTGTACGCTTCCCCGCCAGCCGCAATGCACCGCACCAATCACCTGCCGCACCGGGTCAAAGAGCAGAACCGCCTGGCAATCGGCCTGCTGGATCATCAGGCCGATGCCGGGGAGATCGGTTATCAGCGCATCGACCCCTGCAATCGACCGGTCTTCCAGCAGCGGTTCGGTCAGGCAGTAGATGCCCGGGCCATGAACCTGTCTGGCCGAAAGCAGCCGCGAAATCCCAAGGGATTCTTTAACCAGCCGGCGATTCTCCTCGACCGCTTCCGGCCGGTCGCCGAGACAATGGCCGACGTTGAGCGAAGAAAAAAGATCTCCGCTCACCCCCCCGTGCCGGTTGAACATGCCATAGCAGCAACTCCCCGATTGGGCCGGGAATTCGCCGATGATCGGCCGTGCAGGCGATGTGGTGATCATTGCGTCAATCCTTTTTTTGTTCAAGCATCCATTCATCAATTCACTCTTCACAAACTCTCATCCCCTCCAAAGTAAAGCAGTCCCAGGCCGGGGGCAATAAAAAAGGGCATGTCCACTCATCGTGAACATGCCCTCGTCTGTTTTCACAGCGATGCTTTTATTTTTTATTTAAAAGTAGGCCTCGAAGGTGACATAGACCTGATCGGCACTTTCAACAGGGTCGATTCCCATCATCTGCAGTTTCGCCTGGTCGCCGGCATCGCTCAGGTCGTAGGGAGAGAGATTCCAGTCCCCGGACCCCGAGTAATCGTATTCATAGTGCTGATAGCCCAATCGCATGAAGGTTTTTGCGTATTTGGACAGCGCCTCGCCGGTCGGCAGATCCCAGATGGCGTATACCTCATAGACCTGACCTCTGGTCGCAAGCTTGGACTGGTAGATATCGTCATGGCCGGGCGACATCGCCAGCCAGTACTGCGAACCGTAGTTGAACTCCGCCCCGAACTTCAACTTGGCCGGAACGAGGTCATAGCGTACGCCCAGGTAGACCGAGTAGCCGTCTTCATTTTCGGTGTTGGGTCCGGTCGGACTGAACGGATCGTTGAACAGACCGCTGCCGTCAGGCTGAGTCTGCGACCAGCCGCCCGACACAAAATAATTGAGGCCGGCGATTTTGTCCTGATAGACCGCCGCGGTATGCCAGACATCGCCAAGATTTGTCCTGTCGCCCATCCCGCTCATTGCACCGAAGTTGGCATCGATGATCGGATCCTGGAAATTGGGATAATTGATGAGATCAAAGGCCATAAAACTCTGGATATAGGCAAACCGGTCGCCTTTTTTCATGATATCCCAGCTGAATCCGGCGAAATCCATGTCGTTGAGCGCCCCGACATCATCGTTCTGCAAGCCGGCTTCAAATCCACGGCCATAGCAGAACCGCACCCGGCTGTCACCCATCGGTTCGACCCCCCAATTCCAGGAGTAGCCAACTGAAAGGCCGTCAAACGGCCAATCCATAAAGGCCATCGGAGTTGCCAATCGTTCGTCGACTCCCATTCTGACCTGGCCCGGAGGCCCGTCGGTGGTTGGCCTGCGGCCTATTGAAAACCACATCGGCAGCCCGCCTATGTTGTTCCAGTTGACATAGGCCCGATCGACATACAGGGCACTGCTGCCAACAGGCGTTCTGGTGACATTGCCGTCGAACAGCGGGAACATCGGATTCCCTTCATTGGCAAAAGCCGACTGATTGCCCCAGGTCTTATACATCGCCAGGCGACCTTTAAATTCCACATTTTCCGTGGCATTCACCCGCATATTCAGCCGGAAACGGTTGGTCCAGATGCTGTCGTTATCGACATTGCGGCCAAAAATCGTATCGGCACTATAATAATCCAGCCTGGTACGGAAATCTCCATCCAGCTTAAAGCGGGATGCCAGGTCCCACTCCCCCGATCTTTCGTCGAGGCTGCCGACATTACTGCCAAGCGTCTCGACATTTTTCGACAGGGCCTTATTCTGCTCCGCCTGAGCCGCCACCGCCGCCCGCATCTCATCGAGCTGCTTGCTCATCTCCTCGATTTTTCTCTCCAGGTCGGCAACATTCGCCCCGCCACCGGCCATGGTAAGGGTCGGCAAAGCCAGCATACCGGCCATGGCCAGGACTGAAATTTTCTTCACCATTGTTTCTCCTCCCTCTGTTTGATTTTCCTCTCCCGGAATCACAACTTTTCCAACTCGGCCACATCCTCCAAATTAAAGCAATACATTATTTAATTTAATTAATGAATACTACAAGAGCACTTTCACTGTCAAGAGTTTATCAGAAATTGTTGTTTGCTTACAATTTATTGCAGTATTATTTTCATGAATTGCCAGCTTTTCTTTGGCCTGCAACATCAGGGGGGAGTATAGTTTTACGGGATGTCGACGAGAAAACAAGGCAAGTATCCCAGGGTGACCCCGCACCAATCGCCTTCTATAAACCTAAAAGAAAAGAACTTCGATGATTCCCCTAATCATGACCGCCTTCGGCACAACCTCCGATGCCCTCGCCACCTATGCTCACCTCGACGGCATGATCAGGAAAAATTGCCCGGGCGACGAAATCATCTGGGCCTATTCCTCCAGGAGGGTCACCCGCGAACTGCAACGGCGTGAAAATACTTCGGCAATCCATCTTGAAGAGGCCCTCGGGCAATTTTTGGCCCGGGGGATTTCGCGGGTTGTGGTGCAATCGCTCCATTTGTTTCCCGGCACCGAGTTCCACCGCCTCCATGCCATAACCCGGCAGTCGGGCCTGGATTGCGCAATCGGTCTGCCGCTCTTTACCACTCCGGAGGATTACGACGAGCTCGGCAGGATATTGCAGCCGATTGTCCCGCCCCGCCCCGAACAGGCTATTCTTGTGCTCGGCCATGGCACCAACCATCCGGTCTGGACTGCCTACTATTCCCTGGAGAAAATTCTCCGTCGCACGTTCGGCGACAGACTCTTTGTCGGCGTGGTGGAAAAATCGCCCGATTCAAGCCACCTTGTCGACGAGATCGCCGACGCCGGGTATACCGAGGTGGGCATCATTCCCCTCTTCCTGGTGAACGGGATGCACTACCGCCGGGACATCATCGGCGATGGCCCGGCAACCTGGCTGTCTCGCTTGAGAAAAAGGGGCATTGCCGGAAGCTGTATTAATCATGGCCTCGGCCTCTTGCCCGGCGTGGCAGAACTCATCGTCAACCATATCTCCGCGGCGCGGGGTAATCTTCTGCCGGCAAGTTAAGGCCGGTCCGGACCACTACCGTCTTCTTTCGGCGATGGGAAACAAAAAGCAATCGCCGCATAGAGCAGAACCGCTGCCACTATCACCCCCTTGAAACCGCAATGTATGGCCAAAAAAGTTGCCAGCATTGAACTGATCACCGACCCGCAGCCATTGATCCCCCAGGCCCATGGCATGAGTCCAGCCGCATGGGTTGCAAGACTTGCGAGAGCCAGGGGAAAAGGCATGCCCATCAGGAATCCTAACGGCGCGATAAACATGGCTGTCAGGACCAGGCGGCCGGAAAAGG
Organism: uncultured Desulfopila sp.; assembly: GCA_964441345.1. GTDB lineage: Bacteria > Desulfobacterota > Desulfobulbia > Desulfobulbales > Desulfocapsaceae > Desulforhopalus_A. Next base: position 11,235 of record CAYTVF010000035.1, on the reverse strand, counting down.
GCAGATCCGCAGCGAGTGTAAACCATTTGCCCAGCCAGAACAGATAGCAGAGGCTGATCAAGGCGATACCGGCAACCACAACCCTGATCAGTTTTTGGGCCGGCAGATGCGCCCCCCATTGCTGTACCGACAGGCTGCCGATGCCGCTCGAGACCAAAAACGCGGCAACACTTGCACTGATTGAATAAACAGGATGGTGGAGAAAGAGGACAAATTTCTGGATGAAGGCGATCTCGATGAAGAGATAGCCAATGCCGATAGCAAAAAAATAGAGAAAGACCCGCCGCTTCGATATCGGCCACGATTGCCCGAGCGAGTGACGCCGAAAGAGGAAGAGCGGCATCATGATCAAGAGAAAACTGAGGAAGACCGCCACTACAAGGACGGCCAGCAGAATCAAATATCCGGCCTCCAGCAGGGCCGCCCCGCCCATTGCCTTCAGCTGCAAAACCTCCCGCAGCGCCGACCACCTGAAGAAGTGATGGAAGTATGGCCGGTCATCGATGGCCGGCTGGAGATTATACTTGTAGCCCTCGATGAAGGCCGCGGATTCCTCCCCGACCAAAGCCCGGGCTGCCTGAAAAAAGAGGGGCTCGGACTGGATATTATAACGATTTGCCTGATCCTCCCCTGTGGCGAAAGTGTAGGCAATGTCAAAAGAGCGGGCCTGGCAGAAGGCTTCGATCCGGCCGATTTCCTCCTGCGAGAACTCGGAGCTTTTCACCAGCAGGGTGCTGGTCTGCCATCCGCGAATAAGCGCGAGATGCCGGCGCACATCGCCAATCCCCGCTTTATGCAGAGCCGCAACCGCGGTCGCCATGAGTTTCAGGCTGTCCCGGGGTGGATTTTTTATCCACCGGGTAATGGCCAGATAGCCCTGCGGGGAGAGATGGCGGATATATTCCTGCATGGCCTCGACCGTATACAAATACTCTTCGCTGAGTGCATACAGCCCCGCGGCAGAAGGAGAAAATGCATCGACCAGGGCCAGATGCACCAGATCGAACCGCTCCCTGCTGCCCTCCATGAAACCGCGCATATCGCCGATATGCACAGCAATCCCCGCCCCCAGCAAATTTCCGGAAAACTGGGCGTATTTCCCGGTAAGCAGCCGGACCATCTGCGGATTCAGTTCGACTCCGGTTATGCTGTGCACCCCATGGTATTTGGCCTGGAGAATATCCTGGCCCCCGCCGACCCCAAGAATGAGCACCTTGTCCGGCACGCGGAGATGATAGGGAAGCGCCGAGGTCATCTGATCGAGATAACCCAGTTGCCGAAGATCCTCGGGCGCCCGGGTAATGACCGAGAGCCCCTCCCCGTTGATAAACACACCCTTCTGTTCCGGCGGCTCCTGCAGGGAGACCAGGCTCACCCCCGGAGCATAGCGCAGGGGGACCTTGTCGCTTTCAAGGACCTGCAGCAAGCCCAAGGGGCTGGCTTGTTCGTCGACGATTCTGGTTCCGGCGATTTGCAGGTACTGCTCCAGGGTCTTATATGGCGTCGGCTGAAGGGTATGGTTCACACCGACGACGGCCACCATGATGAAAATTCCGCCGAGCAAAAGCATTTTTATCCCCGCACGGGCCAATCTCAATTCAAGAATCGCACTGGCCGCGGCAAGGCAGCCCATGCCGCTGATCACCACCAGCATCCTGGCCGGAAAAATCCAAAAGAGGAGCACAATGACCAGTATACTGCCGAGCCCCGCCCCGACCAGGTCGGCGCCATAGATCACGGCCACGGATTTCCGGCACACCGCCAGGGTCATGCCAATGGCCGTGGCGCCGCAAAAAAAGGGGATGAGAATCAGGATGAAAAGCACTGCGAGGAAAAGAATTTGGGTGGGATCCCAGAACAGCTCCAACCCGTTAAAGGGCACCGCCTGGGCGAGAAAAAACGAAAATGTGGCGGTGAGGCTGAAAAGCGCCGTCCAGAGGAGATAGAAACCGGCATAGTTTTTTTCCATCCGCTCCCGGGATACAGCCAGAAAAGTGCCGCTCAAGCCATAGCCGAGCAGGGCCAGGCCGATAATCATATAGGCAAAATGGTGAAACTGGATAATGGCGAAGAGGTGCATCAGGAGAATTTCGTAGGCGAGCAGCGACGCCGACAGGATTCCCACGGAAATAAGCGGCGGTCGAACGTTCATGGCGCTCAGTGCGTGCCGGTGAGCGGCACGAATACGACAGGCAGTATCTGCCGGGTAGTGATCCGATCCCCGCTTTCCTTGGTTATCAGCAGCAATTGCTGGGTCTGAAAGCCGCTGCCGACCGGGATGACCATCCGGCCGCCGGCTCGCAGTTGCTGGATGAGCGGCGGCGGGACATGGCCGGCCGCCGCCGTCACGATGATCGCATCGTAGGGGGCATGCTCGCTCCAGCCGTAGTAGCCGTCGCCGGCTCTGGTTGCAATATTGCCCATTCCCAGACGTTGCAGGCGTTCTTTGGCCTCCTGCGCCAAAGGCTCGATGATTTCGATGGAATAGACCTGTTGCACGAGTTGCGCGAGAATGGCGGCCTGATAACCGGAGCCGGTCCCCACCTCCAGCACCCGGTCGGCCGGGGTCACTTCCAGCAGATCGGTCATCAGGGCAACGATATACGGCTGGGAAATAGTCTGCCCGTGGCCTATGGCCAGCGGTCTGTTCTCATAGGCATTTTTCCTGAGCGCCGGGGGCACGAACTCATGCCTTGGCACGGTGCGCATCACCTCCATGACTTTTGGATCAAGGTGCTGCTTGTCGATATACCGCCTGGTTGCCCGAACATGCTCCTCGATCTGCTGCACCAGTCCCTCGCGGGCCGAAGCCAAATTTTCCTCGAACTCGGCCCGGAGAGCGGTACAGAAGGTTACCTGAAAGACGAGAAGCAATAACAGTATTCGCATGGCATCCACCTCTTTTCTCAATCCCCGGAGAGAAATACCTTTTTATACTGTTCCACCCGGAAATCGAAGGTTGAGTAAGCAGGGTTGTCCTTCCTGCGCTGCTTATACAGGGGATTGCTGCCGATGGCCATATTGGCGGCATTGGAGGGCGAGATAAGGGAAATGGTCGTGATCTCCCGATCGGCATATGAAAATCTGTGCACCCGCGGAGTCTCTCCGGCAATACGACGAAGCTGCAGACCGTACGACCGCAGCAGTTGCCGAAACAGATATTCCGGGCCATTCCTCGAATTCCCCCCGGTGAAAAGCAGGGTTTCGACCCTGGTATGAATCATGAGCTGTTCGACGATGTCGCGCAGCCTGATATCCGCCATGCCAAGGTCGGATGCATCGATTTTTTCCCGCCGGCACGACTCGACAATATCGCAGATCCCCAATTTCTCCCGCCGCAGGAAGTCTTGCCTTTCCCGCACTGCCTCCGCCGAATTGTCATAACGGAAAGAGAGGTGGAAGATTTCCGCCAGAACCGGCCACAGCATCCCGTCACAACTCCCGTAGCAAAAATCGACATCGCGGGGCCTGAGCCGGCCGAGCGAGAAACGCGGCGGCGGCAGGGTGCCGACGATGATTTTTCTGGTGCCCTCCGGGATGAAGATTTTATAAGGGTGGCGATGATAAAAAATGGCTGACCTTATCAATAAGCAATAAACAGAATACAAAAAACAAAAACCGAAAAAATTTCTTACGCGAAACCGCCTACTTTTTCACGCCCGCTTGGCCGGAGAACATCTCCGCCAGACTGTTGTCGATCACATAGATACAGATCTCCCTCGCCCCCTGCCTGGAATAGCGGTGTTTCTTCTGCAGGTTATCGATCATGAAGATCACATCGCTCTGGATCTTCTTGTCGTAGGTCCGGAACTGATCGCTGTCGAAATCCTTCACCGCCCGCCGGAAGTTTTCATTCTTTAAAAACGGTTCGAGTACTTTTTCTTTGAGATTCTGAGTACATTTCTCATAAAGATGGAGATAGAGGGAGGTTTCGGTAATCGGCAAACCGTCGCGGAGCATCTCCTGGGGAAGGGCGGTGGTGGTGTAGGTCTTCTGCACGCTGTTGCGGAACGACACCGCATTTCTTGGCTCCACCTGCAGGCGGGACTCCAGCCGTTTAAAGAATTCCTCGGTAATCTCCAATCGTTCGCCGGTAAACTCACAGATTTCCACCGCGCCGAGCTCAAAATTGACGGCAAAGATATAGTTGACAACCTCCCTGGAAATCTGCTCCTCGTTATAGTAGTAGAGCGATTCTTTTACTTCCTGTAAAACCGTGTAGTTATACATTCGCAACAGGGAATCGAGAAAGCCCATGGGCAGAATACTCCGATCCTCCTTGCAGTATTTGCGGAAAAACTTGCCGAGCATCGACATGTCGATGAGCTTATCCTCGCGGGCATAGGTGGAGTAAAACTCATTGAAGAGTTTGATGGAATCCCGGCCCGACAGCCCCTTCCACCCGTCCTTTTCCGACTCGGAGATGATCTTCCGCCGCCGCTTGGCGGTGAAATTGGTGACATCCTCCTCTTTCAGCCACTCCGGAATATAGCCGGTAAAAATTTCCATTTTCAACAGCTGCAGGTTGGTGTCACAGTACATCTCGTATTTTTCCGGTTGACCGATCCATTCCTCCATCGCCTCCGACTTGGTTCTCAGCCTGGTGGCAATGATTACCCGGGCGAAATTATGGAGCACTCTGGGCAGAAAGCTTTCATCAATATGTTTGCCGAAAATCTCCCGGTAAATATCAACTTCGGTTTGCAGATCGAGAACATAGGGGATATTGATATACTCCACCCGATCGCTGAAGGCCTGCAGATCTTCGATCAGTTTTTTATCCTCCGGATTCATCAGGGCAAAAAGCAGGGAATTGACCTTTTCCTCATTGTCTTCAACCTTATGGACGCCATCGCTGATGATATTGTGCAGCTCCATCAACCTCTCGGTGTTGTTCGACTTGATGTCCATCAGGGCATAAATGCCGTTATTGGTCTTGGCATATCGCGAGTAGAGATAGCTGACATGTTTGTTGCCGGCAAGAATGGTATTCAGCTTTTTCTGGAGCAGCTCATTGGTCATCACCGAGTTACGCAACGGCTTATCCCCGGGATTAAAGACCGAACTGCCTTCCCCCAGACGCCGGTTGAAGATATAGGGCCGGGCATAGATGCATTCCATCACCTTCAACGGATCGCCGTATTTTTCGATCAACCCCTGGTAGAGGGACACGCAGATTGTGCATGGCTCTTCATGGAAGATCCATTCATATTTCTTCTCGGTAAACAACTGCCATTTGAACTCGTCGTTTTCAAAAAGGTCGTCAAAGAACTGGCGGCGCACCTCCTTCGGCACGAGAAGCAGCGGATTGTCGTGACTCGGACAAGGTACGTCAAAATAACCGCCCAGATCGTTATCCGAATTGCAGACGCATTTCATCTCCGACGCCAGATCTTTCTTGCCGTCATTCTCGAGCACCCAGGCCAGTTTCTCGGTGAGGGAGTTGAGGCTGTGCACTCCCCCCACCAGATGATCGTTTTTGAGTCGCCAGACCACCTCGTACCGGAAACCTTCCGGCGAATTGGCATATTCCTCGAACTTGCGGAGCAGGTTGTTGAGAAAGGTTGACTTGCCGCTGCCGTGGGGCCCATCGAATATATAGATCTTATTCTGCTTCGACCCCACTTTGAAGCTGTCGACATGGCGCATGAACCGGTTGGCAAAGAGCCTGTCGGCAAAAAAAGGCCGGTCCGAACCCTCGACAAAAAGCCGGGTGCAGTTAAACTTGAGGAACTGGATCGACTCCGGATCGTCGCCGTATTCATCGAAGCCATCACACACGAAGGCATCGACCATATCGGAATAGACCTGATAAATATTGCGGATAACCCGCTGCGGATTATCGATTACCTCGCGAAGAAAGTCGCTGAAGGAGAGGGTCGGGGTCTGGCGCCAATGCCCCTTACAATTCTCGAGATTGCCCATGGCTTTGCTTAAATCGCGCATGCACTCACCTTTCCCATTGATTAATCAACCAGAACCCTGGTCATTTTTCTGTCTTTCATGGTATAGCGAAACCGTCGCCACTTGATCTCCCGGGGCGGTTCGTCTTTCGCCTGGCCCTGTCCCGCCTCCTTTTTGACCGGTTCGGGTTCAAAGGAGTACAAACAGGTTTTGCCACCCCAGAGAAATTCAATCCCCATCAGGGTCGCCTCGATATAATCGCGATACAGCGGCTTTCCTTCAAAAACATGGTTGAGAACCAGGGTGTCCTCATCATCGACATTGATGGTAATCGCCGGCGGATGATATAAAGAGTCGGCAACCATCTGTTTATATTGCTCGGCCTTGCGCGATTTCACAAAATACTGCCAGGTCATCCGTTCCTTGTTCAACCGCCGGTCGACGACGAAAAGCTTGTGCAAATCGACAAATTCCTGGTCGATAAAGGTATTGATGAACATGGCATCGCAGAAGTTTTCCCGCACCGAGAAAATAAATTTTTGCCCTCCGCCGGTCGCCTCATTGAATGTCTTCCTTTCGTACTGGTCAGCTACCCTTCTATAATCATGAGATATTTTCCCCTTTTCCGCCTGGGATTCCAGATAATTGAACAGTCGCATCCCCAGGGCGTAAGGATTGAGGCCAACCCGTGGCATAGAGGTTACCTTGGCATTGATCACCGCATATTCGACCTCATGCCCGCTGATCCGGTCATCCTTCATAAAGAGCTTTTCATGCCAGTAACTTGCCCAACCTTCGTTAAGAATCTTGGTACGAATCTGCGGCTGAAAATAGAGGGACGTCGTACGGATCAGCTCGATGATCGACAGCATCCATTTATTCTCATCCCGGTTGAGAAACTTGGAGTTTCTCATGATAAACTGGAGCAGATCCCGGCGGCCCCCTTCACCTTGTTTTTGATATGCCTTGTCGAACAGCGATTCGAACTCGGCATGCTTTCTCTTCACCCGGTCGAGAAAACGTATCTCCCCGTCATCCGGAAATTCACGGAGAAATTTATTATATTTTTCTATCTCGGACACATACCCGGCTATGGATTTCTTCTCCTTTTCCTGGAGGAAGACATCGAAATAGTAGTCGATCTTCGATAATTTCCGGCCATTTGTATGGAGAGCGGAAAGCATGTCGAAATAGCCGACCAGATTATCGATAGCTCTTGCAAATTCAATGATATAGTCAACCCATCTGCCCTTCTCGGAGCGCAGCTTGGCAATCAGTCGCTTATCGGAGAGGGCCTTGCCGGCAAAATCGTAATCCCAGGTATGCTGAAAGAACAGGTTGTTCTGAAAAAAATCGATGTGCCCGATAACATGATAAAATATCATCACGTTCAGCCAATCCGGATTGTTGTCGTTATAGTAGGAAATAGGCGGGCGGGTGTTGATCACCGTTTCGTAAGGATTGTTGGGATACAGTTCATACTGGCCCTGTTCCTTCAACACCTCGACATCCTGGACCCAGTAGTCGTAAAGGGTCGGGATCATGTTTTTCGGTGAAAGCTGCAGGAAGTCGCGATTGGTAACGATGTATTCAAGACTTTCATCCTGAAAGCTGAGACCCGCATCGCGGGCCCGCTCCTTGCATCCTTCCATGATCTTCTTGGCATGTTGACTGACCAGTTCCATAAAACCTCACACTGAGATATTTATCCGGCGCCGAACGTTCCTCATTCATCGCTCAGGAGATGAGTTCCCTTATCCCCGTAATAAGCCGCGACTCGGTGGTATCCTTGGATATTACATCAAGACGCAAGAGCGCCTTTTTTTCTTCAAGCAGCCCCGACTTGCGGACGTACTTCTCCACCTCGGTCTGCCCGGAGATGCCATAGCCGTTTTCGGCAATGGTGATACCCACCCGGCTGGCGTAGGCCAGCATCTTCTTCAGTTCGGGGATAGCCTTCTCCCCCTTGGTATCCCAGTCATCGCCGTCGGTTCCGTGGAAGACGTAGATATTGTTGTCCCGTTCGAGCGTTTCGTCCTCGACGATTTTGTTGACCAGTGCATAGGCGCTGGAAACCTGCGTGCCGCCGGCCACCGAGGAATTATAGTAGATCTGAAAATTCTCGACTTCCTTCGCCTCGGTATCATGCAGAATAAACCGGGTCTGCACCTGATTTTTATACTGATAAATGAGCCACGAGTAGATGAGAACATGCTGGTTGACCACCAGTTCGGTCGGTTTGCCCCCCATCGAACCGGAATAGTCCCGGACGAAAAACACCACCGCCTGGGATTCGTAGTCCTTTTCCTTGGAGAGAATCCGATAGATCCGATCTTTAGGGGAAATCAGCAGCTTCCGGCTGTCCACCTGGCCGTGGGGCTGAATCCGCTTCAGGGCGATATTGGTCTGCACGATGCGCCGGAGAGTCGCCTTCTTATCGAGCACCTGGCCGAATCCTCTGTTTCTGTCGGTCAGATCGTAGGTATACTTGGTCAGCGACCGCTTTTTCCCTTTATCCTTGAGATTGGGCAATTCGAACTGCTCGGTGAGTATGCGGCCGAGATCATAGGCATTCGATTCCACATCATGACCGCCGCCTTCCCCCTGGCCGGCGCCGCCCTGACCGCCCTGTTCGGGCCGTACCGGCTGCTCGCCGATTACCTCACCTTCCTCGCCTTCCCCGGCGCCGCCATCGCCGCCCTGCCCATCGCCGCCGCCTTCACCTTCCTCACCGACCCGTACCCGGTCATGGAGGAGCTTCTCCTCCACCGTGGTCGGGACAATGACCACCTTGTCATCGCCATTCTGGCTCGGCTTGACCATCTTGCCGACCCTGATCTTCCGGGGGAAGCCGTCTTTTTCCCGCTGCTTGTCCCGCTCCAGCAGATAATCGAGGGACTGGACTGAGGAAAGCGCCAGCAAATGCGGCGGCGATGCGTCGTGGAGCATCTCAAGATCGGTATAGCCGTAAAGACTGCGGGCAACCGGCGCGGCAATGCAGAAATGATCGCCGTCCGACTCCAGCAGATCCAGTTCATAGCGGATCATCTTGTCCTGCTCGGCGGTCAAGTCCCGATTCGTCTTCTTCAGGGTTTCGTAGAGGGCCAGGAGTCTGTTTTTCATCTGTCGCTTCACCCTATCTGTTGAGTTACCAGGGTGGTGGGTCAGTTCTCGTCCACCTGGGTACAAAAGTATTCAATGGTTTTCTGGGCACAGGTGGTGCAATAGCCAAGCTTATTGAGCATCGTCTGGATCATGCGGTCATACAGCTTCTGGTTCTCCTCATTGGTCCGGTTGGCCAGCGCGCCGATGAGGCTGCCGGAACCGGCGATATCCGATTTCAACCGCACGTCGGTTACCGCCTTGACCAGTTCGAGATTGTCCATGAAGTCGTAATCCGGCCGCACCGATATCTTCTGCCCGTAAATCTTGCGGATCGAGGTCCTGAACGAATCCTTCTGCTCGCGGGTCTTCAGGCCGAGACAATCTTCGACCGAATTGATATACCGTTCGTCGATCTTCAGCGCCTGCAGTTCGCCGGTCTGGGGATTTTTATATTTCCACATCTTGTCGGCCCCCAGATTCTCGGCATCGATACCGATGATCATGTTGACATAATTCATCACGTCCTTGCGGATGGCCAGGGGTTCGTCCATATAGGCGTTGAACATCTCGGTCATGATCCTCTCCCGGTACAAGCCCTTGGCGATCTTCAGGTCGTCGAGAAACTTGGCGCGGTCTTTGGCCTCCGAGACATAGTCGAGAATGACCCGTTCAATGGAGCGAAATACGTCGTAGGCAAACATGCATTTGCCTTCATTGGTCTCCGAACTCTCCAGCATCAGCTGGATGGACCGCCCCAGATTCCTCTGGCCAAGCCCTTTCTGGCCGAAACGCTTGGTGATATCGTGTTCCTGGCTGAGGGTGTCGATGACCTCGGACAGGGTCTTGAGGCTCTTCTCGCCGGCGACCTCGCCCGCCGCCAGTTTCATCGTTTCGATCGGGGTGAGTTTTTCCGACCTGGGCAACCGGGTGAGCACCACCGCCACCGATGCGGCATGATTGAGATTGGGGTCCTGATGCATCGCATCACCGGTCAGGGTGGTCTTCGATTCGTTGCCGATGGCATAGGCGGTGAGATCCTTCTGCAGCACATGGTTGGTGTTGTGCGAGACGTAGCAGATCCGGCACCGGTCGACGATCGGCGCCTCCTCCTTTTCGGCCAGGAACCGATTGAATTCCGAGTTGTTGCTGGTGGCCACGATGAGGCAGTCGATCGGCCATTTGTAGCCGTCGATCTCGATGCAGCGGTTTTGGATGATGCCGAGATAAACCTGGACCAGATCCTTCTTGTTTTTGTAAATCTCGTCGCTGAAATGGATGCCGCCGCCGGCCACCCTCGCCAATGCCCCCCGGCGCAGATCGAAGCGGTAGGGATTATTGGTATCGGTGATGTGCAGGAGCCGCTGGATGGATTCCTCCCCCAGGAGATCGACGGCCGAGGAGGTGATCTTATCCTTGGCCGGATACTTGCCGGTCACCGTCCCCAGGCTCTCGATCAGTGGAACCGAGACAAGTTCGATGCTTTCCAGCATGTCGTCCAGCTTCCCCTCATGGTATTCCCGAATATTATTCCAGATATAGGCAGTGTCGGCGCCCAGCGGGCGATAATTTTCATACCAGGTTTCCAGCATATCGTCGGCCACCCGATATCTTCTCGCCAGATATTGTTTCGATTCTTGCTTGTCTTCCATAAGGTTCATCGCCAGCACCATCGGGTCTTCATAGGTCTGGGATTCGATGGTGGTGATGTTGCCGTAGGAGCCGAGCTTATCGAGATTCGTAAAGCGAAAGGTGTACTTCCTGTTGCCGGCAATCGACAAAAACTGCCGGTACAGTTTACAGAGATACTCGACCAGGAAGGTCTTGCCGTTGCCCGGCTCGCCTACCAGGACAAAGGCCATTTCCTTTGACGATCCCCCCTGGGAAGCATCCTTGATAAACGAAACAAAGGAGTTGATCTCGTCATACATGCCGACGATATGTTTGGCGCCCTTTCTGAATATTTTGAAATCAAAGGTGCTTTTGCCATTGACCATGACCTTATCGATATCACCCTCCAACACCATGCGGCTGACACTTTGAAAGGCATTTTCAAATACCCTCTCCCCCTTTTTGATCACGGAGATGTGCATCTGGAGTGAATTGTTCCTTTGCTCTGCCATCGTTCCCCTCCTTGACAGGTTAGTAAGGTTGCTGCGTTCTGCGTTTTATTGTCATTTTATTATCGTCACGGATTTAAAAAATATCAAGGAATTCTCATCGATAATT
>CAYTVF010000034.1:0-25146 GCA_964441345.1 uncultured Desulfopila sp. | reverse complement strand
GATATGAAAGTTTCCTTCTTTGCCACATGCCTTGCCGACAATGTCTTCCCCGACATCGCCATCAACTCGGTGCAGCTGCTTGAGCGGCTCGGCTGCGAGATTGTCTTCAATCCCGCGCAGACCTGCTGCGGCCAGCCGCTGGCCAACTCCGGCTATCATGAGCGGGCGAAAAAGAGCATGCGCCTGACCCTCGACACCTTGCTGGCCGATGATGCCGAGTATGTCGTCACGCCGAGCGGTTCCTGCGCCCTGCAGATTCGCGAATACCCGAAATTCTTTGCGGGCGACGAACAATATTTCGCCAAGGCGGCCGCCCTGGCGGCAAAGACGAAGGAACTCACCGAGTTTATCGTCGGTGTGCTGGGCATAACCAGGGTCGAATCGCGCCTCGACGGCCGGGCGGTCTACCACCCCTCCTGCCACATGACCCGGCTGCTCGGCGTCCGGGAACCACCCCTGCAGCTCCTCGCCAATGTCACCGGCCTGGAACTGGTGCCGTGTAAAAATCAACTGAAATGCTGCGGCTTCGGCGGTACGTTCTCGGTGAAGCTGGCCGATTTGAGCGGCGCCATGGTCGCCGAGAAGGTGGACAATATTATCGCCACCGGCGCCGATTACCTGATCGGCAGCGACGCCGCCTGCCTGATGAACATGAAGGGCCGCCTGGAGCGGATCGGCCATCCGCTGCGGGTCATGCATATCGCCAATGTGTTGATGAACGGTTGACCCACTGCAAACACAGAGTCGACCCTGCAGTCGACCCTGCAACAATCCCGAGCCGGAGAAAACCATGAGTATACGGACGAGCGATCTCCCCCTGCACCAAAGGATCAGAGCCGAGCTGGACAAGGGTTTCATGCGCGCGGCCATCGCCAATGCCCAGGATCTGCTCAACCGGAAACGGGCGGACGTCTTCGAAGAACTGGGAGATTACCAACAATGGCGGGATCAGGCCTCGGCCATCCGCAGCCATACCCTGGAAAACCTCGATTTCTATCTGGACAGCTTCGCCCGCAACGCGGAAAAAAACGGGGCGAAGGTCTATTTCGCCGCAACGGGCGATGAGGCCACCGCCGTTGCCCTGACGATCTGCCAGGACAAAAAAGCCGGGAAGGCGGTTAAATCGAAATCGATGGTGACGGAAGAGGTCGGCCTGAACGAGGTTCTGGAGGCTGCAGGGATCGAGGTGGTCGAGACGGATCTCGGCGAGTATCTGCTGCAGATCGACGACCATGACAAACCGTCGCACATCGTGGTGCCCGCCCTGCACAAAAACAGGCAGCGCATCCGCCAGGTCCTCCATGAGCGGAAAGGCTATGATGGCGACACCAACCCGGAAAACATGACGAAATTTGTCCGCCGGCTGATCCGCAGGGATTTTCTCGAGGCGGAGGTCGCCATCACCGGCTGCAATTTCGGGGTGGCGGATTCCGGAACCTGCACCCTGGTCACCAACGAGGGCAACGGCCGGTTTGTGACGACGGTGCCGAAGACCCAGATCGTCTTTCTCGGCATGGAACGTCTGGTCCCCACCTTTAAGGACCTCGACGTCATGCTGAGCCTCCTTGCCAGGAGCGCGGTGGGGGCGAAGCTGACCTCCTACATGACCCTCTTCACCGGCCCCCGGGGCAAAGGCGACAAGGACGGGCCGGAGGAACTGCATATCGTCATCGTCGACAACGGCCGTTCCAAGGTCCTTGCCTCCCCCTTCCGGGACGTGCTGAAATGCATCCGCTGCGGCACCTGCATGCTTGAGTGCCCGGCCTATCGCCACATCTGCGGCCACGGCTACGGCGCCCTCTATCCCGGGCCGCTCGGCGCGGCCTTAGTCCCGATCCTCGCCGGCTACGAAACATTCAAGGATATCACCAAGATCTGTTCCCTCTGCGGCGCCTGCAACGAGGTCTGTCCGGTAAAGATCCCGCTCTATGAACTCATCTTCGAACATCGCCGGGTGATCGCCGACGAGAAAAAGCTGGAAGGTCCGGTCGAGGGCGCGGTAATGACCCTGTATGCCAATATCATCGGCAGCAGCCGGCTCTACGACCTGGCCACGCGTATGGCCCCGTTTGCCAATATTTCCCCGGCAATCGGGCCGCTCAGGGAATGGTGCAAGGATCGGCAACGCCCCAAAATCGCCGGGCAACGATTCCGGGACTGGTACCGGATAAACCGTCAGGGAGCAGGAAAATGATGAACGGCAACCGCAGCGAATTTATCCGGCATATCTCCGAGTGTCTGGGGCGGCGCAAGGTTCCGGCCGCCCCCTCCGCCCTTGCCCGGTCAAATGAAGTGCAGCATGAATTCCTGAACGGCGCATCGGCCGAAGAACTCGAGGAGGTGTTTATCAGGAACGCCAAAGCCGCCGGGACGGCGGTCTACCAATGTCCACTCTCCTCCCTTCCCGGCACGATTCTCATTGCCATCCCGCAACTGGCCGCAGGTCCGATTCTCCTTACCGCCGACCCGTTCTGGGAGGCGCAGCACATCGTCGCCGCCCTGCACACCATCGAGAGAAATGTGCAGGTCTGGGATCCGGCCGAGACCAGGGAACGCAATATCGGTTGCGCCGAAGGTGCCGCCGTCGGCATGGCCGTTGCCGAACTGGGCCTGGCGGAGACCGGCACGGCGATGATTTACAGCCATCAAGGTTGCGGCCGTTCGGTCACCCTGCTGCCGACGACCACGCTGTTCATCATCCGCCGGGAAAGCATCCGCCCCCGCCTGACCCAGGCGATGGCGTATCTTAAGCAGCAAAAGGAGGCCGGCCTGCCCTCGGCCATCCACTTCATCTCGGCGGCCAGTTCGACCCCCGATATCGAGCTGGTGCGGGTACAAGGCGTTCATGGGCCGGTAAAGATTGCCTTTATCGTCGTGAGCTGAGGGAGAGACCGGCCAACCAGGAAAACCAATACAGGAGTGCTCCCGGATGTCGCTGAAGAAAAAAACCATTGTCATGGTATGCGCCGTATTCTTCATCTCCGCTGTCTTGAACTTCGCGGTCCAGCAGTTGGTCATCATGCCCAGCTTCTACGAGCTGGAGCGTGAAGGGGCAATGGATAATATCGGCCGGGTTCTCGAATCGATCAACCGGGAGTTGCAGGTCGTCAGTACAACGGCGTCCGACTGGTCGTACTGGGACGATGCCTACAATTTTGCCGGGGGGAAAAATCCGGAATTTCTGGAGGCGAGCCTGAACCAGGAAGCCCTGGTAAACGCCAGCTACAACATGATGAATGTGTACGATACGGAAGGAAAACTGCTCTGGGGCAAAGCCCTGGATCTTCTGTCGGAAGAAATTCTCGATATAGGCGACCTTTCGGCGGCAGAGCTGCCCCTCCGCCACCCCCTGCGGAATCTGCCCGAGATCGCCAGTGAGATTACCGGGTTTTCCCGTACCTCCCACGCTCCTTTGATGGTAGCCGCCAAGCATATCCTCACCAATACCCGTACGGGACCGGCCAACGGCACCTTTGCGGTGGGCCGGTTCATGGACGAAAACTTCGTTCAACATATGGCCGAGCAGGTTCGCCTGCAGCTCTCGATCGCCATTATCCCGGATGGCCAGACGGTTGCGGATTGGCATATTGCCGCCGGTCAAGGTGTGCCCCATTCCCCGATCCTCCTCAACGAGACTCGGGATGGGCTGATCGCTTCCACCATCATCGCCGATATCGCAGGCCAGCCCTTGCTGGATGTGCGCGTGGTAACGCCGCGGGCGATCAGCGACCGGGGCAAGTCGACGGTACTCGTCGCCTTCATGTCGATCGGCATTGCCGGGCTGCTGGTGATGGGCGTTCTTCTGATTATGCTGCATTTTACCATTCTCAACCCCCTCGCCGCGCTCACCACCCATTCCGTCCAACTGGGCGAGACGGACGACCTCCTCAGTCGTCTCACCTTGAACCGGAAGGATGAGATCGGCGTGCTGGCCAACGCCTTCGATCAGATGATCGGCCGCCTGGCGGAGGCCCGCCGGAAACTGGTCGATCAGTCCTTTTTCTCCGGCATCGCCGAAATGGCGAGCGGGGTGCTGCACAATATCGGCAATGCCTTGACACCTCTGCAAGGACAACTCATTGCCGTAAACGACGAATTGCGAAAAACTCCCGTGGCTGAGATGAAAATGGCCCTCCTCGAACTGGCGGATACGGCAACGCCAAGGGAGCGCCGCAATGATCTCTCGCGTTTTGTCGAACTGGCCGGGCAGGAAATGGCCGAAGCGATCGGCCGGACCCAGAAGCTGGTGGCGGAGAGCACAATCCAGGTGGAATATATCCACCGGATCCTGGCAGACCAGGAGAGTTACAGCCGGGCCGCGCGGGTACTGGAGCCTCTGGCCATGGACGCTCTGGTTGTCGATTCCATGCACACCTTGTCCGCCCCGCTGCGTGCCGCGATGGCAGTCGAGATCGACCCCGGCGTGGCCAAGGTTGGGCAGGTAATCGGTTCCCGTGCCGCTCTGCAGCAGGTAGTAAGCAACGTGCTGGTCAACGCCGCCGAGTCGATCCGGGAGAGCGGCATGGAGGGAGGCCGCATTCTGGTCTCGGCCGCATCTGAGCGGGTGGATGGAACCTCGATGGCGCATTTTTGTTTCGAGGATAACGGCGGTGGAATCAAAGAAGAGGACCTGGACCATATTTTCGAACGGAGTTTTTCCACCAAGGGGCGGAACTCCGGCCTGGGTCTGCATTGGAGCGCCAATACGGTAAATGCCCTCCGGGGCCGCCTCTATGTCCGGAATAACGAGGGAACGCGGGGTGCATGTGTGCATCTCCTCCTACCGCTGGCAGCGGAACAAGAGCAGGAAGGAACAACTCAGCATAATGGGTAAATAAAAATGGCCGATCTGCTGCAACCTCCCATCAGAATACTGGTAACCGATGACGAGCCGTCGGTGATAGACGCCTATCGCACCATCCTCGACCGCAATGAACATACCGGACAGGACAGCTCGCTTGCCATGGAGGAACTCCGTTCGAAACTCTTCGGCAGGCGTACGGCCAAATCCCATCCCGAACCGAGCCTTACGGCAACCTACACGAACAGCGCGGAAACAGCCGTGCAACTGGTGCGGGAGGCGCTGGACCGGGAGCAGCCTTTCGATGTGGTCTTTCTCGATGTGCGCATGCCCCCGGGACCCGACGGAATCTGGGCGGCCGAACGGATCCGGGCCATGGCCCCGGGCCTCGATATCGTCATCGTGACGGCCTACTCGGATGTCGATCCACGGGAGATCTCAACGCAGATTCCGCCACCCGACAAGTTGTTCTTTCTGCAAAAACCGTTTCACCCGCACGAAATACGCCAGCTTGCCGTCGCTCTGGGGCAAAAATCCCTGGCAGAAACCAGGATGCATCAACTTGCCTATTACGACAGCCTGACCGGACTGGCCAATCGGGTGATGTTCAGATCCCAGCTGATTCGGTCGATCGAACATGCCAAACGCTACGGCCGACGCCTTGCCCTGCTCTTTGTCGATCTCGATAACTTCAAGAATATCAACGATACCCTGGGGCACAGTGCCGGCGATCAGCTGCTCAAGGTCGTTTCCCAGCGATTACGGGAGTCTTTACGCGGTTCGGACAGACTCAGCCGCCTGGCAACGACCTCGCCCGAAGAAAGCACGGCCAGGCCCCTGCCGGACGAAACCCTGGCCCGCCTGGGAGGCGACGAGTTCACTATCCTCCTGCCCGAGATCGGCGATGCGCTGGATGCCGGAAGGGTTGCCGAACGCATCCGCGACCGACTGGCCGAGCCGCTTCTCGTTACCGGCATCGAGGTGATCGTTACCACCAGCATCGGGATTGCCGTTTTCCCCGAAAACGGCGAAGATGCCGAAACTCTTTTTAAAAATGCCGACACCGCGATGTACTTTGCCAAGAACTCGGGGAAAAATTGCGTCCAGTATTTTTCCAAAGAGATGAATGACCTGGCCTTGCACCACCTGACCATGGAGAATCTCCTCCGCCATGCCATCAAACAGAATCAGCTCTTCCTGTGCTACCAGCCCCAGGTCAACCTGACGACCCTGGAGCTATGCGGCATGGAAGCCCTGGTTCGCTGGCAAAGTCCCGAACTGGGGCTTGTCCCGCCGATGGAATTCATCCCTATTGCCGAAGAAAGCGGTCTGATTATTTCCATCGGCGAGTGGGTTCTGCGCGCTGCCTGCCGGCAGACAAAAGCCTGGCAGGATGAAGGCATAGCAATACCCAGAATTGCCGTAAACATCTCGGCTCTCCAGTTCGTGCAGACCGGATTTCCCCGTCTGGTAGCGCGAATACTCCAGGAGACCGGGCTTTCCGCGTCGGTTCTGGAGCTTGAGATTACCGAGAGCCTGCTGATGAAAGACGAGAAAAATGCCGCCAATACGCTGAAGGCCCTTAAAGCACTGGGGGTGAAATTGGCTATCGACGATTTCGGCACGGGCTACTCGAGCCTCAGCCGCCTCAGGCGTTTCCCCATAGATCGGATCAAGATCGACCAGTCTTTCATTCGGACGGTCACCACCAATCAGGATGATAAAGCCATTGCCTCGGCGATCATCTCCATGGCCGACAGCCTGAACATGCAGGTACTGGCGGAGGGAGTGGAGAACAGCAGCCAGTTCAATTACCTGAGGGCCAGGACCTGCGATGAAGTACAGGGATTTTATGTGAGCATGCCGTTGCCCGCCGAACAGGCCGGAGATTTTCTCAAAGGCGGAAAATTCTCTTCCCCCGACGCGCTCAATAGCCGGATAGCCCATAAGGGCGTGTTGGACTGGTAACGAAGAACACGTTGAAGAAAGGAGGAGCCATGAAGAAAATCGTAGCCGTGCTTGGCAGCCCCAGACCACTGGGGAATAGTGCGACCATTTCCAGGAGGTTTTGCGATGTTGCCGAAAAAGTCGGCGGCGAGGTCCAAACCTATATATTGAACGAGCTTGACTACCATGGCTGCCAGGGCTGCTGGACCTGCAAGACCAAGCTGGACAGGTGCGTGCTCGAAGACGGCCTGACCGGTGTGCTGGAGAGCATTCACCATGCCGATATCCTGCTGATCGCATCGCCCATCTATTTCGGCGATGTGTCGAGCCAGCTGAAGGCCTTCATCGACCGGACATTTTCCTACCTTTTACCCGATTACACCACAAACCCTGCGCCAAGCCGGTTATTGCCGGGGAAAAAACTGATATTCATTCTTGCCCAGGGTAATCCCGACGACAATCGATTCGACGATGTCTTTCCCAGATATAACTCCTTCTTTCACTTGTATGGTTTTACGGAGAGTCATCTTATTCGAGTGTGCGGCGTCCGTGATCCGGGGGAGGCACAACTCAAACTGAAAGCGATGAAACGAGCCGAAGATCTTGCCGAAAGATTGTGCAGATGATCCGAGGGGATGAAAACCGGTTTTTCGCAGTTTTGATGCGCTCCTAAAAAGCTCGACAATACCATTTGCCGTCATTCCGGCTTTCGCCGGAATGACGGCGCGTGAGAAATTTTTTACGAGTTCATCAGTTTTTATTATTTTCGGTCTGGATAGAGCCGATTTACGACCGGCCTCAAGTTCCTTATTTTTTGTGGATGCCGGCCCGGTTACCTCCATTTTTTCTTCCGTTTGTTTCAATGAATTAACAAATTACCATTTCTTCTTGCATTGAACATTACCTTCTCTTCTGGAATAGATTTTAGCCCACCTTCCTAATGTTTTCAAACAGACTTGTTCTGCAGCTTCTAGGCCTATTTTTTCAGCAGATGATTGATCGCTAGCTGAAATATGTATCATTTGTTCAGATTTTTCATCTGGTGCCCAAGCATAATTTGCATAACATATAAAGGAACATACAAAATTACTATTTGGTTTTTCTGATGAAGTCGCCATGTTTCCTGACATAGATGAATTTGATCCAGATGGATTTGCAAGTCCTTCTTGTATTGCCTCACCCATTGGCTTGAAATAATATTCACCGGCAAGGCTGTTTGGAGCCTCGGTATTGTTGGTCTTTTCTCGTGATTTCTCACGGCTTTCGGGTGCAACTGTGACCTTGTCACTTACAAGAGGTCCAGCATACAAAGAGGGGCACAGAGAAATCAGGGCCATACCAGCAATCAACTGGATCATTGTAGATATCGTTTTCATTTGGCAGACTCAAATTCCATCTCAAAGGCGTATTCTTTTAGTGTACAGGTAACTCCAGCATCCTTCTTAGAAACATTCGCTCCCATGGTACGGGCTATCCCCCCAAGAGCTGACAAAAAGATATCATGATAGCGAAAGGCCGTTGGCACGCAGGTAAAAACCACATCATCTTCAACAGTATATCTATTGCTTTCTGTGAGCTTATAGGTCTTATGTATAACAAGAGGATCATCCTTTTGACTTATTGCAAGAGGAACATAGGTTCTCTTCAATACATACTTCATTGTCACATCAATCGGTACAGCCATGCTCCCACTTTTGGGTGTAATCGCTATTCGTCGTGAGATATCCTTGCATGTTATAGCGGCTGACTGCATGAGCCCCCTTTCAGTTTTCTGACTCTCTTCAGATTCACTTTTCCCTATGATCTCGACAGAATACGTATCGATAAAGATTTTTTCCTGCCACTCTTGCAGTTTTTTAATTGGTTCAGTAGTTTTTTCGACAATTGAATATGTATCGATAAAACTTTTCAGCATCGGAATATTCTGAGAATTTTCAATATCTTTAAACTCAAGATACATTTTTTTCAATAGCATCTCACCGATGCTATTTACCCTTCCTGAATCAAAACTTGTACTCAGGTAAACATTTTCAAATGATTGTTCGATCTTTGTCGGTTTTAACACTATTTGCAGCGGCAAAAATGCAGTACCAACCACCATATGTACTGGGTCTTGAACACTATGTTCAAAAAAAAGATCTAAAGGCAGGTCATACGGACATACCTTAAATTCTTTATCACCAACTATTACACACCCACCAGGCCTATTGTTTTCCTTTTTGCTCAGATATTTTTCTTTAAAGCTTGTAATGTCATTTGGCTGCAACTTTGGAGAGCAACGATAGATATCTATCTCATTATTTTCTATCGAGAACAAAATTTCTTTGGTCCCTTTGCCAAGAAAATTGGCAACATTCGGTACTTCTATTTGTTGCAGTTCTGCTTTCTTTAGAGCTAGGGGATCCGGTTTAGGCGCAGCGCAACTACATAGTGATAGTGCAATCAATGCCAGAAAAATGGAAAGGAAGGATGTATAAGAAGTTATCATTTTGTAAGGTTCTAACGATAGAATTATTGAAGGCAACCTCGAAAAATTAGATTTTTTGTTTAAGATCAAGGCGTACAAAAAATTTTACCGCAGGCTCATACCTAATATTCCGAGGATAAAATTTTGAGCACAACGCAAGAGATTGGACAAAAAGGCGATTTTTCGAAACGCCAAGAGCAAACGCCAAAGGTCAGGTCTTTTTTAAGACTCCCATAAAAAGCCAGTGCACTTCGTGCACCCTACCCCAAAACAAGGTCTGAGATTTGTTCATAACCTTAAAAAATATTAAATCCGACCCCCTGTTGCGCTCTCTACTTGCATTTTATGCTATCGAATTTTAGCTTGAGTTCTTCTGTAAATTTAATAAACGCAAGCCGTTCAGCTTCTTCTTTGCTGTTGGCTACAACATTTGTATAGCCTTGCCATTCGCCGTTTATATACCTTGCACACTCATAGCTCATGCCGGCAAAGGATACGGTGCAAGTACTGACCAGAAGTGCAATTGTCAATATCAATACTCTCATAGGTGGTACCTCCGGATAAAGGATTTAAAAAGAGAATAAATGGACCATATTTTTCTCAATAAAGAATGCGTCGGCGGTTAACCCTTCAGATCTAACCAGCTTCTTTAACTCAGTCGGTGACGAATTGGTTATATTTCATCTTTGTCCCAATAATTGGATCGGGCAAATCCATGGCAATATCCATCCACCTCTACCGAGCTCATGTTTTTTTTACATATGAAACCGGTACGATATTCTCTGTTCTTAAACGAAAAATATGCACATCGAAGACAACCGGCCAGACTGTCAGGTGTAAAACTGTTGCAACCAATGGTGCCGCGCATCGTCCCTTTGGTAATTCCGCAACGAATCCAGCCCGGCTCTGCATCACCATCATAGTGTTCGCAACCATAACATCTATTTGAGATTCCCATGTCAACTCCTTGTTTATTTATAGAGGTGTTCTTGTAAACTGTAAAAAATCTTCATAATGAGCGATTAATTTTTTGCGGCAATTATATGTAAATTACTTTTTTTCCCTCTATCCTCCCTTTGAATTCACACATTCCATCTACAAATATCTCACCATCACCGGGATCATTGTTAAAATGAGCTTCACCGTTGTTATTAGTATATTCCTCCTTTGACATACCTCGAAAAAGTCCATCAAAACCAACACTGACCCTGATACCATCAACCGGCTTCCCTGTACTTTGTCTGACAACCATTACAGTAACCATACTGACTCCTATGTCTGATGTTTTTAAACCACCCAACCACACTCATTGATATTGAGATCAAAACATGACCTTTTCCAGTTTTCATACTATCAACCTTTTTGCTTGTCACTGGTGTGTCGTGATGTTACAGGCTATTGTCGTGATTCTTCAGCTACCGCAACTGGACTTCGATACCGATTTAGGAGAATGCTGTAAAGGGTCTCAAAAGACTTTACTGAGTAGGTCGGGGCGTTGAATCCCGCCTCAAAGTTTCTGCTTGTAACTGGGTATTATTCAGAGCAAAAAGTGCGTTCTGAGGGAAGAAAAAAATGTGTTTTAGGTGAGTTACCTGGTATTGTGGAAGATTACAGTAATAATCGCCTTTTCCCATATTTCCTGAAGGATACATACATGAACGACGCATGCATTCCGACACCCAACGCCGAATATGCATTGGAAAGATTCGACAACGAAATCCTGCTGTATTCGGTTACCGACACCAAGGCCGTCTATCTGAATGAAACTGCTTGTATGGTTTACGGGATGTGCAATTCCGGACAAACCATCGGTCAGATCATCACTCTTTTGGAAGAAGCCTATCCCGAGCAAAAAACGACGATCCGCCAGGATGTCTGCGAAGCGCTCCAACAACTCATCCAAGACGGAGCATTGATCGTCAATGAATAATGTTGGTTATCCTTTCTATGCCGCAGGACTTGGCGAAGTGTGTATCGAGATCGATTACAACTGCGATGAGGCAAGGGAGTTAATCGACTTCCTCTTCCGTGACTTCCCTCGTCCGGATGGGCCTGTACTTCCTCGGCGTTTTGGCGTTGTTGTTGCCGGAACACCGGCCAAGATGTCGTTATGGCTGGGGGAAAAGCAGATCTACTATGGCGATTCGAAGCAGCTTTTGGCCCATTTCCTCATCAATGAAATTTTTTATGATTGCATCGTCAGCAATACAAGCCACCAGGCAGTACACGCCGCGGCGGTATCATCCAGCCGAAAAAGCTTACTCTTGCCGGGCAAGAGCGGTTCCGGCAAGAGCAGTCTGGCCGCATGGCTGACGGCAAGCGGGATGACCTATCTCACCGATGAACTCGTTCTTCTTTCCCCAAAAGGATGTGTGCACCCGATAACCCGTCCCATTTGTCTCAAACAACCTTCGTATGCGGCAATAAAAGAACGGCTGACTATTGATGAAAAAAACATCCTCCTGGGGCGAGACGGGGCTATGATCCCCCACCGCCTCCTCAATCCGAATTGGGCTGCATTGACTCCCAAGCTCGACACAATAGTTTTTCCTCGATTTGCCGAGGGACAGCCCGCCACTCTGACGGAAATTTCGACCGCAAAAAGTTGCCTGAGACTGATGGAGTGCCATGTCAACGCTCGGAATCTCCCCGGTCACGGCTTTAGTGAGATTGCCGCAATTACCCGTAATGCCGCGTCATATGAGCTGATTTTCGGCAGTTACGATGGAGTGTCTGACCTCCTCCTGCCGCTTATGTAAAGAAGAGAGATTTCGGTAACGCTCATGATTTCCCCCCTCTTACACCTCTGTTCCCGGGCAACCACTTCCCCGGAACTGAGAACCACAATCGCCGGGTACTGCCGGACCATAAAAGATTGGGACGAACTTCCTGCTCTGGCGGAGCAACAGGGACTTGCCCCCTTGCTGCACTGGCACCTGCAAAACTTGGATATTTCCTATCCCGACCAGATCAAGCGGGCATTACGCCTCCTTTTTCTTCGCCACCGACAGCTCAACCAGATTATGGCCACTACCCTGAAAGAGGTATTGACGGTTCTTCGGCAGGCGAATATCGATGTCCTCGTCCTTAAAGGGGCAGCACTTTCTCATACGGTATACCCGGAAATCGGTTTGCGACCGATGCGGGACATGGATCTGCTCCTTAGAAAAGAGCAAGCCGGACAGGCCCTGGATATCCTGGTCGAAATCGGTTTTTATGTGTCAAATGCTCCTCGTCCGGATGATCATTTTCATCTCCCGGCCCTCTATAAAAAAGCAGGCGGCGTCCCTGTCTGCATCGAGTTGCATCATGGACTTTTCCCCGACTGTCCGCCCTATTATCATAAGCCGGGTTTTGATGACCTTTTGGCCAGGTCGCGGACCTTCAACTTGCAGGGTTTTCCCGCCTATTGCCTCGGCAATGAGGACATGCTCTGGCATGTCTTCGAACACGGTTTTCATATGCCGCTCACCTATGAAGCCTTCAAACTGATCTCCATGGCCGACCTGTTTACCATTGTCGAAAAACAATTCGAGGTAATCGATTGGGATAAAATGAAGAGCAAGCATCCGCGGATACTTGCTGCATTACCGCTCTTTCATCATCTCACCCCATGGCCGGAGAATGTATTGGCGGCTCGCAGCTGGCGGACTCCGCCTGTTCGCGCCGGAGCCGGTAAGGCCTTTCAAGGATGGCCGCACCTGCGATTGGCGGAGCAAAGGGACAAAAAACTCCTTACCCTTCTCAAGGATACCTTTCTTCCCCCCGAATGGTGGACGAGACTCTATTACGGAGTTTCAAACAGGTGGGAGTTGCTGGTTTGCCGCTGGATCATTCATCCACGGCATGTTTTCTGGTGGGTTCGTCTCTATACCGCTTTTCTTCAGTCAACCAGTGTGAGCAGCGGTGGAAATGTTCGCCGTTTGTTTGGTACTGCCTTGTCGTTGTTGAAAAAAATCTCAACTAAGGGCGCATAATGAGAGCGAGGAACACGATGCCAGCGTCTTCCTCGCTCTGTGAGGACGTAATCAGAGATTGCAAGAAAAACACTCTGATGTCAATAAAAACGGTCGCTGTCCCTAATAATGAATAATGCCAATAATGCCCAAGTGGAAATTATCCGTTTTTAGTTCCTGCTAGGTTATCTTGGCCCTCAAGTCCATTCCATCTTGTAACGACTGTTCCGCTAATAGTGTTGCAACTGGAGGCAAGTGATCCTGTCGAGGTATTGGTTCCAGGGAGACCCTCCTCTGTGAACTGATCGACAATTTCCAATGTAGCCCCATTATTTGTTAATCTCCAACTTCCCCCGTCTGTTTCTCCACTGATTCCACCACCAGACAAAAGGGTTATAGTCCGATCATAGTTGTTGGGGGGGGGTCTGTCCGACCAACAGCCATGTTCCAAGCACAGCGCTTTCCGAGCAAACATTTGAGGATGATGATGCAGTAGTAGTAGTATGTACAACACAATTAGCCACGCCATCCGCCCCGGTAGCCGACGTGCTCACGTTGACGCTGGTGATTCCCGGACCGCCGCCGATCGTCATCAACACTTCAAAGGTACCCTCGGCACTCGTTGTGGTCTTGGTTTCGACCTTTTGGCCCGCACCGCCCACGGCGGTGGCGGTAATCGTAACCGGGACGTTGGCTACAGGTGGAGTGACAAAGCCGGTTACCTTGACAATGACGCTTGCGGATTTACTGTCACCGCCCCGCAGTTCGACCGCGCAGGGGTCATGCAGCGTCGAACCGCTGGTTGCGGCATGGGCCGGCAGGACTATCTGACCAATGATCGGCCGCGTCCATTTCTCCGGCAGCACTGCGCATCCCGCCAATACCCCGACGCCAACGGCGATTTTCTGCATGGCGCCTCGTCGGCCGTGATCGACGATTTCCTCGGTGGTTTCCAACTCGGGTCTATCTTCTCTTTTCCAGTCCTGCAAACGCTTGTCACTGGTGTGTCGTGATGTTACAGGCTATTGTCGTGATTCTTCAGCTACCGCGGTTGGACGTCGATACTGGCTCGGGGAAATGCCGTGAAGGGATTTAAAGACTTTGCTGAAGTAGGTCGGGTCGTTGAAGCCCGCCTCAAAAGCAGCTTCTTTGACGGAGCAGCCGCCCAGGAGGAGTTGTCGCGCTTTTTTGAATTGTACCGACTGAATGTATTCGGTATAGCTGTAATCAAGAATACTCTTTAATCTTCGCTGCAATGTCCGTCCGCTCTGGCCCATTGCTTCGGCCAGATTTTCGAGGCGGCAATTGCCGTTTTCTATGAGGATCAACGTCTGTGTTTCAAGTTTTACTATAAAATCAAGTTCCTCCCTCTTCTCATTATCACATATTTGACCATTGTCGACACCATAAGAGAATTTGCGTTTATACCACTCCTGCAGCCTTTTTCTATTAGCAAGCAGGCCACCGATCCGGCAAAGCAGGTCGTCCTTTGCAAATGGTTTTACGATATAATCATCCGCACCCTTTTCCCAACCGGTTTTTCTCCCGGAAAGATCTCCCACCGCTGTCAACAGAATAAGCGGTATATGACTTGTATCCCCATGGCTTTTCAGCGAGTGGATGATATCGAAACCGCTTCCATCCGGCAGCATGACATCGCACAATACCAGATCCGGCGTCTGCTCCTGCGCTTTACGCAATCCTTCTGCAGCGCTCCCGGTGATGACCAGCTGGTATTTATCCTCGAGGAGCGATTTGAGTATCTGCTGCATGTCATCATCATCTTCGATAATCAGCAGGGATTGATTGCCACCGGGGCGCCACTGCATGTCATGATGTTTTGACTGTGGAAGTACATGCTTGTCGCTTTGTCCACATGCGCTGCTGTCGAGGGTCCATTGGCAGGGTATTCTCACGCGAAATTCACTTCCTTGTCCGGGCTCGCTCGAAAAATCAAGGTTGCCGCCACAGGCCTCGACATGTTGTTTGACAATATGGAGACCGACACCTTCTCCTTGCGGTTGAAACTTACTCGCCTGTTCACTTCGGTAAAGACGATCGAAGATTCGGTCTTTGCTGTCACGATCAATGCCTATGCCGTTATCCCTCACGCAGAGCAGCAAATAGCTATCCGAAGCCAGTGTCACTTTGGCGGCGATCTGCCCTCCCTCGGGTGTGTACTTGAGCGCATTATCCAGCAGATTGTGAGTGATATCTTCAAGAGCCTGGCGGTTTATGGTTATTGCGGCAACGGGTATGGGGGCGATGCAGAATGTAATTGCCTTTCTTTCCGCTACCTCGGCATACACCTCAAAAAGTGGTGCCATGACAGCCTTCAGGTCGATTGTCTGAACCCCGGCCTCATGGGTCCGGCCATGTATGGCTGCCTGAAACATTTGCTCGGTCAAACGTTGCAGACGCGCTGTGGCTCGAAGAATAATATCCAGGCTGGATGCTCTGTCCGCAGCCTGCTCTCCGAGTGAAAGCTGCTTAGCCGGGATACGAATCAGGGTCAGAGGTGTTCGAAGCTCATGGGCCGTACGGAGATAGAAATCGTCCTGGTTCCGCAGCAGCGTCGAAAGCTTTTGGCTCTGATTCTCCAGCGTTTCGTTTTGCCGGTGCAGTTCCACTGTCTTATTATTGACCGCCTCCTCAAGAAAGCTCGCCCGCTTTCTCAAGGCGATGGTCCTGAGCTGCATTGCCACAAAGAGAACAATTACAAATACCACTACATACAAAAGATAGGCCCAGACGGTCTTCCAGGGAGGCGGTTTGACGCTGAGCGCCTGGGAAATAACCTCGTCACCGGGAATCCCATTGCTGCTGAACGCCCGTATTTGAAACACGTATTCTCCCGGAGGCAACCCCGGATAGGCGATTTTCTTATCGGCGGCCCTTCCCAAAATCCAATTTTTATCGAAACCGGTCAAACGATATTCATATGTATTTTTCAGCGGATTAAGATAATGCATCACATGGGCGATAAATGAAACCCGATGATCGAAGGCTTTGAGTTGCAGTTCTGACTGTGCGCTGACGCGCAAGCGGCTTTGCACATTGTCTTTATCCAACAATGATATTTCCAATTGCAATTTAGGTGGAGAGACATTCGCCCCGAGATTGGCGGGGGTAAAACGGTTGAAACCGTTTACGCCGCCAACATAGAACTCGCTGTTACGGGTCTTCAGATAGTCGTTAAAATTAAACTCGTTGCTTTGTAAGCCATCGTTGACATGGAAATTCTTAAAACTATAATCGTTCCGATCGAAACGTGACAAACCAATGTTTGTCGTGATCCAGAGGTAATCGCCATCCGGCAAAAGGCTATACAGGGTATCATTCGCCAGGCCGTCTTTTTCGTAGAAAAAGTGAGAGGTTTGTTGCCGGGGATCGTAGCGTGTAAGGCCGACCTCCGTGGCGATCCACAAGATCCCGCCTGCATCCTGGAAGACACTTCGTACGTCATTATCACTCAATAGCCCTTGCTCGGCCGTAATGGTCGTGAAACTGTCGGTTGCCTCGTTATAGCTGCTCAGTCCGCCACTTGTTCCTATCCATATTTCGCCACTATCACTTTCATAGAGTGCGCGAATTCGCGCGTGAGGCAACGCCGAACTGTCCCGGGGGTTGGCAGGATATCTTTTCAGCGCATCCCGTTCCGGCGACAGGGAATTCAAACCGTCGGCAGTGCCGATCCACAGTCGATTTCGTTTGTCTTTCAGCAGCAAACGGGCATGGTTATTACTCAGGGATGTTGGATCGTCCGCATCGTGTTTATAGCTGCGGATCTCACACGTTGCCGGATCAAGGTTTATCAGGCCGCCACCTGCCGTCCCCAGCCACAGGTGACCGTTTTCGGTTACAATAGACCGTATATCGACGGAATCCGTGACGCCGGCGCATTTCCCTTCCGCAAGATACGATGCAAAAGTTTCAGCGACAGGATCGAAATGGCTGAGACCTTTTTTGGTGCCCACCCATATCCGGCCGTTTTGGTCTTCGGCAAATGACCAGATCATTTTGGCAATAAGCCCGTTTTTTTGCAACGGATCAAAGCCGAAGTTATCGAAATTTCCTCCTTGGTAAGCAATGGTGTTCACACCACTGTCGAACGTACCCGCCCACAACATCCCGCTGTGATCTTCAAACAAACTTATAACCGTGTCGCTGCTCAAACTGTTTGGATTTGCAGGGCTGTTTCTATAATTTTTGAATTTTTCATCAACAGGATCGAAGCGATTGAGTCCGCCCGACCAGGTACCCAACCAAAGCACACCTTGTTTGTCTTCATAAATTGCCGTAACTTCTGCATCATTTAAGCCATCGTCATTGCCGGATGGCTTTTGGTAATGGCTAAACTTGCCTGAATCCGGATCAAGTTTATTAAGCCCGCCATATTCCGTTGCGATCCAAATAGCGCCTTTTTGATCCTGATGAATTGCGTTGACTGCATCATTGCTCAGGCTATTGGCATCGTCATCCTCATGTCGATAGTGGCAAAACGTTCCGGAAGAAGGATCGAAAGAACTGATGCCGTGATCCGCGGACCCGAACCACATCTTGCCGTCGCGGGTCTGCGTAATAGCTCTGATGACCCCCTTTTGCAGATGAGCGGATTGGTTGTCCGGTTGGTGGGTGTAATGTTTGAAAGAATCGTCTTCCGGATTGTACCGAGATACGCCCGCCTCACTCCCTATCCAAATGAATCCATCAGTTGACTCGTATAGGCAGTGAATATCGTCGCTCATCAGGCTGTTGTCAGCATCGCTTTTACGGTGGGCGCTGAATGTCTCTGTCTTTTGATAATATCGATTAAGGCCACCGCCGAGGGTGCCTACCCAGACCACGCCATTGCGACTTACCAGCAATGATCTGACATAATTGCCGCTCAAGGAGCTTTTATCATCAGGATTATGGCGAAAATGGCGAAACTCATGGCCATCATAGATATCTATGCCATCCGCCGTGCCGAACCACATATAACCGTTGAAGTCTTGAACGATGGTATAGACGGTAGATTGAGACAAGCCCTGCTCAAGGCCCAGACGTTTTATCGCCAATGGAGTCGACTGAGCGGCGGCGACATAAAGGAAGATGAAACCTATGGTGAAAAACGCAATCCGGGTTCGTGCTAGTTCCATATTGTTCCGCCTCTGCCAAAGATGGGGCCTGTAACAGGTGCTCCCGGAATCGATCCTCTAAATACCCCTTGCGGGGTACTCTATTTATTGCCCCCTGACGATTTCAACCGGCACAGTACGGAAAAACCGTACTCAGTCCGATTTTTCCGTACTGAGTACGGTTTTCTCGTACTGACATCACTGTGTTCCTGCAACAGGTCGAAAAAATACCCGGAACCCTCTTCTGAGAAATCAAACACTCCCGGAAGTTTTTCAAGAAATGCTCCGGCGCTTCATTCGCCAACGCAAGCAAAATATGCAACAATGATACCAACAGAACAGAACACAATTGATTAATGTTTATTTCTTGAAATATTCACTCGATAGTAAGGCAAAAATGCGATAGGATTTATTCACTCCCGCTCGAATCGATCAGACCTGAAACACACGGCAATCGCTGGATCTGGCCCTATTGGGTCGAGCGCCAATATGATCCCTCAGGAATTATGGGCATGCCATCGAAGATACCCTGCAGTGGATGCCGCAGAGAAAAGAATCCGGCAAACCGGATCGCAAGCCCTCGGGATGAGCGCACATTCGCCCCATTTTCCCTGAGGTCGGTAAAGCAGCTGGCTGAAACGTACGTGATTTTGCGTGGCAAAGGAGGTCCGGGCCGATGCAATATGCGGAAAAGTATAGTGTGCCCATCGAGGGCGAGCTGTATCCCTGCAAAGGGAGGCAGAATGTCTGCAAGGAACATTTTTTTCTCCGCGCCGGCAAGATCCGTTTTCAGGTCAGGGCCGATATCGACACCAATCTCAAGGTGATCCTCAAGGTCTATCGCGACGATGGCATATGCGAACATTTCCTTGTCGATACCGATTATTACGATGTTCAGGCAGGGAACCATAAACGGGTTACCAGGGAATTTCATCTCCATCCGTTTCCCCTGAAGCTGGGCCGGATTATCTGTGTAAAGTTTGCCTACGTCTTTCACCTGGGCGAACGCTCCGTCTGTTCGCAATTCGACTATATCTTCATGGACCGGAACAATTTCGATGATCCAGGGAGCCAGCGGCGGGAAATTACCGGCCAATGGGCCACCCCCAACGGCTATCGGACCAGGGAGGTCGATACCGACATCCTGCAGCGGGATGTCGACTGGTACAACCATCACTTCGACGCACTGAACATAATGCCTAAATTCACCAAGGGGCTTTGTTATCATCCCTACCATCCCAAGCGGTTCATCCACGATCGAATCGACCGGATAATCGGCAAAAAACAGGCCCTGCCCGACCGGGAATGGGCGATCAAAGTGTGCGTCGACTGCATCGACGATACCGATTTCATCAATCACCTGCTCTTTGCCCACACCAGCGGGGTCAGGGTGCAGTGTATCGTCGACTGGCGGAAAATGACGCTGACCAACAGCGACAACTACGTGCGTTTGCAGCGGTCCGGGATCGAACTGCTGGGGGTCTTCTGCTCCTCGAACAACAGCCTGGTCGAGGTCGCTCCCGACATGCACAATAAATTCATCATCTTCGGCGAGCACGACTGCATTCTTGGGTCGTTCAATATTACCTTCGACACCTGGGGGGCAAACTGGGAGTCCGGGGCGACGTTTCATTCAAGCGGCATCTGCCGGCTTCTTGACAACATCTTTCAAAGCGTCCGGGGCGGGGTGATCCAGCCGTACGGGATCGATCCCATGAGCCACTTCAATCTGCTCTATACCTTCGGCCGCCACAAGATGATGAACGGCAATAATTACCGCCCCCACCAGGCGATAATTTCGGCTGTTCACGGCGCCCGGCGTTCGATTAAGGGTTGTCTGTTTCTCCTGGGAGAATTGCAGGGCGATCATGGCGACAGCGTGGTGGATGCGCTGATCCATGCCAAAAACCGGGGCGTCGAGCTGGCTTTCGTCTTCAACGGCCATACCGCAAGAATGGGCGATGCCGCCCGGGAGTACCCGATGCAGGAGGAACTGAAGAGGCCGCTGCTGCCGGCAATCGCCAGGCTGAAGCGGGCCGGCGTCCCCATCGCCCTGGCGTACGGGGTCAACGACCGGACCGTTCCCTATTCGCCTCTCCATTCGAAGTACTGCATCATCGACGAGCACCTCGTTCTGGACGGAAGTTTCAACTGGTATAATACCTCCGTGTTTTCCCACGACCATTTGACGGTGTTCTCCAACCGGCCTGCGGCCAATCACTATACCCGGGAGTTTTATGAAATCCTTGACAGCATGCGGATATACTGGAGTTGAAAGATATCGCCGCCGTTGCCCATGCCCCGCTCGGCGACCTCTCCGCAAACCGCCGGTGGCGTTGCGATGAACGCGATCCGACTGGTCTACGCCCAGCGGACCACCTCAGCCCGGAACGGATATGTTGTCCAGGACCTTGAATTTGCCGTTCTGGTGAAAAACCTGGCCTTCGAGAAACAGATCGCCGTTCATTGGGCCTATGACGATAACCTTTGGCAGATCCTGCCGGCGGACTATTCCTGCCAATCCGGCCAGGGATGGGAACTGTGGCAGGCGAGGACGAGCTGCTGCACGCTCGCCGGGCACCTTCCCGGCAGGATCCGCTTTGCCCTGCAATATCTGGTTGGCGGCAGACAATACTGGGATAACAATCAACATGCCGACTATTCCCTCGCCCCGTCCGCCGGGGTGCTGCTGGGGCCGGGGGTGAAACTCAGCCACCTTCGTTACAGCCCGCTCTTTTCCCGGCGCGAGACCGGGCTGTCCGTTGCTGCGGCAGTCCACCGGTCGCTGCGGGCCAGGCGGGTTTTCGTGCGCTGGACCACCGACAACTGGTACAGCTATCATCAGACCCCCTGCTCTCTCCAGCATGACTGCCCCCGGCAGGGCATACCGCATGGCACCACAGCCAACCCCCACGGCGTGTCGGTCTGGGCCGGCCGAATCAAGGCGCGAAATGGTTTCAAGGTTCGGTATGCCATCGGCTGCGAGACGGAAGACGGCGAAATCTGGGACAACAATCTGGGTCTGAATTATACCGCCGTCCATGCCGGTCTCAAGGTCCTCACCCTCAACCTGCATTGTTATCAGGAAGCCGATCAGGATGAAAAATTCCGCGAAATAGTCCGGGCAATCCGTGAAATCGATATCGACGTCATCTGTCTGCAGGAGGTGGGCGAGGAGTGGCATGACGGCAAAGGATTCTGGCCGACCAACAGTGCCGGGATCATCCGCGACCGTCTGCGGCAACATGGCCGATACTACCACCTCTACACCGATTGGTCGCATATCGGCTTCGACCGCTTCCGCGAAGGAAGCGCCATCCTCTGCAAATATAAGTTTGTCAAAAGAGACGCGGCGTACGTCTCGGCCGACACCGACATCCATAGCATCCATGCGAGAAAGGTGGTGATGGGCCGGATCGATGTGCCCGGTTTCGGTTTAATCAACGTATTCTCCGTCCATCTCAGCTGGTGGCAGGACGGATTCCGCTTACAGTTCGAGAAACTGCGGCAATGGGCCGACGCCGAATCGGGCAAGGTCGCGGCAACTCTGCTATGCGGCGATTTCAACGCCAAGGCCGGTTCCCTTGGCTATATGCTGATCGCCGACGGCCGAGAATATGAGGATCAGTTTTTGCGAGCCGCCTCGCCTGCCGCATTTGCCAAGGTGTTCCGGACCGCATTGCCGGAAAGGGAGAAGTGGCTGGTTGACGATAACCGGATCGATTATATCCTAATAAAGAAGAACAGCAAGTTGAAGCCGACTGCGGCGAAGGTTCTTTTTTCCGGCCGGGATTACCAGAGTTACCAAAAGGTTTCCGACCACCCCGGTTACCTTGTTGAATTTGAGCCGGAGTAAGATCATCATCCTCAACCCTCGGGACGTGCCATGAATTCCGCTCTATCCGCCGAATCCCTGCTGCCGATAATCGCCAAACTGATGGCCGAACTGCACCAAGGCGGCGTACTGCTTCGGCCACTCACCCTCGACAGCAGGCTGGACCGCGATCTGGGCCTGGACAGCCTGGCCCGGATGGAACTGCTCACCCGGCTGGAGAAGGAATTCGGGACCAGATTGCCGGAGAGGGTGCTGGTGACGGCGGAAACCCCGAGGGATCTCCTGCGTCACCTGGGCCAGGAGACCCGGGCGGCCGAAGCTGCCCCCATAAAGCCTGTTGCCGGGGAATACGGGATACGCCTGCAGCCGGGGTTGGGAAATGCCCGAACCCTGCCGGACGTGCTGGAGCGGCATTTCCGCGGCCAGCCCGACGCCCTGCATATCATCCTGCTGCAGGAAGATGACGAAATCCGCATCAGCTACGGGATGCTGCGGCAGGAAGCTCTGAAGGTCGCCGCCCGGCTGCGCCTGCTCGATCTGGAACCCGGCGAGCCGGTGGCCATCATGCTGCCGACCAGCCCCGATTATTTCTATACTTTTTTTGGCATACTCTACGGCGGCGGCGTACCGGTGCCGCTCTATCCGCCGGCCCGCCCCACGCAGATCGAGGAACACGTGCAGCGCCACCGGAAAATCCTCGCCAACGCCGGCGCCAGGATCCTCGTCACGGTACCCGAGGCGCAACCCGTGGCGAGGCTGCTCATGGGCCAGGTGCCGGAGCTGCGGATAATACTTACCACGGACGATCTCTACGCCCGGGCGGAGGAGAAGATCCCGCTGCGGCACGGCGAAAGCGATACCGCCTTTATCCAGTACACCTCCGGCAGCACCGGCGATCCGAAGGGGGTGATTCTCAGCCATGGCAACCTGCTGGCCAACATCAGGGCCATGGGCCAGGTCTGTCAGGTAACCGCCAATGATGTATTTGTCAGCTGGCTGCCGCTCTACCATGACATGGGGTTGATCGGCGCGTGGCTCGGCAGTCTCTGCCACGGCTGCCGGCTGGTGGTCATGTCGCCCCTCTCCTTTCTGGCCCGGCCGGCACGCTGGCTGCACACCATCGACCGGTATGGCGGAACCCTTTCGGCCTCGCCGAATTTCGGCTATGAAATCTGCGCCACACGACTCTCC
This sequence comes from uncultured Desulfopila sp., assembly GCA_964441345.1. Taxonomy (GTDB): domain Bacteria; phylum Desulfobacterota; class Desulfobulbia; order Desulfobulbales; family Desulfocapsaceae; genus Desulforhopalus_A. Next base: position 1,829 of record CAYTVF010000034.1, on the reverse strand, counting down.
GACGACGATCTCGCAGGGTTGGACCTGCGCTCCTGGCGGCTGGCCTTCAATGGGGCCGAGCCGGTCATCCCCGCCACTCTGCGCAAATTCCAGACACGATTTCAGCGATACGGCTTCCGCCCCGAGGCCCTTGCCCCGGTCTATGGGCTCGCCGAATCCTCGGTGGGACTCATTTTCCCGCCCCCCGGGCGCGGTTTCCGGATCGACCGGGTCGACCGGGAGTCGTTCACCGGCTCAGGCCGTGCGGTAGTTGTCCCGGACCGGGAGGGGGCGGTGCTGGAGTTCGTCTGTTGCGGCCGGCCGCTGCCGGGACATCAGGTCAGGGTGGTGGATGAACGGCAGCGGGAACTGCCGGAACGGCAGGAGGGGCGGCTTCAGTTCAAAGGGCCCTCCGCCACCAGCGGCTATTTCCGCAAGAGCGAGCAAACCCGAAAGCTGTTCCGGGGCGAGTGGCTGGAAACCGGCGACCTGGCCTATATCGCAACCGGTGAAGTCTATATAACCAGCCGGATAAAGGATATTATCATCCGCGGCGGGCGCAACATCCATCCCCATGAACTGGAAGAGGTCATCGGCAATATTGCAGGACTGAGAAAAGGATGCACGGCGGTATTCGCCAGCGTCAAAGACAGAACCTCCCCCGAAAAGCTGGTGGTGCTCGCCGAGTCGAGGCAGACCGAGGCCGGGGCCCTGCAGGGGCTCAGACAGGAGATCGCCGGCGCAACCGCCGATCTCCTGGGCATGGCACCCGACGATATTGTCATCGGCCCCCCCGGCACGGTGCTGAAGACTTCCAGCGGAAAAATCCGCCGATCCGCCTGCCGGCAACTCTATGAAAGCGGCCACATCGGCCGCAAAAAGGCGGCGGTCTGGCTGCAGTTGCTGCGGATCGGACTGGGCAGCGCGGGACCCATGCTGCGCAGGCTGGCCGGTCGCGCATCGACGCTGCTCTACGCCTGCTACTGCTGGCTGGCCCTGGTATGCGGCGGAGCGTTGCTCTGGTGCGGCCTGATGGTCCTGCCCCGTGGCGTGAAGTGCTGGCGGCTGGCCGGCCGGGCGGTGCGCGGAATCTGCCGGGCAATCGGCATCGACCTGCAGACCGGAGGGCAAACCAATATCCCGGTCGGCAGGCAGTATCTGGTGGTCAGCAACCATATGAGTTATCTGGATTCCATCGTCCTGACCGGCGTGCTGCCGGAACAGTGCAATTTCGTGGCCAAAGCCGAGCTTGCCCGGAATCCTTTTCTCCGGCCGGCCCTAAAGAAGCTCGAAGTTTTTTGGGTGGACAGGTTTGATGCGGTGCAGGGGGTTGCCGACACCAGGAAAATCGACGAGGGTGTCGGCCGGGGTATGCGCCCCCTCTTTTTCGCCGAGGGAACCCTGCAGAGAATGCCCGGCCTGCTGCCCTTCCAGATGGGCGCGTTCGTCACCGCCTGCCGGACCCAGCTACCGGTGGTGCCGGTGATCATTCAGGGGACCCGCAATATCCTCCGCGGCGGCTCCTGGTTCCCGCGGCGGGGCAGAGTGCAGGTGACCGCCCTGCCGCCCTGTCAGCCTGCCGGCACGGACTGGCAGTGCGCGATCGAACTCCGGGACCGGGTTCGCCGGGAGATGCTGCAGCGGCTGGGCGAGCCCGATCTGGCCGGAGAATTCACGTCTATTGTACAGATGGTGGGCAAAACTGAATCGTTATAGGATATGGTTATGAACAATTCTCAGACCTTGTTTTGAGAGTAGGGTGCACTCCGTGCACCATCCCTGTTGTTTTGGTGCACGGAGTGCACCCCAATGTCATTAACTTAAGCAGCGCAGTAGGCTGCGGCGTCATT
>CAYTVF010000033.1:0-25413 GCA_964441345.1 uncultured Desulfopila sp. | reverse complement strand
TGGCCCGTAACATGGGCGTATGTGTGGGTAATTGTCAGCCCGCAAGGGGAGGGGGAACTTTGTCCATAGAGCTGAATGGATACAACGAAAAGAGCCTGTCTTTTGTTCTTCTTGACACATCCGGCTCATTTTGCTATTCATAAAACATAGCGTAACTTAAAAATCAACCTGCTCATAGCACCAATGCATTCACTTTCAGCGACCATCGGCAGTCTTATTCTTAGCGTGGCACGAGTTCTTAGTGTGGTGGTCGTGGTCCGAAAGGTCGAAGGCGGAGTGCCATGAGGGGATAAGAACATAAAATAATTACTTTTTACCCCCTGTCGGCGCTTCGCCGGCGGGGGTTTTTTTGTGCCTCCGCTCCTGTCGCCGGCAGTCAACCACCAACTGACAGGAGGAAACTATGTACACTATGAATGGGGCGCAACTGATCATCAAGCTGCTTGAGCGTCAGGGCATTACGACGATTGCCGGGATACCGGGCGGAGCCAATCTGCCTCTGTACGACGCGCTCAGTCAATCGACCGCAATCGACCATGTGCTGTGCCGGCATGAACAGGGCGCAGGATTTTTAGCCCAGGGGGTTGCCCGCGCAACCGGCGGGGCCGGGGTCTGTTTTGCTACTTCCGGTCCCGGAGCGACCAATGTGCTCACCGCTATTGCCGATGCCTATCTCGATTCGATTCCGGTGATCTGCATCACCGGTCAGGTGCCTTCATCATTGATCGGCACCGATGCCTTTCAGGAGGTCGATACCTATGGCATGTCCATTCCGATCACCAAACATAACTACCTCGTTCGGTCGGCGGCTGAACTGCTGAACATCATTCCCATGGCCTTTGAGCTGGCCCTCTCCGGCAGACCGGGGCCGGTGCTGATCGATGTGCCGAAGGATGTCCAGACGGCGATGCTCTCATTCGGGCAATGGCCCGAGCCGGGGCGCCGGCGTAAGCCTGCGATAGCCGATCTCGCGATGCTCCGGGAGGCGGCCGCGATGATTAACCGGGCGAGGCGCCCGATCCTCTGCCTCGGCGGCGGCATTGTCCATGCCGGCGCGGCCATGGAGGCAAGGGCGCTCATCGATAGGGGCTCCCTGCCCACCGCCATGACCCTGATGGGGCTGGGGAGCTTGCCGGCCGATAACGCCCTCTCCCTCGGGATGCTCGGCATGCATGCCGCACGGTCAACCAATATGGCCCTGCAGGACTGTGACCTGTTTATTGCCGCCGGGGCCCGATTTGACGATCGGGCGACCGGCAGGATTGTCGACTTCTGTCCATCGGCAAATATCATTCATATGGATATCGATCCGAGCGAGGTGTCCAAGCTGAAGACCGCCCACATCGGCCTGGTCGGCGATGTCAAGGAATCGCTCAGGGCGCTTTTGCCCCTGATCCGACCAAATGAACGAAGAATATGGCGTAATCAGATCGAAGTCCTGCAGGAAATGTATCCGATGACATCGCCCGCGGCCACCATTCCCGACAAGCCCTACGGTTTGATCCTGAAAGTCGCCGAGCTTCTCGGCGAGAATTGTTTCGTTGCAACCGATGTCGGCAAGCACCAGATGTGGACGGCCCAGGTCTATCCTTTCAACCGGCCCCGGCAGCTCCTCACTTCCGGGGGGTTGGGAACCATGGGATTCGGTTTGCCGGCGGCAATCGGCGCCTCGCTCGCCTTTCCCGAACGGCCGGTGGTCCTCTTTACCGGTGACGGCAGCCTGCAGATGAATATCCAGGAACTGGCAACCGCGGTAGAGCAGCAGGCCAACGTCAAGATCATCGTCATGAACAACAACTCGCTGGGGTTGGTCCGCCAGCAGCAGAACCTGTTCTACGGGAAGCACTATTTTGCCTCCGATTTCCGGATCGATATCGATTTTGCCGCAATCGCCAGGGGGTTTGGAATGGCGGCATATAATGCCGAATCCGGCTGCAACCTTGCCGCCCTGCTCGAAGAGGCTTTTGCGGAAAACGGGCCGTGCCTGATAAATGTCCCCATCGCCAAAGAGGAAGAGGTGTATCCAATGGTTCCTCCGGGAGCTTCAAACAGTATCATGCTGGGAGGTTACCATGCCGAAAAATGCAAATGTTGAAGAAATGACGGCCGTCACCGGTTCGGCCACCACGGTTCTTGAGCTGACCGTCAACAATCATCCCGGGGTGATGTCGCATATCTGCGGGTTGTTTTCCCGCCGCGCCTATAATCTCGAGGGAATTGTCTGCGTGCCCATTGGCTCGGGCGAGACCAGCCGGATGTGGCTCCGGGTAAATGAGGACCAGAAGCTGGAACAGGTGATCAAACAGGTGCAGAAGCTCCCCGATGTCCGGAGTGTGGTGAGACACGATGAGGGGCATGCGGTTTTTACCGGTCTCCTGGCCTATGCGGAAGTCCCCACGAGCCGAGATTAGCCTCGTTTTTTCGCACCGACAGGAGTAGATTTACCGGAGAGGCTGTGAAGCATGGCAATGCACAGCCCGCTAAAGAACGAATAATCGGTAATTTACTCCTTGGGTGAAACACGTGGCCGGAAATCTGAAACTTCAGCTGCTCTTTAAAGATCGAATAGGAATTGTCTTTGATATTACCAGGTTGATGACCAACCAGGGCCTCAATATCGTCACCATGGAGGTCGAACAGAAGGACGACCTGGCCAAGATCTCGATCGAGATAGAGAAACAGGATCACAGTTTTGACAAGCATGCCCTGTTTTCGCTGTTTTCGACCTTGCCGGGACTGAAGAGTCAGAGCGAACTGCAGAGCCTCCCCCAGGAAAAACGGCAGAAATGGTTTAGGACCCTGTTCGACGGGATGAGTGAAGGGATTATCTCGGTCGATGCCGCCGGAATAATCAATACCATCAACTCGGTGGCCTGCCGTATCCTCGATCAGGTCTATGAAAACATCATCGGTCAGCATATCAGTGAAATCAGTCCCAAGGATTCAATCCTGCTCGAATGTGTCGAAAAGAGAATTCCGGTCAGCCGACGGAAACTGGCGGTGACCGGAACGGGCCGGGTGGAATTCTACGGTTCGGCCAAACCGATCCACGACTCTCAGGGCAATTTCGTCGGCGCCGTGCTGCTCATGAAAAATCTCCGGGAAGTGAAGGAGATGGTCGATGCGGTGTCGACACCGCTGGCGGTAACCTTCGACGATTTCATCGGCCATAATCCGGCAATAAGCAATCTCATCACCTTTGCCAGGAAAATCGCCGAGACCGGAACTATCGTCTCGATTACCGGCGAGAGCGGCACCGGCAAGGAACTTTTTGCCAGGGCCATTCATTTTGAAAGCGGTCGAACGGGGCCATTCATTCCGGTCAACTGCGCGGCATTGCCGGAGCAGCTGATCGAGAGCGAGCTTTTCGGCTATGTCGATGGGGCCTTTACCGGCGCCAGGAAAAAGGGCAAGGCCGGACTTTTCGAAGCAGCCGGGGATGGCACGATTTTCCTTGATGAAATAGGGGATATGCCGCCCGGAACCCAGGCAAAAATACTTCGGGTGCTGCAGGATAATCATGTCCGGCGGATCGGCGGGTTTGAGGAGATTCCGGTCAATGCCCGGGTTATTACGGCGACCAATAAAAACCTGAAGGATATGGTCAGGGCAAACCGGTTTCGCGAGGATCTCTTCTATCGCATCAATGTCCTGACCATCCAGATACCGCCTTTGAAAGAGCGGTTGATGGATATTCCGCTCATGGCCCAGAGTTTCCTGCGCCAGTTCAATCTGAAACTCGGCAAGTCGGAACAGACGATCAGCAGCGGCGCTATGGCGAAACTCTACGATTATTCATGGCCGGGAAACGTCAGAGAGTTGAAAAATGTCATTGAACGGGCGGCAGTTCTGAGCGATTCCGAGAACATCGAGGTGGACTCGATTCTGCTCAGCCATGAAACCGCAGGGCATGGCAATCGCCGGAATTGTCCGGATATCGCCAAGGTCGGCACGATATCGTTAAAAGATCTGGTTGGCGGTTACGAGACGGAAATTTTGCTTTTGACGCTGAATTCAACCTCAAGCATCAGGGAGGCAGCGAGAAAGCTCCGTCTGTCCCACACCGCGCTGTTGAAAAAAGTCGAAAAATATCAGTTGAGTTGCGGAAGCAAGTCAAGTCAGTGGAATAAAGCGGAACCGCCTCGTCAAAACGATCTGTGAATATGGGGGGGATCACCCCGGGTACTTATCGGCGATATAATCCTTGAGGTACCTGTTCTCGACATCTTTTTCCTTCATGAGAGCCTTGACCACGTCGCCGATGGATACCAGTCCTTTCAATTTTCTGCCTTCGACAATGGGCACGTGGCGGATTCTGTTCTCGGTCATGATTGCCTGGATATAGTCGATACTGTCGTCCTCGGTGCCGATGATGAGATTGGTGGTCATGACGGCCTCGACGGTGATGGTCTTGATCTTGTCAAGATGATTGAGGACGGCCATCAATACGTCACGGGCGGCGATTATGCCGAGGATTGTTTCATCTTTGTCAACCACCAGCAGGGAGCCGACGCGGTTTGCTGAAAAAATAGACATGGCGTCAAGAACCAATGTGCTTTTTTCTATGGTGACGACCCTGCTGCCTTTTACCGCCAGAATGTCTTTTACTTTCATATGGTTGGCTCCACGATTAAATGACTATTGGATAAATGCCAATGGCAAACACACAGAACACCAGGATAAAGGTGCTGGCGGTCGCAAAGAAGGATCCTTTTGTTTCAAAGTTCTCTTCGGCATCATGAAAATACATGGTGATTATGAGACGCAGATAGTACCACATCGATAAAATACTGCTGACGATTCCCAGGACGGCAAGCAGCACCTGCCCTTCTGAAATTGCGCTGGTAATGATATAGAATTTTCCCATGAAGCCGGCAGTGGGCGGGATTCCCGCCATGGAGAGCAGGAAAACGGTAATTGCCGCGGCGGAATACGGTCGAACCTTGGCCAGACCTTTGAAGTCATCGAAGGTGGCTCGTTTTTCACCCTCGCCGCCAAGATAGGAGAGGGCGGCAAACATGCCCAGGGTCCCGGCGGAATAGGCGGCCAGATAGTAGCCGATGACGCTGCCGGTAAAACTTTCCGAACTGATGGCCACCAGGGCAATGAGCAGGTAGCCGGAATGAACGATACCGGATGCCGCCAGCATCCTTTTCAGGTTGTTTTGGCCGATGGCGATCAGATTGCCGCCGAACATGGTGAAGACAGCGACATAAAAGAGGAAGGTGACCCAGCTGCCGTGCATGCCGCTGTTAATCGCGAGAAAGTTGGCAAAGACGGTAAAAACGGCAGCCTTGAGCGCCGTAGCCATAAAGCCGGTGACCGGGGTCGTTGCCCCGTCATAGACATCGATTACCCAGGCATGGAAGGGGAAGGCGGCAATCTTGAAAAAGAAAGCGACCAGGATGAAAAAGGCTCCGCCGATAAGCAACGGCGCCCCCGCCGGCTGAGTGGCATAATAGGTGCCGATCACTGCAAATTTGGTACTGCCGACGCCGCCGTAGATAAGGGCTGTGCCCATGGTGAAAAAAGCTCCGGCAAAAGCGCCGAGCATCAGGTATTTCAGGATGGCCTCGGTCCCGGTAATGCTGGCCCGGTCATAGCCGACGAGAATATAGATGGCAAGCGACATTATTTCGATCGCTATGAAGGCGGTGATCAGTTCCTGGGACATGGTCAGGAGCAGCATCCCGCAGACCCCAAACATCATGATGGGGTAGAATTCGAGGGTGCCGAAAATATTCACCTTGAAGTAGGTGTTGGTATTCATGGCGGTAAAAAAACCGCAGGCGAGGATAACCAGTCCGGCTGTGGCGGTAAGGCTGCTCGCGACCAGCATCCCGTTGAATGCCGGGTCGAAAAGAACAGTCTCCGTGCTGCCGGCGACTAACAGCTGGATGAAGAAGGCGGCTGCAAAGAATCCCATACTGACGTACGAAGCGGTCTCCAGTCGCCATTGTTCAAAAGCCGCGACAAGCATCAGCAGGATGGCACCTGAACCGATGATGATGAGTGGGAGCAATGACAAGAAATCATTCATAGTGGTTACCCTGTCTAATTCTTTTGATTATTATGTTCTGAACTCAGGACTGTTTTGTCGGCAAGCTGGTTTTGGGTCGAGGCGTTGACTTGTGCAACCTGCAGCTGAGCGGTTGGCTCAATCTTTTTGAGAAACGGCTGCGGGAAGATCCCCATCGCCAGGATCAGCAGAATAACCGGCAGGAAGGTGAGCGCCTCTGAAACATTCAGGTCTTTGAATTCTATCGTACGATCATTCGACTTTTCGAAGAACACCCGCTGGAACATCCAGAGCATATAGCAGACGCCGATGACCATTGAGGTTCCGGCGAGAAAACCGATAAAGCCGCTGAACTTGATCGCGCCGAGTATGATGAGGAACTCGCCGATAAAGCCGCTGGTACCTGGCAGGCCCACGGAGGCAAGCATGGCAATGGCGAAAAAGGTCGCGAAGATCGGCGCGCGATAGGCAATGCCGCCAAGATCGTCGATATTTCTGGTCTGCAGCCGCTCCTCCATCAGGCCGATGAAGAGGAACAGCACTCCGGTGCTGGTAGCATGGGCGGCAATCTGAAAGAGCGTACCGGTCAGGGCTTGGACATTCATACAGAAAACGCCCAGCGCGATGATGCCCATATGGGAGGCGGAAGAAAAAGCGAGCAGCCTCTTCATATCCTTCTGGGCGATGGCCGCCAAACCGCAGTACATCATGCCGGTCACTCCGGCAAGCGAGAAGAGAATCGCGAATCTGGCGAATTCCACTTCAAACACCGGCACGACAAAGCGAATGACCCCGTACACCCCGATCTTTGCCATGATCGCCGAGAGCACGAAGGTGGTTGCGCTGGGGGCTTCGGTATAGGCGTCCGGCAACCAGGTGTGGAAGGGGAACAGTGGGATCTTGATGGCGAAGGCCACCATGAACATAAGAAAGGCCAGGACGGCAAAGCCACCGCCCAGATTAAGACGGCTCAGCTGGACGATATCGAAGGTCCACTGGCCGAATTGATTGTGGTAGGAAACACCGACATACACCAGACCGGCGAGCATGAGCAGGGAGCCGGCGATGGTATAAATGGTGATCTTGAGCGTTGCCGGCAGCCGGTTCGGCCCGCCGTAAAGGCCGATCATGAAGAAGATCGGCAGCAGCATGATCTCCCAGAAGATATAGAAGAGCACCAGATCGGTGGCACAAATGGCCCCGGCCATGGCACCCTGAGCAATCAGCAGATTGCCGTAGTAGCCTTTGGAGCGAGGGGCGAACAGGGTGAATACCATGGGAAAGAGGATCGATCCGGCCATGAGGACGAGGAGACTGATCCCGTCGACACCCAGACTGTAGCTGATTCCCAGGGATTCGATCCAGGGTCTGCTCTCGACATATTCCATGGGGCCCGTCCCGGAAAATCCTATGAACAGTTCAATCCCGAGAAAGAGCACCACCACTGAGACGATAAACCCGGCAACCCGCGCCGATCCCCTGCCAAGGGGCAGGAGAAGCAAGGCCAGCCCGGCGAGGATGGGCAGAAAGATCATGACTGAAAGGGCATATTCGAACATTCTTCCACCTTACCTAGTTGATCGTTTGAGATAAGAACAGGCTCATAAGACTCAGCCCTATGACCATGTAGATGGCATAGACCCGAACATAGCCGACCTGAAATACCTTGAAAGAAGTTCCTGCCTTTTGATAGAGCCAGGTCGAGAGTTTGACGTGGATATCGGTGACATTGGGTTCGAGGAACTTCGAGATAACCGAGCCGAAGCCTTTGAAGGGCTGAACGAAGACTGCATTGTAGAGTTCGTCGACATAAAATTTGTAGTAGCCGAACTTGGCAAAACCCGTGAATTCGGGTTCTTCCGCACCCTCGCCAAATTTTTTGAAGGCAATATAGATACCGACTGCAACCGCCACCACGCTGGCAGCGATAGCCAGGAACTCGTAGCCGAGGCTCATATGCGGATGATGCTCGATCAGACTGGGCGCCAGCCACTCTGAAACCTTCAGTTGACCGCCGAAGATCCCGGGCAGGTTCAAGACGCCCGCAAAAGCCGCGCCGACTGCGAGAATAATGAGGGGAACGGTCATGACCGCCGGTGGTTCGTGGGCATGATCGTATGCCTTCTGGTCGCGCGGCTTGCCATGGAATACCAGAAAAATCATACGGAAGGTATAGTATGCAGTCATTCCGGCAACAAAGACCCCGATCATCCAGATTCCGGTATGGCCGGTGGCAAGGGCGGAAAAGAGAATTTCATCCTTGCTGAAGAAACCGGAGAAGGGCGGAAAGCCGGCAAGTGCCAGGGCGCCGATGAGCATGGTCTTATAGGTCGTCGGCAGCTTGTCTTTCAGGCCTCCCATCTTCCAGATATCCTGTTCGTGGTGCAGAGCATAGATAACCGAACCGGCTCCGAGGAAGAGCAGGGCCTTGAAGAAGGCGTGGGTAAATACATGGAAGATGCCGGCTGAATAGGCGGCAACGCCAACCCCGGCAAACATGTAGCCGAGTTGACTGACCGTTGAATAGGCAAGGATTTTTTTGATATCCTTCTGAAACATGCCGAAAATCGCCGACAGCAGGGCAGTCAGGATACCGACCCAGGCAACGACCGAACCGGCGGTGGGGAAATCGGCATAGAGGAAACTGAACCGGGCAACCATATACACCCCCGCCGTGACCATGGTGGCTGCATGGATGAGCGCGGAAACCGGCGTCGGACCTGCCATGGCATCGGGCAGCCAGACATAGAGCGGGATTTGCGCCGATTTGCCGCAGGCGCCGACGAAGAGCAGGAGACAGACACCAAGACCGACGGCCGGGGGCAGGGCGGGGGCGTTGGCCCGCAGGGAGAGATAATCGAACCCGCCGGCGCCGATGGCCCAGAAGAGATAGGACATGCCGAGGACAAAGCCGAGGTCGCCGATCCGGTTGACGATGAAAGCCTTGTTGCCGGCCAGCACATTACTGGTATCTTCGCTGTAGTAACTGATCAGCAGATAGGAACAGAGGCCGACGCCTTCCCAGCCGACAAACATAACTACCGGGCCATTGCCGAGGACGAGAATCAACATGGAACCGAGAAAGAGGTTCATGTAACAGAAGAATTTGCCGAAATTCTGGTCGGTGGCCATATAGCCGATCGAATAGATATGGATCAGCGAACCGATGAAGGTGACGAAAAGGAGCATCAGGGAACTGAGCGGATCGGCCAGGAACCCCATATCGATGTGCAGGTCGCCGACGGCAAACCAGGTGAAGACGTTGTCGACGAGAAAACGCTCCTCAGCGGGCATGCCTTTCAGATGGAAGAAGACGACAAGAGCCAGAAAAAACGAAAGCACTGGGCCAACGCAGGCCAGGACGCCGTAGAGTTTCTCGGGCAATGGCTCTTTCCTGCAGGTGAACATGTGCAGCAGGCCGATAACTACTGCGCCTACGAGCGGAAAAAGGGGTATCAAACCGAGATATGTTGCAGTATGTTCCATGAGATCACCCTTTGAGCAGACTGAATACGTTGGTATCCAGCTTGCCTTTATGCTTGTGAAGCAGAATTACCACCGCAAGAGCCAGTGCGGCCTCCGCCGCGGCGACAGCCATTACCATCATGGCCAGGACATGACCGTCCATGCTTTCGTGCAGCCGTGAGAAGGCGAGAAAGGCGAGGTTTGCCGCATTGAGCATCAGCTCGATGGACATAAAGACCGTAAACACATTCCGCCTGGAAAAAACACCGAGTATTCCCAGACAAAAGAGAACGACACTGAGAATGAGATAATTCTGAATCACTTGATCATCCTCCTCTTACCTGCCAGTACGACTGCTCCGATGAGCGATACAAGCAGGAGAATTGATACAATTTCAAACGGCAGCAGCCAATCCTGGAAGAGCACCAGTCCCACTTCTTTCACCCCGCCGAAGCCGGCGCCGACTATCGTCGTAGCGCTGTCGGGGATGCTTTTCACCACTTTTATCAGAAAAGCACCGATGGGGATGATGGCGACTATGCCGCCGACGAGGTAGTACAACCTGCCCTTTTCCTCCGGGAGATCACTGTCCTGAATATTCAGGAACATGATGATAAAGAGGATAAGAGACATGATCGCCCCGGCATAGACGATGAGCTGCAGCACAAAAATCAGCTTGGCGGAAAGGAGTGCATAGAGACCTGCCAGTGAAATCATGGTCACGATCAGACTCATCGCCCCGTTCATCGGGTGGCGAAAGAGAACCAGCCCCAAGGCGCCAAGAACCGACAGCACTGAAAATCCGATAAATAATCCCTCGGCAAACATGGTATCAAGCGCCCCCTTTTTTGTATTCTTCTTCGGAAAAGGCTCCCGGAGTTGCCAGCAACTGCTCCAGCCCCAAAACGAAGGATTCCCTGTTGTTGTCAGTAACTGAGAAAATCCCGGTATCCATGCGAATTGCATCGACGGGACATGCTTCAACGCAATAGCCGCAGTAGATGCATTCAAGCAGATCGATATTGAATTTTACCGGCATTTTTTCTGTCTTGCCGTCATACCGTTCCCCGGCCGTGATTGAGATGCAGTTGGCCGGGCAATTGGTTTGACACATAAAACAGGCCACACACTTCACCGTGCCGTCGGGGTGAGTTGTCAAGCGATGACGACCTCGCCAGCGAACCGGGATCTCCGGTTGAACCTCGGGATAGTGGCGAACGTACAGCTTGCGGTTATCGAGAAGGTTTCTAAAAAAATGGCCAAACGTGGTAGCCATTCCTTTAAATATTTCAATAAGGTAGAGTCGTTCCTGCAGACTCGACCCTTTACGTTCAATGGTTTTGACGTTTACACCCATATCATCCTCCGTATCATACTATTTCAGCTCAACGCCACGACAACTGCGCTTGTAATGAAGATGTTCAGAAGTGCCAACGGTAGGAGCATCTGCCATCCCAATTTCTGTAGCTGGTCATAGCGAAAACGGGGCAAGGTCCAGCGTACCCAGATATAGACAAAGATCATCATGGTGACTTTCAAGAGGAAGGTGCAGACCTGGAGCAGGGCCACAAAGATGTGCGCCGTCGCCCCGCCGGACTGGCTGAAAAGGATGGCCAGCAGCACCAGCTCAAGGAATATCACCAAACCCCAGAAGCATTTGATATAGACATTGGCCTCGAATACCCGGGGGTCATTTTCCCGGGGATAGTGGCTGACATTGCTTCGCCTGATCCAGCCGGCAAAAAAATGCATGGCGACCGGCAGGATAACCATGAGCAGGAAGGCCACCGGTTTGGCCCCCTTTACCAGGGTGGCGGTGGCCAGAAACGGAATCTGGTAGCCGCCGAAGAAGAGTGTAACGATCATCGAACTTGAGACGAACAGGGCGACATATTCGCCCATGAAGAACACCGCAAACTTCATGGCACTGTACTCGACATGGAAACCGGCGACGAGTTCACTTTCACCCTCGGCCAGGTCGAATGGGGTCCGGTTGGTTTCGGCAAAGGCGGCGACTACGAAGATAACCAGGCCAAGCGGCTGCAGAATCGCACCCCACATCGGAATGAATCCGAACAGCAGCTTCCCCTGAAATTGGGCCATCTCGTTGAGATTTACCGTGCCGTAGACCACCAGCAGGCTGACGATAGCGAGTCCCATCGGGATCTCGTAGCTGATCACCTGGGCGGCGGATCGCAGACCGCCGAGTACCCCGTATTTATTGGTCGAGGACCAGCCGGCGAGGATGATGCCGTAGACGCTGAATCCGGCAATGGCGAGAAACCAGAGGATGCCGAGATCAAAGGGGACTCCCTGCATGATATAACTCTTGCCGTCGAGCACGAGGGTATCGGCAAAGGGGACGACGGCGAAGGAGACGAGGGCCGTAAAGAACACGATCACCGGAGCCAGCACAAAGTAGAACTTGTGTTTGATATGGCCGGAGATAACATCTTCCTTGAAAATGAGTTTCACTGCGTCGGCGAGGTTCTGGACGAGTCCCGCTGCCCTGAAACCGAAGATGTTGGCCCGGTTAGGGCCGGAACGATCCTGAAAATAACCGGCTCCCCTCCGCTCCATCCAGACGCAGACCGCAATAAAGCAGAGCGGGATAAAAGCGCTGAAGGCGACTCGAATGACTATCATCATACTATCAAGCAGTGACATTGGCAGCCTCGCTCTCGTTTAATTTCAATCCCTCGGCCGGGATATTCTCAGGTTCAACGTCCTTCAGGACACCGATGACTTTTTGCAGCTCCGCGAATCGCTCCCCATTGCTCCGCAGGGGACTGCCGAGCCTTGCGGCCGTTGCCCCGATATCGGCAAGGTCGTTGTTCTTGGTTATCGCTTTGGCAAACGACTGCAGAATATTGTCGCAGTTGACCACGCTTCCGCCATATTCCGTAAACGAGGCGACCGGGAGCGCCAGGTCGGCCATCGCGGTGAGCGAATCATCGTGGGTGGCTACGGCTATCACTCTGGTATCTTTCAGCACCTTCCTCAACTCGTTGTCGCTGTAGGAAAGTCGCAGATTGTTGTTGAAATTGATGAGGAGCCAAGCCTCGTTTACCGCCTTCTCGAAAGTCTCTTTGGCGCAGTCGATGCCGAGGAGGGTGAGGCCGGCCCGGTTTGCCGATTTATCATCCTGGATGAGATAACCGTCGCCGTCACCTTTTTTAAGATAGCCGTCGCTGTACCCGGAGAGCGTTGCCCCCAGTTTTTCGGCCAGTGCCTTGACCCCGGCCATCTGTTCAAGCGAACAGTCGGGGGAGAGGAGAATGACGGTTTTGGTCGACTTTTCGATCTCGTCGCTGCAGGCGGCAAGGACATCGGCGAGGGGCCGGGTTTGTCCGCTGATCTGGCCATCGTTCAAACGGCCTTCGTTCTCTTTTTTATAGCTCAGTCGGCCTTCGTCGCAGATGAAATAGCCGTTTACCTGACTGTTCAGACGCGGACGGAACCTGTAGATGATATCGTCCTGATATTTTTCCCGGTTGTGCTCGACGGTAATATTGCAGCCTTTGGCACAGCCATGGCAGATGCCGGGGGCTTTTTTCAGGAACCAGACCCGCTGCTTGAACCGGAAATCCTTGCTGGTCATGGCGCCAACCGGGCAAAGGTCGACGACATTCAGGGCGTACCGGTTATTCAGCGGTCGGCCGGGGAAGATGTTGACACGGGCGTCATCGGTTCGGTTGATTATGCCCAGTTCCCCGGTTTTGGTGATCTGGCGGCAGAAACGCACGCAGCGTCCGCAGACCACGCAACGCTCCTGGTCGTGAACCACACCGCAACCGAAATCCATCTTCTTGTTTTTGAGCACCTGGGGGACGGTCATCCTGCTTTCCCGCCGGTCATAGCTCATATAGTAGTCTTGCAGCTTACATTCCCCGGCCTGGTCGCAAATCGGGCAATCGATTGGATGATTGATCAGCTCGAGTTCCATGACATCGTGCTGAATTTTTTTGATATGCTCGGCGTTCAGCAAGACCTTCATCCCCGCCTGGGCGGGGGTTTTGCATGCCGGAACCAAAGGCGGTCTGCCGTCTTCTATGCCGACCAGACACATCCGGCAATTGCCGTCCGCGCCGAGTGCCGGGTGGTAGCATAAGTGAGGAATCTCGATGCCGACGGCACCGATGGCGTCGATCAGGTTTTTCCCCGCTTCGACTTCGACCTCGACTCCGTTTACAAAAAGTTTTACCTTATCAGCCATGGGTTGCCCTATTCCTGTTTCGCTTGTGCTGCTGGAGAACCATCTTTTGTGACATACGCCTCAAACTCGTGCCTGAACTTATCCAGATAGCTGCGCACCGGCATGGTGCAGGCCGCCGATAAGACGCAGACTGTTTTCATCTCGATATTGTCGCAGAGCTCGCGCAGCAGGTTGACATCGTCGATGCTGCCTTCACCGCGCACTATTTTTTTGATAATCTTCAACATCCAGCCTAGGCCCTCCCGACAGGGAGTACACTGGCCGCACGATTCATGGTGATAAAAATCGATGAGGTTCTTGACGAGCTGGACCATATCGACCGTCTCATCCAGCACCACGATGCCGCCCGAACCGAACATGGTCTTATGGGCGGCCATCGACTCGTAGTCGAGGGTTACATCCTTGGCCTCATCGGGGCGCAGGACGGGGGTGGAACTCCCGCCGGGAATGATACCCTTCAGTTTCCTGCCTTTCCAGACTCCTCCGGCCACTTTGTCGATCACTTCCAGGATCGGCAACCCGAGGGGCAGTTCGTACATGCCCGGTTTTTCGACGTGGCCGGAAATACCGAACAGGTGAGTGCCGGGGCTTTTTTCGGTCCCGTACGCCTTATAGGCATCCGCGCCGTTGGTGATGATGAACGGCAGGGAGGCGATGGTCTGGACGTTATTGATGATCGTCGGGCAGCCGTAGAGGCCGGCCACCGCAGGAAACGGCGGCTTGCTGCGCGGCTGGCCTTTCTTGCCTTCGATCGATTCGAGCAGGGCGGTCTCTTCGCCGCAGACATAGGCGCCGGCCCCGCGGTGGACCGTTACATTCAGGCGATAGTCGTGTCCGTCGACCGTATCGCCGAGATATCCCGCCGCGTAGGCCTCGTCGATCGCCGCCTGCAGGGCTTTCACCTGGGTGGTGTATTCGCCGCGGATGTAAATATAAGTGTCATGGCAGTCGATGGCATAGCTGCAGATGATAATGCCTTCGATCAGCGCGTGGGGATCTTTGACAAGAATGTATCGATCCTTAAAGGTGGCCGGCTCGGATTCGTCCGAGTTGACCGTCAGATAGACCGGCTTGCCGGTATTTTTGGGGAGGAAACTCCATTTGACCCCGGCCGGAAAACCGGCACCGCCTCTGCCCCGCAGGCCGCTTTTCTTGACCTCTTCGATGACATCCCCGGGGGGCATGGCGAACAGCTTATCGAGGGTGCCGTAGGCGCCGTGCTTTTTGGCAACCTTTATTTTGTGGGCGTCTTTAATATCGAACTTGGCACTGAGAATCTTCACTTCCATCGATCCGCCTCCTTATTTCAATGTGGCCAGCAGCGCTTTCAGCTTGTCTACGTCCATGTTCTCGTAGAATTCGCCATTGACCTGAACGACCGGGGCGGTACCGCAGTGACCCAAGCATTCAACCTCTTCCAGACTGAACTTGCCGTCTTCACTGACCTTGCCGGGAGTGATGCCGATATCGGTTTTCAGGTAATCGACAATTTCCTGTTTACCGCGCAGCCAGCAGGAGAGGGTGCGGCAGATGCAGATATGATTCCTGCCCATCGGGTGAAGCTGATACATGGTGTAGAAGGTGACTGCTTCGTAGACCTTGCTGGCAAAGGTGCCGATTCGATCGGCCACGTAGGCGAGAGCTTCCTGGCAGATCCAGCCTTCCTGCTCCTGAATCAACCACAGGGCCGGGAGAATCATCGACTCCCTGGTCGGGTAGCGTTTGACAAGCCGCTCGAATTCAGCATCCCTTTCCCGGTCGAACTGGAACGGTTTTCCTGTAGAAATCAGTTGTGAACGATCGCTCATCTGTCCAGCTCCCCACCGATTATATTGATACAACTCAGGTTGATGACGGCATCCGCAATCATGTTACCTTCAACCATTTTATGAAAACCTCCCATGGTATAAAAACACGGTGGTCGAACCTTCAGTTTGTAGGGTTTGCCCGATCCGTCAGAGACAAAATGGAATCCCAGCTCACCGTTAGCCGCCTCATAGGAGTCATACCATTCGCCCGGAGGACTCTTCACTCCCTCAAAAACAAGTTTGAAGTGGTTAGCTAACCCTTCAATATTGTTGTAGACCTGCTGTTTGGGCGGGAGACATATCTGGGAATTGTTAATGTTGACCGGTCCCGCAGGGATGTGTTTCATAGCCTGGCGAATGATGCGGATGGACTGGGCCATCTCATGAAAACGAATCATAAAACGGTCGTAGATATCTCCATTTGTGCCAACAGGTACCTCGAAGTCAAAGGATTCGTAGTTGTAGTAGGGGGCATCTTTTCGCAGGTCGAAAGGTACCCCGCTGGCTCGGAGAACGGGGCCGGTAAAACCATAGCTGAGGGCGGTTTCAGCCGAGACTACACAGACACCCTGTGTTCTGTCGTGGACGATACGGTTAGTCTCGACCAGTTTCAGCGCATCGCCGATACCCTTTTCAATACCGCGAAGCTGGATTTCCAGATCCTCTTCCCAGCCTTCATAGAAATCGCGATACATCCCGCCGATCCGCGTGAAGGAACTGGTGAGTCGCGCTCCGGTGAGACGGCTGATCAGATCGTAAGCCGCCTCTTTCTCGTTGTAGAGGTACCAGTAGTTGGTAAGACCTCCCATATCAACCAAAGCGGCGGCAAGACAGACCAGATGGTCGAGCACCCGGTAAAACTCGGTGAGCACTACCCGCATGAACTTGGCCCGTTCGGTGATTTCAACGCCAAGCCACGACTCGACTGCCTTGGCATAGGCGATATTGTTGATCATCGAGGAGCAGTAATTCAACCGGTCGGTAAGCGGCACGATCTGATTGTAGGTTCTGTTTTCCGCGGTTTTCTCGAAACCCCGGTGCAGGTAGCCGATCTCGTTGACGTTGGCCAGGATGGTTTCGCCGTCCAGGGCGGCGAGGATGCGGATGGCACCATGGGTGGCGGGATGCGAAGGGCCGATGTTGAGGTACATGATATCGGTGTTAATATCCTTCATCGTGGTGTCATCCACCCCGTTTTCCAGCAGCCTGGCCTTGATCTCTTTTTCCAGGCTGTCGGTCTGGTAGCAGATCTGACCCTTTTCGATCGGATAATCCTTGCACAGCGGGTGTCCCTCGAACTGCCAGTGATTGAGGATCCGCCGCAGATCGGGATGCCCCTGAAATCTGATGCCGTACTGGTCGTATACCTCTCTTTCTCCCCAGTTGGCCGAGCCCCACAGATGGGTGGCGGTGGAGATACCCGCATTGGGGTCGGCCACCGGCGTACGCACCTGGACAAGAAGATTATCGAGCCAATTGCGGAGAGTATAAACTACGTAGAATCTGGCCTGCTGCTTCTGCGGGTAGTCGAGATAGTCAATCGCCGTGACATCCACCATCAGACCGCAATTGAAAGCCGCATCATTTTTCAGCCGGGAAAGCGTTTTCTCAAGATTTTCAGGCTGAACATCAATAACCACCGTATCCAGCACAACTTTGCAGGTCGCGTCCGGAAAAGCGGCTTGGATTTTTTCTAGAGCCGTCGCGTTCATATCAGTCGAGAATCCCTTTAAAGTCTTTGTGGCGGTCTTTCAGCACGCTTTCGCCTTTTATCTGGTCCTGGATTTTGATCAGCGCATCAAGAACAGCTTCCGGTCTTGGCGGACAGCCCGAGATATACACATCCACGGGAATAATGGTGTCGATACCCTGTACGGTACAGTAGTTATCGTATATTCCTCCGGAGCTCGCACAGGCGCCCATGGCGACAACCCACTTGGGGTCGGGTATCTGTTCATAGATACGTTTCAGGATGGGTGCCTGTTTGTAACTGATGGTGCCGCAGACCAGCAGAAGATCGGCCTGGCGAGGAGAAAACCGGACAACCTCCGCCCCAAATCGGGAGATGTCATGCTGGCTGGCCGCCGCACTCATGAATTCGATGGCGCAGCAGGCGGTTCCAAAGATGAATGGCCACAGCGAATATTGCCGACCCCAGTTGATGACTTCGTCAAGTCTGGTGGTAATAACTGTGTTGCCGAGACTTGCTTCTAATCCTAGCGCCAATTGAGCACCCCTTTCTTGAGAATATAGATGAGTCCAGTGAGAAGCAGCAGCATGAATACTACCATTTCTGTAAAGCCGAACCAGCCCAGTTCACGGACACTGACAGCCCATGGGTACATGAAAACTGCCTCAATGTCGAAGATCAGGAAGAGAATTGCGAGGAGATAAAATTTGACACTGAACTTCTGGTCAACCGCTCCGATCATTGGCCCTACACCGCTTTCGTAGGGTTCGTTTTTGACAACGCCCTTGGACCGCGGACCGAGAACCGCGGTCAGAACCATCAGACAGGGAACAAGAGCGGCGATACCGATTAAAGCCGCCGCCGAGAGAACCAGTTCTGTTGACATCATTTCCCCTTTCGCTGCTTTTTTCCATACCATGCGGCCGGTAAACGGCACACACCTTATCGAATACAATTATGAACACCCATTCATTAACAGGCGTCTCTGTTTAATGTCAAGAAAATATTTTTCCTTATCAAACAGCTACTTAACGTGGTTTTATAATGAAAAATTGTGCAAAAAAAAAGACGAAGGTGTGCGCATTGTGCTTTGCCGGGCTAACAATATGCCCAGCAGGGACTGTGCATCATCGGGTGCACAGTTTGCAGTGAGTGTGCAATTAGAAGAATAAGCAGAAAATACAAGAAGATGTCAAGGAGAGTGAGTAGTATTTTTCGATTTTATTCTTGTTGGGATGTATTATTAAAAGCTAGTACGCATAAAACGCACAGTGTTGCTGGTGGTGCTTTGAGTGCTTGTGATTTTTTTCGTTGTTCACCGCTCTTCATCTCCTTTTCCCTTAACGTCGAAACTACGAGGAGATAAGCAGTTGACAGGAACTATTCATTTGCCTGAAGGTGATGATCAGGATCCGTTATGGTTGGTGGGTTGGGATCTCGCCCAACACTGGCTGTCCGCGTATTGGCCAACAGGAAAACAGGCGGTGAAGGAAAATGGCGGTGTAAAAAAAACCCTGCAGGCCAAAGGCCTGCAGGGTTTTCTGAGCGGGAAAGAAAGCGGTCTGGTCGAAACGTCTGTTACCAGCCGAGGGTCAGGTATTCATGGATTGAATTGGCTGCATGGCGGCCGGCACCCATTGCCAGAATGACGGTAGCCGCCCCGGTCACGATATCGCCGCCTGCCCAGACTCCGGGTTTGGTGGTTTTGCCGTTCTTTTCGTTGGCCACGACATTTCCCCATTTGTTCAACTTCATATCGGGAGTTTCACTGGTCAGCAGGGGATTGGCGCCGGAGCCCACGGCAACGATGCAGAGATCGCAGGCGATCTCGAACTCGGATCCTTTTATCGCAACCGGACGCCGTCTGCCGGAACTATCGGGTTCGCCCAATTCCATGCGCAGACATTCCATGCCGGTGAGACGGCCGTTTTTGTCGCCGAGATAGCGGGTTGGGTTGGTGAGCAGGAAGAGCTCGATGCCTTCCTCTTCGGCATGGTGAATTTCCGCCTGACGGGCAGGCATTTCATCGCGGGATCTTCGATAGACGACCTTGACGCTTTCCGCGCCCAGGCGCATTGCCGTACGGGCTGAGTCCATGGCCACGTTGCCGGCGCCGAGGACGACGACATTCTTGCCAAGGGGAATGGGGGTGTCGACCTCCGGGTATTTGTAGGCCCGCATGAGGTTGGCCCGGGTCAGGTATTCGTTGGCGGAAAGAATGCCGACGTAATTTTCGCCCGGAATATTCATGAATTTCGGCAGACCGGCGCCAACCCCGACATAGATGGCGTCGAAGCCTTCGGCAAAGAGTTCGTCAAGGGAAACGGTTCTGCCGACCACGGCATTGACTTGGATTTTCACCCCGAGTCGTTCGAGAAAATTCACTTCCTGGGCGACAATGGCTTTCGGCAGACGAAATTCGGGAATGCCGTAGACCAGGACGCCGCCTGCCTTATGGAAAGCCTCGAAGATAGTTACGTCATGGCCCTTGACGATGAGGTCGCCGGCCACGGTCAGACCGGATGGTCCGGAACCCACAACCGCCACTTTTTTGCCGGTGGGGGGGGCTTTCGGCGGCAGCTCGCCGGTGCCGTTTTCTCTTTCGTAATCAGCGCAGAATCGCTCAAGATTGCCAATGGCGACCGGATCGCCTTTTTTACCGACGATGCATTTTCCTTCGCATTGGCTTTCCTGCGGGCATACCCGGCCGCAGACCGCGGGCAGGGCGTTTTTGCCCCAGAGATTGCGAATTGCCGCGGTCATGTCGCCTTGGGAAATAAGGTCGATAAAACCGGGAATGTCAACACCGACCGGGCAGCCCTCGACACAACCGGGCTTCTTGCATTGCAGGCACCTGCTTGCTTCCTCCTGGGCCATTTTGACCGTATAGCCGGTCGGCACTTCGAGAAAGTTGCGAGCTCTGATCTTTGGTTGCTGTTCGGGCATGGGGACCCTGGATTTCGGTGTTTTCTTAGCTGCTGTTTCTGACATAATGTCCTCCGTAGAAAATCAACTCCACGATATTTTAGTCACCAAATTATAGGAAATGCTTAAGCTGCGTTTCAGCGAGCGTCACGGATGGTGCAGTAGTCCTGATGGCATTTGCGCTCTTCTTCCTGGTAGGCTCTGAGGCGCATCATCAATTCATCATAGTCGACCTTGTGTCCATCGAATTCCGGGCCGTCGACACAGGCGAATTTTGTCTCCCCGCCAACGGTTACCCGGCAGCCGCCGCACATTCCGGTGCCGTCGACCATGATCGGGTTGAGGCTGACCATGGTGGCGACGTTAAATTCCTTGGTGATGTTGCTGACCGCTTTCATCATGGGAACGGGGCCGATGGCCACAACCAGTTTGATATCGCCGCCCTTGAGCACGTCTTTCAGGACATCGGTGACAAAGCCATGGTGACCGTACGAGCCATCGTCGGTACAAACGCGAAGATCATGGGAGGCCGCTTTCATATGGTCTTCCATGATCAGCAGACCTTTGTTGCGGGAACCGATGATGCAGACGACTTCGTTGCCGATTTCCTTCAGTCCGCGAGTGATCGGATGAAGTACGGCAACCCCGGTTCCGCCGCCAACGCAAACCACCTTGCCGACCTTTTCGAGGTGGGTGGCCTTGCCCAGAGGGCCGATGACGTCCTGGTAGCCCTCACCGACCTTGAGGTCTTTGAAAAGTGCCGTCGATTTTCCGACCACCATATAAATGATGGTTATGGTACCCTTGGCAGTATCGGTTTCTGCCATGGTCAGGGGGATTCGCTCGCCATTCTCGTTAGCCTTGAGGATGACGAACTGGCCGGGCTTGGCTTTTTTGGCAATCAGCGGAGCCTCAATTTCATTGAGAATCACCGTGCCTTGGGACATCTCTTCGCGTCTTACGATCTTAAACATTTTTTCCTCCAAGTGTAAAAAACCATTCAATTTCACAGGTAAAAAATATTTTATGTTGCGACGATTTTTTGCATGGTTAAGTAAGCATAAAGTCGGAATTAAATCAACCTCTAATGTCGAAATCCTGCAAAAGGTTGCTGGGTTGGATGAATGAGAATTGCACCGGATTGCACTTTTTATTTGAATTTTTTCTCTGGATACGAGTATATGGAAGAAATCGGGTGACTTTTTTGCAGACCGCGGGAAAGTCGAAATTGCAGAAAATGCATTTTGTGCGCCAAAGGAGTCGTGCCATGGCAGAAGGGAAAGTCAAGTGGTTTAATAATTCTAAGGGGTTTGGTTTTATTGAGCAGGATGGCGGTAAGGATGTCTTCGTACATCATTCGGCGATCAAGGGGGAAGGTTTCAAGTCCCTTGAGGAGGGCCAGCGGGTGAAGTTCGATATCGTTCAGGGGGAGAAGGGGCCGGCTGCGGAAAATGTTGTGAAACTTTGATCTGCTGATTCTTAATACAATTTCTCATTGAGTTTCACCTCTTACAGCGTCAGGGAAAGATTGCTTTCTCTGGCGCTGTTTTTTTAACCCGGAATAGTTGCGATAATTGGTGACCATGCGGCTGAAACAAGCCCTCCGGGGAGTATTGACCGAAGCGGAATTACAAGCATTTGTCGGCAGCTATGATGTGGTGGGGGATATTGCCATACTCATTTTTCCCGAAAATCTTCGGGAAAAAGAACGGATAATTGCCGAGGTCCTGCTGGCAACCAACAGGAAGATCAGGGTGGTTGCCAAGAGGGCTGGGAATTACGGTGGTGAGTTCAGGACCATCCCTTTGACAATTCTCGCCGGTGAAGCGAGAAAAGAGACCGAAGTCAAGGAGTTCGGGATACGGCTGCGCCTCAATCCGGAGACGGTTTATTATTCCGTGCGAAGCGGGCACGAACGGCGCCGCATTGCCTCGCAGGTCCGGGAGGATGAAGAAGTGCTGGTGCTTTTTTCCGGGGTGGCCCCATATCCCCTCGTTATTTCCCGCTTCAGCCGGGCTCGGAAAATTGTTGGTATAGAGAAGAACCGGATAGCCCACGGCTATGCCCTGCAGAATCTCCGGCTCAATAAAAAACTGGACAATATCGAGCTTCATCGGGGCGATGCCGGCGAACTGCTGGCTGCTTGGGCCGGCCGCCGTTACGACCGAGTGATCATGCCGCTGCCGACGATGGCCGCGACTTTCCTGCCGTGGGCCATAAATGTGCTCAAGCCGCATGGCTGGCTGCATTTTTATGATCTGCAGAGACCGGAATTATTCGAGTCCTCGATCCAAAAAATTACCGATGTATGCCGGGAGCACGAACGGGTCCTGGATTCTGCTGTAATCACCCGTTGCGGTCATTGTGCCCCCCGGACCTTCCGGATATGCGTCGATGCGCTGATCTGGTAGAGGCATGGCGGATCGGGCGGCTATGACGGCTATGACGAATATGGCAGATATGGCAGATATGGCAGATATGGCAGGCAAGGTTTGGCAAATGAATTTCTTAGCGACTAAGGAGCAGATATGCATGTTTCGTTTTACGGCGCAACCCGTGAAGTAACCGGTTCGTTTCACACTCTGACGACGGACCATGACAATATTCTACTGGACTGCGGTCTTTTCCAGGGTAAACGAAAGGAGGCCGAGGCGAAAAACCGGGTTCTGCCAGTCGATCCGAAGATATTGACCAACATGGTGCTTTCCCATGCCCACATCGATCATTCAGGGCGACTGCCGATGGTTACCAGGAGCTCTTTCGCCGGGCGGATTTTCTGTTCGCGGGCCACGGCCGCCGCCTGCGGGTATCTCCTCCGCGATTCCGCCAAGATACAGGAGGGCGACGCCTCGTACCTCAACTATAAGACCGCGAAATCATATCTTGCCAGGGTCAGAACCGGCGATGGAAAAACAGCCGTCTCCAATGAAGATCTGCGGGCCATCAAGACGCTGTTGAAGTCCGGGGATCATGGTCTGAGGGATGAGGTCATTGAGCAACTGTTGCTCGAACATCATCTGGAAGTGGTAACTCCCCTCTACTCCATGGCCGATGTGGAACAGGCACTGGCCAGTTTCCAGGGCATCCCGTATCGCGAGACGGTGACCATCGGCCGGGATCTGACCTGTACCCTGTATGAAGCCGGTCATATCCTCGGTTCGGCCATGTCGGTCATCCAGTCGAAAAGCGATGGGCAGACCAGGACAGTGCTCTATTCCGGCGATTTGGGCCGTTTCGACAAGCCGATCATCAAGGATCCCAATCTCGATTTTGCCCCGGAACACAGGAATATCGACCTGATGATCATGGAGAGCACCTACGGCAACCGACTGCACGAGCCGATCCAGGACATGAAGCCGTCGTTGAAGAAAGTGCTGCTGGAAACCTTCGACCGCGGGGGTTCCGTCATCATTCCCGCCTTCGCCTATGGGCGGACCCAGGAACTCATCTATTTCCTCCATGAATTGTATATGGCGGGAGAGGTCCCGCCGATGCCGGTCTGGGTCGACAGCCCGCTTGCCACCGATATCACCAATGTCTTCGGCGAACATCCGGAAACGTATGATGCGGAGACCCATGAATCCTTTTTAAGAAAGGGGCTCAACCCGTTCGACTTTGCCCAGCTGAAGTTTGTCCAGAACGTCGAGGAGTCCATGGCCCTCAACCGCGATAAAAAATCCCATATTGTCCTCGCCGGATCGGGTATGTGCGAGGGGGGCAGGGTCCTGCACCACCTCCGTCATAAGATCCATGATGAGCGGAACACGGTGCTGATCGTCGGCTATATGGGGCAGAACACCTTTGGCCGGCATCTTCAGGAAGTTGGCGAACACTACGCGGCCGATGGCCGAAGAGGGCCGGCTCCCATGGTCCGCTTTTACAACAAGGAATATCCGCTCAAGGCGCGAGTGGTTACCCTGGGTGGCTTCAGCGCCCACGGGGACCGTAATGAGCTCATGCGGGTGTTGAAGGAATCGAATCTCGCCATCAAGAAGATTGCCCTCGTCCATGGCGAGGAGGAGCAGACGCTTGCGTTTGCCGATTACCTGCGGAAGGAAGGCTTCGACGTGGTTGTCCCGTTCCATGGTCAAAGTGTGGCGGTATAGTGCGGCTGTTGCCGGAAAAAAGGCCGGATGGCTGAAAGCGGTTGGCAGATATAGTCTTCAGCCTGGTCTTCATCCGTATGCGCCGAGGTTTTCGGAACTCCGTGAAGCCGTTCGTCCGGTCAAGTTTTCCGGGGGTAGGATATACTCATCTGCGAAAAACAGCTTTTTCTATTGATTATCAGGAAAATGCGGATATAAACAAAAATGCGGATAAGGCATGGTGTCGTCGAGCCTTTTGCGATATCCCAAGATTTTTGGGCCGTGCTTTAAATATTAATGATGTATAATAAGGAGGTTGCAGATGGCACAAAAGGTTACATTGGATGAAGAAGAATGTATCGGTTGTCAAAGCTGCATTGAGCTCTGTCCCGATGTTTTCGGTTTTGATGATGAGTCGGAAAAGGCCTATGTCTACGAACAGTATAATGGGGACGAAGAGTGTATTGAAGATGCCGCGGCGGCATGTCCCGTCGACTGTATCGACGTAGAGGAAGAATAACAGGAAATGAATCTCTAAGGTACAGAAGAGGTCCAGTGAGATGGAGCTTGGGAAGAGCGCCGGCCGCCATTTTCAAATCCGCTCATTTTCACCCGGGTCGGCACCGGAGGGTTTGCGGATTTCAGGCTCCGTGGGCAGACGACCCGGGACATTTCTCATAGAATATCGGGTGGAGGGCGATCTGGACCGGATCGTCCGCCCGATCCCCGGTCACTTTAGCGCACGTCGTCACGACCTGTGGCGGCAGACCTGCTTTGAGTTTTTTTTCGGTATCCCGGACGAAACCGCCTACTGGGAAACCAATCTCAGCCCGTGCGGCGACTGGAATGTCTATCGCTTCGCCGATTATCGCCGGGGAATGCGGGAGGAAAATGATGTTGGCCGTCCTGCCTGCCATGTCGTATCAGGCCGGGATCATCTGATTTTTTCCTGCAGCCTGGACATTCATCGGATCTGCGGGGATACCGCGGATCTTGAGGCCGGAATTGCCTGCGTCGTCGCGGATGTCGATGGGGCAGTCGGTTATTGGGCTTTGGATCATTGTCGATCCGGGCCGGATTTTCATGACCGTCGAAGTTTTCTGGTGAAACTGGCGGCGGTCATCTCGCGATAAGATCGGGGGAAAAAAAGGTATCCATTCAGCTCTATGGACACATCCCCCTCCCCTTGCGGGAGGGGGGTAGGG
>CAYTVF010000032.1:0-26494 GCA_964441345.1 uncultured Desulfopila sp. | reverse complement strand
CGGCAATGCGGCCGGATGACTACCGGAAAACCGCCTTGAAAGATTCCCTCATTTGACGCTTGAGGATCTTGCCGGTGGGTGTTTCCATGGCTGGCTATTAAATAATAATTACCCAGACAGTGGTTTTAGTTCTCAGTAAGATAGCTAAATATAAATAACATCTTTATATTTATTATTATATTTTGAATTAGATGGAATTTCATTTTCTGTTCCTCCGTATCGCTTTGATTATTTTTCATCCGGAATCTGAACCCTCACAACCGACCCTTCGGCGCAGAACTTGCCGGAGCGGTGAGCATCAGGTCAACCAAGACCTTCCGTTCCTTGATTTCAGTGGTCATGCCCCGGACCTTAAGCTCTGTGTCTATCCGGTGTCGGGGCATGGAAGTCCACCTGCAAGGAGGCGGTCGCAAACCGTCGAGCACGCTTTCCGCCCCCATGCGGAATCAGTTGACCTTTTTGTTCAGGCCCGCCCACTCCTTCTGGCGGAGAACGAATTTCTGAACCTTACCGGTGGAGGTTTTCGGTAATTCGACGAACTCAATCGACTTTGGTGCCTTGAACCGGGCCAGGTTCTCCTTGCAGAAGGCGATCAGTTCCTCGGCTGTCGGGTTTGTTCCGGGTTTTGGCGTGATAAAAGCCTTTGGTACTTCACCCCATTTGCTGTCTGGAACCGCCACCACTGCCACCTCCATTACGTCGGGATGACGGTAAAGAACGTTTTCAACCTCCACCGTGGAGATGTTCTCACCGCCGGAGATGATGATGTCCTTCTGCCGGTCAAGGATCTGGATGTAATTATTCGGATGCATCACTGCAAGATCGCCGGAGTGAAACCAATCGCCCTTGAAGGCCTTTTCGGTGGCTTCGGGATCCTTGTAATAGCCGAGCATCACAACGTTCCCACGCATGACCACCTCGCCGATGGTCTTGCCGTCGCGTGGCACCGGCTCCATGGTTTCCGGGTCCACCACATCGAGGAACTGGCATACCGTATAGGCCACTCCTTGGCGTGACCGGATGGAAGCCTGTTCACCGGCAGGCAAGGCGTTCCATTCGTTATGCCAGGCACAAATCGTGTAAGGGCCGTAGACTTCCGTAAGGCCATAGACGTGATTGACCCGGGCGCCTATGGATTCCATCTGCTGAATAATGGTGGGAGACGGCGGCGCACCCCCCACGGCAATTTTCAATGGTCTTTCCGGTTTGAGATTTTTAAAATCCGGATGATTGGCCATGCCGATCAGGACGATGGGCGCAGCGCACATGTGAGTGACCTTTTCGGCTATTATCTGTTTGAAGATTTCGTCAGGAATGACCTTGCGCAGGCAAACATGGGTAGCACCGGCTGCAGTTACGGCCCAGGGAAAGCACCAGCCGTTGCAATGGAACATGGGTAGGGTCCACAGATAAACGGATTCGCTGGTCAGTCCGGTTTCCAGGCAGTCGCCGAGGCCGTTGAGATAGGCGCCGCGATGATGATACATGACTCCTTTAGGCTTTCCGGTAGTGCCACTCGTATAGTTGATGGAGCATACCGAACGCTCGTCATCGACATCAATGGCCATTGCCTCAGGACTGCCGGTCATGAGAAGTGACTCATAGTCGATCCCGTCCAGAGGGCAGTCGGAACCGGCATCGCAGATGTTGACAAAGGCACGCACATGAGTCAGTTTCCCAAGCTCCGCCAGGACCGTACCGGCAAACTCGTTATCGACAAAGCAGATCTTGGTATCCGAATGATTAAGGATATAGGAGACCTCAGGAGCGGAGAGGCGGATGTTGACCGTCACCAAGACGGCTCCGATCATGGGCACGGCAAAATGGGCCTCCAGCATGGGGGCAGTGTTGGGAGAAATAAAGGCCACCTTGTCTCCGCGGCCGATGCCTTGTTTCTTCAGGGCGCTGGCTAGACGGTTGATACGGGCGTAATGCTCCCTGTAAGTATAACGTTTGTTGCCGTTGACTACCGCAAGCTTGTCGGGATAAACCTCGACGCTTCGCTTGATGAAGTTTACCGGCGTCAACATCTCATGATTGACGGATGGAAGGTTCATGGACGATCTCCTTAATTGGAATTATTATAGGTGAATTTTCACCCCGAAACGATCATCTCCCCTCGCGCTCTCGAGACTCAGGCCATCTCCAGGGCGCACGCCATGGACACACCGCCGCCGCCGCACAGAGTGGCAAGGCCGAGACTCTTGCCTCGTTTCTCCATAGCATGGAGGAGGGTGACCATGACCCGGCAGCCGGTTGCGCCGATGGGGTGCCCCAGACCTATTCCAGAGCCGTTAACATTGGTAATCTCTCTCTTCAGGCCCAGTTCACGTTCGCAGCCGATGTACTGGGCGGCAAAGGCCTCGTTGACCTCCACCAACTCGAAATCGTTTATAGTCAAACCACTGCGCGCCAAGAGATGGCTGACGGCCGGCACCGGCGACAGTCCCATCACCGCCGGGTGGCAGGCGCCCCGGCCGATGGCCCGAATCCTGGCCAGAGGTTTGATACCCAACTCACGGGCCATGTCCATCGACATCATAACCATGCCCGCGGAACCGTCATTGAGACCGCTGGCATTCCCCGCCGTAACCTTGCCGGTTCCGGGGACGAAGGCTGGCGGCAGCTTTCGCAACTGATCTATGGTCAATCCCGGACGAAAATGTTCATCCTTGTCGAAGAGGAGCGGCTCGTTATTTCGGCGCGGTACCGGTACCGGCACAATCTCCGCAGTAAAGGAACCGTCATTGGTTGCTCGTTCGGCATTGTTCTGGCTGCGTAAGGCAACTTCGTCCATTTCTTCACGGCTAATGCCAAGCTTCTGGGCAACAAATTCTGCGGTATGTCCCATGATATAGGGCTTGCCCACCATCAGGTTGGCCGGGGCCTTGGTCGTGTCAAGAGGAGCGTCTGTATCGAGAGGCATCAGATGTGACCCACAGTGCAGCGCGTGGATCATCGCATCGACAAAGCCCTGGTCCTGGAGTCTGGCCCCCCAGCGGGCGCTGGGAACCGCATACGGAACGCCGGACATGTGTTCCACACCGCCGGCGAGGATAACATCCGCCATTTCCGCCTGGATCATGGCCATCCCTGAGATGACGGCTTCCATACCCGAGATACAGACCCGGTTAATGGTGGCGGCAGGCACCGTATCGGGAATGCCGGCCATCAAGGAAGCCACTCGCGCCACATTGAGGTTGTCGTGATGTTCCATGCAGCAGCCATATCGTACGTCATCGATGATTGCCGGCTCAATGCCCGCCCGTCTGACCGCCTCCTTCATCGTTATTCCGGCCAACTGCGGGCCGTTCATGCTTTTTAAGGTTCCACCGAAGGCGCCGATCGCCGTTCTGCACGCGCTTACTATCACCACATCTCTCATAGAGGACTCCTTTGTCTGTGCATATCTGTATGCATTTTTCAATAATTGCTCGTTTGTCCGTTGCAAAAAGCGTGCTAAATAAATTAACTAGTCATTCCAGATCGTTATTCGATTGGACTCCACAGCATCCGTACTATGGCACAGATTTGTCTGGAAAATATTCCGGATATCAACTATTCAGGAAAATAATCCAGTCATACGAGGAGGTCGACAATGACGATTGACGAAAGCAATTTCTTCCGCGAAGCCACCTTACGTATTTGCGGTAGCCTGGAAATTGAAAGCGCCATGCAGCGCTGCATGCAGTACCTCTCCCACTACCTGCCCGCTACCAACATGGCTTTCCATATCTACGACCGCGAACTCGGCATCGTCGAGACCATCGCCATAGCAACCGTCCACGGTGGCCGGGCCATGTCTCTGCGCACACCGCTTTCCGCCCGAGGACGACGCCAGGTTGAAGAGCAGCGTTCCGATCGGGCAAAATTGATGGAACGTTCGGGGGACGATGCGGTAGCAGGCCCGGTTGTCCGCCAGCTGGGCATTGGCGACTTACCGGGATTATTGCTGGATCTCGCCTTGGAAGGAAAATTCGTCGGTACCCTTTCTATGTTTAGCGAACCCGACATCACATTCAACCACCACCATGTCCGTCTCCTCTCCCAGCTCAATGAGCCCTTTGCCATAGCCTTGACCAACAGCCTGCGTTATCGCGAGCTGCAAACCCTGCGCGACACCCTTGCTGATGATAATCGCTACCTCCAGGACGAGTTGCGCACCCTGTCGGGAGGCGAGGTAATAGGTGCCGAATTCGGCTTGAAGCGGGTTATGGAAATGGTTCGTCAGGTCGCACCGCTGAAGAGTCCGGTGCTGCTGATGGGGGAAACTGGCGTCGGCAAGGAGGTCATTGCCAATGCCATTCACAATCTGTCGCTTCGTTCCAACGGTCCGTTGATTCGGGTCAACTGCGGCGCCATCCCGCCAACCTTGATGGATAGCGAGCTGTTCGGCCACGAAAAAGGGGCGTTCAGTGGTGCTCTTTTGCAAAAGCGGGGGCGGTTTGAACGTGCGGACGGCGGCACGATCTTTCTGGACGAGATTGGTGAACTTCCGCTGGAGGCCCAGGTTCGTCTGCTCCGCGTCCTTCAGGAAAAAGAGATCGAGAGAGTCGGCGGCACCGAGACCATACAGGTTGATATCCGTGTGATTGCCGCCACTCACCGCAACCTGGACCAGATGCTGGCTGAAGGCCGATTTCGGGAGGATATCTACTTCCGCCTGCGGGTTTTTCCTATAACTATCCCACCATTGCGTCTGCGGTCGGAGGATATTCCCGTTCTTGCCCAGCATTTCATCCAGAAAAAATGCCGGGAGA
Source organism: uncultured Desulfopila sp. (assembly GCA_964441345.1). Taxonomy (GTDB): domain Bacteria; phylum Desulfobacterota; class Desulfobulbia; order Desulfobulbales; family Desulfocapsaceae; genus Desulforhopalus_A. The sequence continues at coordinate 21,734 of CAYTVF010000032.1, read as the reverse complement.
TGAAGACCGTAAAGACCCCCGCCCTGGCCCCTGGCGCCTTGGACCGTCTTATGCTGTACAGCTGGCCCGGCAATGTACGGGAACTGGAAAATGCCGTGGAAAGAGAGTTGATTGTCAACAAAGGCTCTCTGCTTTCTTTTGACGACCTGGATGCCAAACTGCAAACGACCGTTGACATCCAGCCGACCCATGACGAAAAGACGCTTTTAAAACCTCTTGATCTGGATACAGTCATGAGCCGGCATATCAGCCAGGTACTAACCCTGTGTCACGGCCGCGTCGAAGGTGAGAAAGGCGCCGCACGCCTTCTGAACATCCAGCCATCTACCCTGCGTAAGAGAATGAAAAAACTGGGAATACCTTTCGGTCGCCGGGCAGGCTCACGGTCGACCTCCCAGAAACCGAAATCGGCATAACAGAAGATCAAATAAATAGCCGCAACATATTCATAAGCCCTTGCAGGTAAAAACCTTTCTCAGGAAAATTGGTTTAATGTCTCCCTGGCTATGATGAGCCTCTGGATTTCACTGGTCCCTTCGTAGATTGTGGTAACGCGTGCGTCGCGATAGTAGCGTTCTATGGGGAAATCACTCGTGTAGCCGTAGCCGCCCAGTATCTGCAGGGCCTCGTAACAGGCACGGTTGGCTGCTTCGGTTGCGTACAGCTTGGCCATGGACGCCTCCTTGGCAAATGATTTCCCCTGTTCCTTGCGGAACGCCGCGTTCATGAGGAGCAGCCTTGCCGCCTCAAGCTCGGTGTAGGCATCGGCGATTTTCCATTGGATCGCCTGGAAATTGGCGATCTTCTCTCCGAACTGCGATCTCTCTACAGCATATTTTGCGGCATAATCCATTGCTGCCAAGCCGATGCCCAGGCCGAGAGAACCGACCCCGATTCGGCCTCCGGCCAGTTCGGTCACCGCGATGCGAAAACCATCGTTCAGTTTGCCCATCAGGGCGTCCCTTTCGATGCGGCAATCCTGGAAAATGATCTCGTTGGTAGAGGAAGCATGCTGCCCCATTTTTTCCTCTGCTTTGCCTATGATGAAACCTGGCGTTCCTGCTTCTACCAGGAAGCAGCTGATCCCTTTTCCCTTGGGCGCTTCCCTGTCGGTCACCGCCCAGACCACGAACACTCCGGCATACGGGGCGCTGGAGATAAAGATCTTGCTCCCGTTAAGTACCCACCCCTCGCCGTCCATCACTGCCGTTGTGGTCATTCCAGCCGGATCGGAACCGGCCCCTGTCTCGGTGAGCCCGAAGGCTCCGGCCGGGTACTCCCCGGAACCGATTTTTGTGATATATCGCTTTTTCTGCGCTTCGGTGCCGATGGCCTGAATGACTTCGCAGACCATATTGTTGACGGTGACGGTCACGGCAGTAGCCGCGCAGGCTCTGGCGATTTCCGTCATCATGACGCTGAATGCCACTGCTCCGGCTTCAGCGCCGCCATATTCTTCTTTTATGTTCAGCCCCATAAATCCCAGTTCAGCGAGTTTCTTCAGGTTGTCGAGATAGATCTGCCGGTCTCCCCCCCGGTCAAGCATTGCGGCAACCGGTGCCAGCTCGGCAACCGCAAAGTTCCGTGCCGTTTCCTGAATAATTTTCTGCTCTTCCGTCAACTCGAGATACATGTTGTCCTCCTCTTGTGTGAGACGCCCCGGGATTTGGGCCTACGCCTGTTCCGCGTAAAAATCCTTGAATTGGGACCGAATGTCTTTTTTAGAGAATTTGCCCACACTGGTCTTGGGTATCTTATCCAGGAAAATAACCTCATCCGGCAACTGCCATTTGGCAAACTGCCTGCCTATGGAGCTCAGGATGTCTTCTTTTGTTAATGTTTTCTGGTGCTTGGTGACAACCAGAGCCAGGGGTCGCTCCTGATATCTGGGATGGGCGATGCCGACCACAGCAGCCTCCGCCACATCCGGGTGGGCCATAATGGCATTTTCCAGATCGATGGAGGAAATCCACTCCCCCCCGCTTTTGATAACATCTTTGAACCGGTCGGCAACCTTGAGGTAACCATATCGGTCAATATACCCCGCATCCCCGGAACGCCAGTAGCCGTCGATGAAGGAACTCGCCGTGCGGGAATCATTATAATAGGATTGGACGATCCAGGGACCTTTGAGGAGGATTTCCCCGACGGACTCGCCATCATGGGGAAGGTCCTTGTCTTCAGCGTCGACAATCCTGACATCTATGCCGATCAGGGGCAGCCCCTGTTTCTTTTTCAGTTCCCATTTTTCCTCTTCGGGCATGCCGGCCAGGGAGGGTTTGACGGAATGCAGTACCACCACCGGAGTTGTCTCGGATGCGCCATAGATATGAATGATGTCAGCACCGTAACCGGCAAATCCTTTCATCATCGACAGGGGCGGTTCGGTAGCCCCGGAGGCTATTCGCAGATTTTCAAATTTGGGTTTTACCGCCAGAGAATCAAGGTATTGCAGCATGGGGATGAGGATTGCGGGAGCCCCCTGACTGATGGTGACCTTTTCCGATATCATCAGATCGACCAGGACGCTCAGGGTTTCCGCCGTGTACATCCCGGGAAAAACGAGCTTTGCCCCGACCAGGCAGGCGGAGAAGTACAAGCCCCAGCCATGGCAGTGATACATGGGTACGGTTTGCAGCAGGACATCCATGTTGCTCATATTGAGAGAAAGCGCCAGGGCCTGGGTATGGATATAAATACAGCGGTGGGAAAAATAAACCCCCTTCGGTTTGCCGGTGGTCCCCGAAGTATAACAGGCTGAAAAGGAGGATTTTTCATCAATCATCGGCCAGTCAAATTCCGGTTTTTCCGCAGCCAGCAGGGTTTCGTAATCGCCGGCTGCATTCAGTGCCGATTTGACCTCGCTGAACGCCTTGTCGGTGATAATAAAATATTTTTCCACGGTTTTGAGCCTGTCGGCAATCGGTTCGATCAGGGGCAGCAGGTTTTCGTTGACAAATAAGTGGGATGCTTCGCTGTGATTGATCACATAAATCTTGTCATCTTCGGAAATGCGCAGATTTACCTGCAGCAGTACAGCCCCGATGCCGGAAAGAGTATGGTAGAGCTCCCAGTAGCGGTGACTGTTCCATTCGACGACAGCCACCCTGTCGCCGGCCTTGATTCCCTGTTTGACCAGGGCATTGGCGAGTTGCTGCATCCGCTTGTAGGCACTGCCGTAATTGTAGCGGAAAAGGGATCCGTCCGGACGGCGGGACACAACCTCCACTTCGGGATATGTCCGGGCTGCACCCTTGATAAAGGTGATGGTGTTGAGTTGATAATCATCTCCCGAGGTTGACGGACAGCCTTTGACAATTTTCTGGGTCATGATGTTGCTCCTTGTTTGTTGTGTTATGGCCGGTTGTTGGATCAGATCAATTCAAGGGCCAGGGCTGTTGCTTCCCCGCCGCCGATGCAGAGTGATGCGACACCACGTTTGAGGCCGCGCTTTTTTAGCGCATGCAGCAGAGTGACGATGATACGTGCCCCGGTGGCGCCAACCGGATGTCCCATGGCACATGCCCCGCCGTTGACATTGACCTTGTTGTGGCGGATGTTCAGTTCACGCATGGCAAACATGGTGACAACGGCAAAGGCCTCGTTAATTTCGTACAGGTCGACATCGTCGGCAGCCCAGTTCATTTTCTCCAGCAGCCTCTTTAAGGCTCCAACGGGCGCCGTGGCAAACCATCGGGACTCCCGGGCTTCCGTGGCATGGCCATGAATGCGCGCCAACGGCTTAATGCCACGTCTCAGCGCTTCGGACTCCCGCATCAAGATGAGGGCCGCCGCTCCGTCGGAGATCGACGACGAATTTGCCGCAGTCACGGTGCCACCCTCTTTGAAAGCCCCTTTGAGTTGCGGGATCCTGGAAATATTGCAGCGTCCCGGCGTTTCATCATCGCGCACCAGCGCCTCACTCTTGTTATGGGTTGCAATCGTAACCGGGGCGATTTCGTCGCGGAAATCGCCTTCGTTTACGGCACGCTGAGCACGCTTCACCGATTCGGCGGCGAAAGCGTCCTGTGCCTCACGCGGGAAGCCATGGGTTTCAGCGCATAACTCCGCATAGACGCCCATCAGTTTCCCCTCATAGGCGTCCTCCAGACCGTCGTAGAGCATGTGGTCGTATATTTGCACATGACCCAGACGATGCCCGGATCGCCCTGAAGGCATGATAAAGGGGGCATTGGTCATGGATTCCATACCGCCTGCGATGCCGATGGTCACCGTACCGGCGAGGATTTCATCATGGACGATCATCGTCGATTTCATCGCCGAACCGCACATCTTGGTCAGGGTTACACAGGGGACGGATGCAGGCAGCCCCGCGCCAAGCACGGCCTGCCTTGCCGGCGCCTGCCTGAGGCCGCCCATCAGGCAGCAACCCAAAATTGCCTCATCGATATCCTCGCCGCGGACCCCGGCCTGCTCGACCGCCGCCGCGATGGCGACAGAGCCAAGTTGGGGCGCGGTCACGCCGGCGAACTGGCCCTGAAACGCACCGACCGGGGTTCGTTTGGCACCGACAATCACTACAGGATCCTTTGCTGTATACATAAGCTGTTCCTCATGATGAGAATAAAGGTTGTAACGAAGCCCGGGCAGCCCGGCTTACTTCGCTGCCATACGGATGGCGCCATCGAGGCGGATGACTGCTCCGTTCAGATAGGTGTTTTCGACAATGTGGCGCACCATCGCGGCGTATTCCAAAGGTTTTCCCAGCCGTGGAGGGAAGGGGACCGCCTTGCCTAAAGAGTCCTGCACGTCCTGCGGCAACCCGAGCATCATCGGTGTTTCAAAGAGACCGGGCGCAATTGTCACAACCCGGATACCGAAGCGTGCCAGTTCCCGGGCCAAAGGCAAGGTCAACGCCACCACCCCGCCTTTCGAACTCGCATAGGCGGCCTGGCCGATCTGGCCGTCGAAGGCCGCAACCGAGGCGGTATTGATAATGATGCCCCGTTCGCCATCACCGTTGGGCTGTTCGCTCTTCATCATATCCGCGGCGAGACGAACCATGTTGAAGGTGCCGATCAGGTTCACATTGATGACCTGAAAGAATGTGCTGAGCCGGTGCGGGCCATGACGTCCGGCAACTCGTTCCGCCGGGGCAATTCCCGCGCAGTTCACCAAGCCATGCAAGCCGCCAAAAATGCTGGCTGCGGCGGTGATGCATGCTTTGGCGCTCTCTTCACTGGTAATATCTGTCCGGACAAAATGCGCACTGGCTCCCAGTTCGGCTTGAATGGCATCACCGGCAGACTGGTTGACGTCTGCCAGCACTACCTTGCCTCCGCCGCTTACTATCATTTTTGCGGTGGCTGCACCCAGACCCGAAACGCCGCCGGTCACCACAAATATGCTGTCTCGTATCTGCATTTTTATTTCTCCCATCGGTGTTGTAAAAAAATCGATAGCCGCACTTTCTGTATTGAAAACGACAAGAACATGTAGGCGAACCTGCATAGGATTTAAAAAAAAATACATGGAGGGAAGGGAATCTACAATATTAGAAGACTGTTACTGAATATTACAAAAAATGTAATATTCAGTAATATTTGCTCAAAGTATGGAGAGCGAACTTCTATGATTTCTGGATAATTGTTATAGTTTTAACAAGATAGTTGGATTTTACCGCCTTCATTGTTAAGTAAAACTTAAATAAACAGCAAAAAATTAATGTAAAACATGTTTTTGTTTGCAGATTGTCTTCTTTTAGAATAGAAAAACAGGAGGAATAACCATGCAGAATGAGCCATTTTGAGATGTAAGAGGTGAATATGTCAATGCAAGCGCATAAACTTCAGGTTCTTGCCATTCTCTCGGATAATTTGAAAGAAACCCGGCCTCAACTGGTTCCCTCCACCGCAATCGCCGGCCGGTTGAACATGAACCTGCCGGAACTGCACCAGGTGTTAAAGAGCATGGCAGGGATGGGGGTCATCGAGACCGATCCCGACCTGCAGTACACTCTCATCACCAGGAAAGGGCTTCTCTGGTTCCAGCAGCAGGGCCAGGGGCTTGAACAGCCGTAAATCATTCATTCGTTTTGGCGGCAATAATGGAAAAATCTAATCAACACACTTACGATCATTATATCAAGGCGTTGATGGATATCGGCCAGGCGATCACATCGGATCTCTTTCTCGAAGATATTTTTAAACTGATTGTCATGGTAACCGCCCGGGTAACCGGCGTGGAAATCTGCTCCCTGTGGCTTGTCGATGAAAACGAAAACCCTCCGGTGATCAGGCTGAGAGCAACCCAGGCGATCGATCGCGAATATGTCAAGGATCGGGTCTTGCGGCTGCACGAAGGGGTTGTCGGCTATGTGGTGTCGACCCAGCGGCCATTGGTGATTGACGATGTCCTGGCCAACGACAGATTCAAGGAAAAGGAGATGGCGAGAAAGCTCGGTCTGGTCTCCATGGTCGGTGTGCCATTGCAGGGCAGGGAAGACAAGGTGATGGGAGTTCTCAACTGTTTTACCGCAAAACCGCATGTTTTTTCGAAAACTGATATCAATATGCTGACGGCGGTAGCGAGTCAGGCGGCGGTGGCGATTCATAACACTGAGCTCATCATCAAAACCCGCGTTATCGAACAGGAGCTGAAGTCCCGAAAACTCATCGAGCGAGCCAAGGAAATCCTTATGCACAGGAGACGGATGAGTGGCGAGGACGCCTATCGCTGGATCCAGAAAAGAAGCATGGATACCCGGAAATCAATGCTCGATATCGCCGAGGCCATTGTTCTCTCCGATGAACTTTAATTGTTTTCTGTAAGCCCGCTATCTTGGGCGTGAATGGGTGAAATTGTTTTTTTGTCTTGACAAGACAATTAAGTAAGGCTAATAAAAAGCGATAATAAATAACTGTATGCCCCACAACGGCGTGGGGGATGCAGATTTACTAGACGAAGGCGTCTGTTTCCTCTCTGTGGGGCAGATGCTTTTTTTTTGCCCAGAGGCGTCGGCAAAACAAGCGCTCTCCACTGAGAAATGTCTGATCCGGAAAGGAGATCACACCATGCGTTTTGAAAAATTGAATGATGTTCTGGGAACCGCCAACAGAGGAAATCCAGCGGAATCGGGATTGTGCACCTTATGCCGGGCCGATTGCGCAGGCAAATGCGAAACATGGAAATCCAGCCTGGTTGGCCGGAAACTGCTCTATCCCCGTGATTTCGGGCTGGTAACGGCGGGGGGCAATAATACCACCCATGTCGGGGTATCCTATAATTCCCTGAGGATTCAAGGCTATGCCTATGGTTCCGTCGGGCTGGGCGAAGGGCTGACCGCAAATGCCGACGACTGCATTTTTCCAAATGTCGATTTGACCACCGAATTCGGCAATAAAATAAAGACCAAATCCCGCCTGCCCCTGATGACCGGCGCTCTGGGTTCGACCTTTATTGCCGCCAAGTACTGGGATTCCTTCGCGGTCGGCTGCGCTCTCACCGGCATCCCGATTGTCATCGGCGAAAATGTCGTTGGCGTCGACAAGGAATCGACCATCAACGGCGGCCGGATCACACGTGCGCCGGAACTCGATCGCCGCATCGATATCTACCTCCGCTACTATGACGGCTACGGCGCCATCATCGTGCAAATGAACGTCGAGGACACCCGGAACGGTGTCGCCGAATATGTCGCGGAGAAATACGGCAACAAATGCATTATCGAGCTGAAGTGGGGACAGGGCGCCAAGAATATCGGCGGCGAAATTCAGGTAACCAGCCTTGATTACGCCCTCTTCCTCAAAGAGCGGGGATACGTTGTCGATCCCAATCCCGCTTTGCCCGAAGTGAGAGAGGCCTTTGCCAAGGGCGCGATAAAATCTTTCGCGCGGCACAGCCGGCTGGGCGGCACCCATCTCGACACCGTTGCCCTGGTCCGGGAAGATTTCATGAAATCCGTCGACTACCTGCGGAGTCTCGGCTTTGAGCGGATCTCGCTGAAGACCGGTTCCTACGGCATGGAAGAGCTGGCGATGGCCATCAAATTCGCCTCGGACGCGGGGCTCGATCTGCTTACCATCGACGGCGCCGGCGGCGGCACGGGCATGAGTCCATGGAATATGATGCAGAGCTGGGGGGTGCCGTCCATCAATCTGCACGCCAAAGCCTATGAATATGCCAGCATTCTGGCCGGTCGGGGCCAACGGGTTGTCGATCTTTCGTTTGCCGGCGGCTTTGCCCTGGAGGACAGTATCTTCAAGGGGCTGGCCCTGGGCGCCCCCTTTGTCAAGATGATCTGCATGGGCCGGGGCATAATGATTCCCGGATTCCTCGGGACAAATATCGAGGGTGCCCTCAATCCGGAGAGAAGGGAGAAGATCAGCGGCAATTGGGAGAGTCTGCCCAAATCGGTCAGCGAGATCGGCAATACCCCGGAAGAGATTTTTGCCTCGTACTTCGATGTCCAGAAAAAAGTGGGCAAGGAAGAAATGCGCAATATTCCGTATGGGGCAATAGCGATGTGGACGATGGCCGACAAGCTTGCCTGCGGCGTCCAGCAATTGCTGGCCGGAGCGCGCAAGTTTACGGTATCCCGGATCAGCCGGGACGATATCTATGCGGCGAACCGTGAGACCGCCCGCGAGACGGGCATTACCCACATCACCGACGCCAAAAACGAAAGTGCCAGGGAGATTCTGTTGTCATAGAACACCGTTGCCGTAAATCGGCACGGTACTGTTACCGATTCGGTTTCGGCCGAATCGGTAATTTTTCATTTTTCATTTTTTATTTGAAGAGTCCGATCCTTACCCCTTCACCCTCAACCAGAGCAGCTCGGCCACGCCTTCGCCGGTATTTCGCCACTGGCCCGGAGTGTCCTTCGGCAGGTGGATGGCGTCCCCCTGATTCACTTCGTAGGCATGGTTGTCGATGGTCATCTCCAGCCGTCCAGCGATGAGATATCCCAATTCCTCGCCCTTATGAATAAAGAAATGGCCGGCCAGCTTCTTACCGGGACGAACCCTGACGATTGCCATTTCCAGCCTGCTCTCGATATCCGGCGGCAGCAGCAATTCGGCGTCCGCGTCATCCCGCGAGATTTTTTCCATGGGAGTGGTCGAGCGTTTCTCGGCCGGATAGACGAAGACATTTTTTTCCAGCCCATGGTCCTTGAAGAAGGTGGCCACTTCGATGGCAAGGCTTTCGGCGATACGGAACAGAGCCGGCAGCGAGGGGTAGATAAGATTCTTTTCAACCTGGGAAATGGTGCTTGGCGTAACCCCGGTGAGATCGGCCAGATGTTTCTGGCTCAGTCCCCGCATGAGGCGGATGCTTTTGATCTTGGCGCCAAGATCGAATTTTCCTTTGACTTGCCGCTGGCTTTCGAAAACGATGTCCGAGTCCTCGCAGACATATTCGTGCTGCTCGTTGAGGAATTTTGAATTCCGCTTTTCCGCCTTGACGATTTTTAACGTCGACTTGCCGCGACGAACCGAGAGGTCGATTGCCACTTGCGCGATTTTATTGATATTTGCCTTGAGCCTGTTGGAGTGCGCCCCCTTTTCGATCAGCCAGTAGGCAATCGTCTCCAGTTCGTAGAGGCGGGGGCAGGTCTTCGCGTAAAACTGCAGCACCTGTTCCTCGCCGCCCCAGAGGGCCTGCATGCCGGTCAGGCTGTCGAGAATGAAATGAACATCTCCCGATAAATTGCTGTGCAGGCCGTAGATCGCCTCCCCGACATGGCTTGGATTGGTGGGATCGTTGAGCTTGATCACCTGGTAGGGCCACAGGGCGCCGTCCTTTTCATAGAATTTATTGAAAACCTCGGAGCCGTCGCCCTTGCCGTTGGTGAAGCAGTCGAGGATGGTCAGGTTCTGGCTTTCCGCCAGAGGCCCGAGAAAAGACACAACATTTTTGGGAGAACGATCGAAGGTGACATAGATCAGCGGCTTTTTACGGCTCAGCGATTCCCGGATAAAATGAAGGCAAAAGACCGCGGAGAAACTGCCGGCATCCTCATACCAGAGAACGTTGTCGCCGATATACAGGTCGCCCAAAAGCCTGTCGAGCTCGGGGATTCCTGACGAGACGCGTTTCTTTTTCACACTTTCTGCTCTTGCTTTGGCGGATGGCATGGGCTTTTTGTCAGTGAATGTTATGATTATGGCAAAGGAGGCGGCCTGTTTTTTCAGGTGACGCCGGCAACGGCCAAGGTAGCCGTAAACTTTTCCACGAAACCGGTCGGCCGGTAGCTCAGTTTAGCGTGCCGCAGCCCTTCGTCGCCCAGGTCCTGTTCGCGGTTCAAGGTGGTGTAGGGATCGCTGATGATCGAGGCAAAGGCCTGGTTGACAAACTGGTACATGCCCTTGTAGCGGCTGAGGGCCTTTTCAAAATGGATGACAAAACTGGTGCCGCAGGCCAGTTCCTCGCCCAGCGAGAAGGCCGCCGGCTGGCCATCGGCGTAATAGATGCCGCCGCACAGCTGGAGTTCTTCGCTTTTTTCCAGGGCTTCCCTGGCAGCCGCAACGTCGCCGGGGGAGTCATGTTCGTTCTGCCAGGCCTCCAGGATGCGTAAGGCGTCGGGGAGATATTTGGCCAGGAGCGGCCGGCCTTCATAGTGGTAGTTGTTGATGAACGCCTTGATCAGGTTGCGTTTTTTCATAAATTTCCGGCCGGTCAGCTCGGCCAGTTCCCGGCGCAGGTAGAGATAGTCGAAATTATCCCTGTCTTCGGTTACCTGAAAGCCCAAGGCTTGCAGCGGCTCGACCTGGGACTTTGCCACGCATTTCATCCTGTCGTGGTTGCGCATCAGCAGGTCGAGGAGCGGCTTGTCCGGCAGACCGAAGGGCGACATGAAAAACCGCCGGTCGCCATCCCGGCCCAGGATGACGAGGCTGCCGTCCGCCAACCGTGAGAGCGAATAGTGATGGTTCGCCCTGAACAGGTAGATATTGGCAAAGGTGAACTCGGAGATCCCGTCCGGCAGGGCCTGGAACAAGGGGTGGAGCAGCGGCCGCATGGCCATGGTCACGGCCGTGGCAGCCGGGTAGTCGGGGATCGGTGCGGCTGCGCCGTCGGGGAGAAGATGGCTGGCCGGTGTTCTCATATCGCCTTCCCGGCCAGCTGATCGTCAAGGGGCCCGACCTGATTCTTGCCGTGTTTTTTTGCTTGATACAGGCTTGAATCAACGCGGAATAAGAGGTCGTTGAGAGACTCGCCCGACCGATAGAAGGCAACGCCCACGCTGATGGTCGCTGTAATCTCGCTCCCCTTATAGGGCACCGGATGTTGTTCGATGATCAGTCGTATCCTTTCCGCGGAGCGCAGAACACCCTCTCGGCTGCTGCCGGGCTGGATGAGCATGAATTCTTCCCCGCCCCAGCGGGCGCAGGTGTCCTCCTGGCGCAGGACCTCCTGCAGTAGCCGGGCGCCATGCTGCAGGGTCAGGTCGCCGGCTTCATGGCCATGGGTGTCGTTGATGTTCTTAAAGTTGTCAAAATCAAACATGATAAGGGCAAAGGAGCCGCCGTGGCGGGTAACGCGGGCAATCTCCGTCTCTATCACCCGGTACATGTCGCGCCGGTTGGCAAGGCCAGTGAGGTGATCGATTCTTGCCTCGCGTTCGAACTTTTCCTTGATCTCTCTGCTCTCCGCCTGATACTTGTCGCTGATGTGGGCAATGCGCCGCTGGCGCCGCTCAAGCAGGATGTACTTTTCGATCAATCTGAGCAGATCGCCGTGCAACGGCGTATCGTGAAAATGTTCGTTGTTGACGATATTGAGATAGTGGGAAATAACCGGGTTCTCCAAATCCATCTCCGAGATTTTGATGGAGAAACCTGGCGGAATGTCCCCCGGATTATCGGCGATCGCTCCCAGGTTCAGGTAGTTGGTGGTGCATTCGGGGCAGAGTCCGTGGGAAAGACTGGCCTCCGAGTTTTCGCAGATATACTGTTCGATTTGACGCCAATAGCCGTCATCGGCGCGGACTTTTTTGCACGAAGCACATATCGGAATAAAGCCCTTGAGGGTTTTGACATTGGCCAGCGCCTGCTGCAGTTCGGCGGTCAGAGCCTTCAGCTCGTACTGATAGCCGTCGCTGATCTTGACGATCCGGTCGAGCCGGTTCACCAGCGCCTCATGGTGGGAGAGGAGCACCGCCACCTCCTCGCGGCCGAAGCTCTCAGGGCCGCCCGTGGCTGCCAGCCGGTCCTTCAGCGACGCGATCATGCCGCGGTTGTTGTCGCCCGTGCTCTTTCCGGTCATCGGTTGTCGACCATGGATTTGATTGCGAAGGGGAAGGTGACATCCTCCTTGAATTCTTCCGCGTTTTCGATCGCCCGATCGTTTTCGCTGTCGCAGAACCAGTTGACCGTGATTTCCCGGCCTTTCCGGAAGCGATCTTCAAACATATCGAAGATGTCCATCATGCTTTTGGTGCTGCCGGTGTTCAGATAGCTGATCCGGCAGTTGAATACAATCGGTCCGGGGAAATTGGCGCAAAAACGGGAGATCCAGGCGAGCACCGGTTTATAGAATTCGTAGGAATTTTCGGGATACGATTCCCCGGAAATCTCCAGCACCCCCCTGGTGCTGTCGAAGGCTATGGCCGGGGACGATTTTGTTTCCTGCAAAAATAAGTTGTCCATTGATCTTTCCTATACCGTTGCGCAGAGGCTGAAAAAACAGTTGTTCCCGTCGAGTTCCCTGATCTCGTATTCCAGCGGCACAGCCGATTTCCGCGACATATCGATGAGGCCCAGTCCGCCGCCCTCATCCGCTTGCCGTTCCTGGCGCAGCTGTTGCTTGAACAATACCTTCAACTCGTTACGGTCGAGGTTACGCAGGTGATCGAGCCTGGCGGTCAATGGTTCGACATCGCATTTTTTCAGGAAATTACCGGAACAGACGACATGATGTTGACCGTTCCGGCCGATTGTGACGATACCGCTGTTAAAATCCAGGTCACTGTTGCCTTCCGCTTCCCTTTTGGCCGCATAGTTGCGGACGTTCTGCGCCTGCTCGATAAATACCGAAAAAACGTCCATCAATGAGGCCTTGGTGAGTGCCTGCGCTTCCAGGTATCTGGTGACCGCCTGCCCCAGTTCTTCGATTATACCATGGGAAAAAGGCCCGGCAAAACTGATGAGTACGCCGTGGTTGTTCACCGTCTGTTTCAGTTCATATAAATCAAATTTTTTCATTACATGACACCTTGCTTTACCTGATTTCCTTGCCAAGTCGAAAACCTATTACCGTAATATCGTCGCGTTGCGGATACTCTCCCTGATATGACGCCAGCTCCTGCCGTATCCGTTCCTGCTGTGCCGCTGCCGGCAGGGAGGCAGCTGTACGGAGGAGGCCGGCAAACCTGCGCCGGCCGAAGCCCCAGCCTTTTTCGCCGCCGGCCTGATCGAGAATACCGTCGCTTGCCAGATAGAAGTGCATATCGCCGTTAATCGCCACCGGGTGATTCGTCAGCCGCAGGTCGGAGCCTGACCGGCGATAGCCGATAGATTTACGCTGGCCGCCGATTGTTCTCACTTCACCGTCAACAACATAATGCAAATCTATCCGGGCGCCCGAAAAAATAAGCATGTTCCCGGCAAAAATAGTAATCGCCGCCGACGATGTCCCGCGGCAGATACAGCGCGAAAAAATCGGCGAGATGGCGCCGGACAATTTCCGCGGACGGCAGGATCGAGGCCTGAATGAGCTGCGCGTATCGGATGCTGTCCATGATCTGGTCGTTGGATTCGGCCAGCCGGCGGTTGACCAGCTTCAACTCCTCGGTCCGCTGCACCACTTTCTGTTCGAGGTTGTCGCTGTGGTCTTTGACCATCAGGGCCATCTCGTTGAACGACGAGGTGAGTGCCCCGATTTCATCCCGCGTCTCCGCGGCAATCGCAATATCGAAATCCCCGGCGGCCATTCGATTTGCCGACATAGCCAGAATCGACAGCCGGGTCAGTACCAGCCGGTTGAGAAGTACGATGATAATTACCACGACCACCAGCAGCGAAACGATGGAAATCGCCAGAATGGGCAGGAAACTGCGGGAGCCGATCACCTGCCGGGCATCGATCAGGACCAAATTGTACCAGCGGATTTCCGGCATAAAGGCAATTGCCGCCAGATAGTGTTTGCCCTGCAGAGCAAGGGGCAGGTTCTCCACTTCCGATTCGCCCCTGGTCAGCCGGTCGATGGCAAGCCTTGCCCCTTCCCGGTCGGCCGGCGTATCGATCAGATCGAATACGGTAAACTTTTTTTCGGCACCGCGGACCTTGCTGTTATGTATGACGTAACTCCGGTCCTTGTGGCCTTCGATGGTCCCGCCGCCGCTGAACAGGATGGTCTCGATCCCGGGTTCGTCGATGTCGATGGCCTGATTGATAAAACTGGTGATATCGACGCCGCTGCCGCCCAGGCCGATTTTGGTTCCCTGACGGTCGCGAATCACGACGTTGTACCAGATCTTGTTGACATCGAGATGATTGTCGTAGTCGATATTCAGCTCGAAGGAATCGACTTCCGCCATTGTCCGGAAAAACCAGGCGTCATCCCGGTTTTCGCCGCTCAGGGTATATCTGGGAACCGTATAATCGGTGCTGCTGCTGCTGCCGTCGGCGAAATAGTAATGGCCGGAATCGGCAAGCGCCAGAAAGAGGATTTTGCCGGCAAAGCTCTGCCGGTAGCTGTCCAGCTCCTCCATTGCCTGCCGCTTTGAGCTCCTGGTTGTCCTCATCGACCAGCCATTGCCGGAGCAGGGGAGAGTTGGCCATTTTCAGCGACAGCGACAGGTCGCGCTGGATCCGGGACATGAGTTTCGATTTTTCCAGCAGCGCCTGTTTGACGGCGAAACGGTTGCCCAGCGAGCCGATAATCTTTTGGGTGCTGAGGTGGATCGCGACAAAAGTCACGGTACCGAGCAGGATATATATAGCCGCAATCGTTAAAGAAAATCGAGTTTTCAGGCTCGTTGCCGACATGGGGTGAGATTCCTTGGTGAGTAGTGAATGTTACTGCTGGTTGTTCTTCGTCGAAAAGGTGCTGGAAACAATGTTTTTATCGAGAAAATCGTTCAATTCGTTAAAGACGACGGCAACATCCTTTGCCAGATCCGTTCCCGTGCATCGTCTCCTCGTGTTGCCTCTTTTCAGGGCCGATATTACCGAATGGATTTCCGCAAGCGGCGTTACCAAATTTCTTTCCAGGCTGCGCATAAACAGCATCCCGACCAGAAATACGGTGGAGGCCATGAAGACTACACCCCAGGCGCCTCCATTGCCGAGCTGTCTGGCCTTCCTGTCGGCAATTTCCATGGCCGTTCTGTTTATTTTGCCCAAACGGGTGATTGCCGTCACGGTTTTGCTTCTCGCCTCGAAGTCTCCGGCAAATGCCTGGGAATAATGCAGCCGTATCGACTGCAACGCAAGAGGTTCTTCTTTTTCGGTAACGTTTTTTTCGGCTCTGGTCAGGGCATCGTTGAAGGATGCCTGCAACTGTTCGGTGGCGGGTCCATTGGAGTTTATCAAGGCAAGGGAGAGCAGCATTTCCTCACAGGCTTGTAGAGATCGTTCATTCTGCAGAATAATTATCTCGATCGCCGGAGCCATCCGGACAAAGACCCAGATAGAGCCCATTGCCATCAGGAGGTTCAAGCCGATGAGAAACCAGGCGCCCAGTCTTACGTTCTGCCCGACCTTCATCCCTAGACTCCTTTTATCAATTTTGGAATAGCGGATTCACTTGAGACAATTATCAGAGTATCGTCAACTTGCAGCGGATCGCCTGGAAATGGTTGAAGAATCTTACCCTCTATCCCTCTGCGGATGCCGACCACCATCACGCCGAACCGCTTGGGTAGGGCGAGGTCGATGAGATTTTTGCCGACCATCGACGGCTGTACGCAGATCTCGGTCAGATGGAGATCTTCCCCGAGGTTGGTGTCGGCGATTATGTTACGGTATAACAGACGGTTGGCAAACCTCTTGCCAAATTCCTGCTCGGGATTGATGACGAGGTGAGCCCCGACCAGATGGAGGATGCGCTGGTGCATGGTATCGTTGGCGCGGGAAATTACGAACGGTGTTCCCATCTGCCTGAGCAAAGCGGTACAGATGATCGATGCTTCCTTCGAATCGTCGCCGATCGCACACACCGCGGAATCTCGTTTGTTCGGTTCCAGACGTGCCAGCTCGGTTTCATCGGTTGCATTGAGAACAACCGCCTCGGTGACAAAAGGCGCCGCCTCCTCAACCAGGTTTTTATCGACATCGACCGCCAGAACCTCGGCACCTTTTTCCGAAAGCGTTCGGGCGAGCGACATGCCAAATTGTCCAAGTCCTATAATCAATATTTGTTGCGCCAATGTTCCAGCTCCTTCGGTTACGTTAAAGAAATCTTTGCGTCAGGGTGTCGTGCCGCCGTTGCCGCGTAGTCGTTGCTGAGCAGCATGAAAAGCGTCATCGGCCCTATCCGCCCGACGAACATGGCAAGCATGATGACTATCTTGCCGATCTCGTCGAGTTGCAGCGTGGCGCCCGTTGACAGCCCGACCGTGCCGAGCGCCGATGTGGCTTCGAATATCAGGTCTCGTGCCGGAATGGCCTGGGTCATTTCCAGCATCAGCACCACAATGAACCAGACAATCATGCCGGCTATGGTTATCGTAATCGCTCGATATATGGTGCCCGAGCGAATCCGCTTGTTGTATGTGGTAATGTCGTTGCGGTTTGTAACATTTGCCCAGAATGTCACGGCGAGTATGGAGATTGTCGTTGTTTTTATACCGCCTGCGGTGCCCCCGGGGCTGCCGCCGATAAACATCCAGCAAATCATAACAAGAAACGATGGGTTTGCCACTCCGGCGATATCGACCGAGTTGAAGCCGGCGGTGCGGAGCGTGACCGATTGGAACCAGGAGTTATGGATTTTGTCGATCAGGGGCAAATGGGCCAAAACCCCATTCCACTCGGCTACCAGAAAAAAGAAAGCCCCGCCCACGAGCAGGACAACAGTTGTTTTCAGAGCGAGTCGCGCCTGCAGCGGAATCTGTTTGCCGGTCAGCCAGCGCGGGATTATCAAACTCGTGGCGGGCGCCAGACCGCCCAGTATTATAAGAGTTGCAACCACATGGAGAATAAATGGATTGGTCTGATAGGGAACCAGATTGTCACTCTGCAGGGCGAAGCCGGCATTACAGAAGGCAGAAATTGCCGTAAACACACCCTTCCAGGCGGATTGCCCGAGGCTGTGCCCCGAGAAATAGAACGGCAGCGTCAGCAGAGCGGCGCCTATCCCCTCGGTGATAAAGGTAAATTTAAGTATTGTCGCAAGGGATTGGAGCAGATCCCGATGATCGGTATCGGTCATCGAGGTCATGATACGCTCCTGTTTCAGACTCAGGCGGCGGCCCATCGCATGCAACGCCACGGTTGCGATCGTCATGATGCCGAGACCGCCCAGTTGAATGAGGGCCAGGATGAAAAACTGTCCTGTCAAGCTGAAATCATTGGGAGTATCCAACACGATAAGCCCCGTGACGCAAACGGCGCTGACCGAGGTGAAAGCGGCATCGATAAGGTCTATGGTGCCGGCCTCCGGGGCCATCGGAGTAATGAGCAGGAGTGTCCCCATCACACATAAAAATAAAAAAGTGGTGAGCAGCAACCTGGCTGGATGGTTAAGCAATACCTCCCACCAGTATTGCCGCGTATCGATCCGGACCCGGGAGCGGGGGAGCGACACCAGACTCAGCAAACTGACGAGCAGGGCGAGGCTGGGAATGTTGTCCGTTGCAGAGAAAGAAAGCGCCAGGCCGATGGCCGCGACTCCTGCTAAGACCAGGAGGAGATGCAGCTTCGATTTTTTCTCAAAGGCCCAATGGGCGAGGAGCAGCAGGGTGATAAACGTTGAAGCGGCAATTACATATTCGGCATACCGGGCAACCGGCGGATCCATAAGTAGATAGAAAAAAACCGTGAGGGGCGATGCCATCGCGGCCCACCAGGCTCTTTGCAGGCATCGCTCCAGGTGATCGCTCTTTTTGCCGACCAGTGTCTGGATTCTGAAATCGGTGAGAGCGAAGAGGGTACCGATCAACAGGATGGATCCCGTTAATGCCGAAAAGGGACTGGTTGCGATAGGGGGAATTGCCACGGCAAAACTGCCGGCTGCAGCAATAGAGCCACACAGTTTGCCGATACCCGGTCGTCGGAACAGGGTTAAGGCGCATGCAAGACAGCTGACCGCGGCAACCGCCGCAATGAGCACAAGCCAGGGACGGGAGGTCGTTTCCTCTCCTGCCAATAACAATAAAATCGGCAGCGGCGACAGAGCTATCAAGGCACCTTCACCGCCGATTCTGGAGATAACCGACCGGGATTGGCTAATCTTTCTCATCTGTTCTCTGATGCACTGGCGAGGATCGGTAATATTACTTTTCTCAGGGATTAAACCGTATGAGGCCGGGTCGTGACACGTTGAACCCGTTGCACATGGATCGATCCTTCTTTCTGCCGTGCTTTGGCAAGATCATAGTCAAGTTGCATCCTCAACCATGTTTCCGGACTGCTGCCAAAAGCCATTGAAAGCCGCAGACTCATCTCCGGAGAAATCCCGCTCTTGCAATTCACAAGGTTATTCAAGGCCTGACGGGAGACGCCAAGGATTTTTGCCCCTTCGGTGACTGTCAAACCAAGAGGTTCAAGGCAATCAAATTTCACCGTTAAGCCGGGATGAGGTGGATTTTTCATCATCGTATTATCCTCCTAATGGTAATCAATCAAATCTCGATGCTGAAACCGTTTTATCATGGCATAATTATTAACATGATAAGCGACGCTTGTCAATTACGTCCTTTTGGTTTAGATACTTTGTCGTATTCCCAAACGATTTGAAGGATTGCGGTCATATCCCTCATTCTTTTTCGTCCTCTCCTTTATGATCGCCGGTTCCCCGCAACAACCCCTTGAGGTTGGCAAAAGGGGTGTGGGTGGCGGTCGGTTTTTTGTCTTTATCCGGATCTTCGGTGGGCAGCCATTCGGCGTCCAGGGAGCGGGAGTGTTCGTTGTCGTGGCAATAGATGCACAACAGCTCCCAGTTGCTGCCGTCGGGTGGATTGTTCCGGTAATTATGATCTTTGTGATGAACCGTCAGCTCCCGCAGCTTTTTTCCGGTAAAATCACGGCCGCAATTGGCGCAGACCCATGGGAGGATCTTCAACGCCTGTTCCCGGTACTCTACTTTTTTCATGCTTTTTCTCCCGCCGTCAAATTTTTTGATAAAAGCACAACAATGCACCTTTTGTCGTGAATATTCAACCCACCCGGGGAAAAAAGAGGTAATGTAAAGATACGTCCGCTTCCTGCCCCAGGTCATTTCATCAGATCCAGCCTGATGGGATTCTCGAAAACCCTTCAGCTTAGGATCGCCAAAGCCATGTCCCTCACCCAGCAGAGTCTTTCTCCCGAAGATCTTGACCTTTTATTCACAGCGGCCTGCAACGCCCAGACAGCGGGGCGCTTTGCCGAGGCCCGCGAGAACTACCTGGTTCTGCTTGGCTATTTCCCGGCTGCGGCCATTCTCCACTACAATGTTGGTCTGGTGCATTATAACCTTAAGGATTTTGCCGAGGCGCTGGGAGAATTTTCCCTGGCCTTGACCTTCCAGCCCGAAGATGCCGACACCCTCTTCAATCTGGCCCTCTGCCGCAAGAAGACCGGGGATTGCCGGGCCGCCATCGTCACCTACCGCCAGGTTCTGGAAATCGTCCCGGACAATGCAGACTGCTGGTACAATCTCGCCGGCTGCTATCGCGACAGCCATGACGATGCACAGGCAATCGCCTGCTATCATCGGGTTCTGGCGATACATGCGGAATTTCCGGCGGCGGTCAATAATCTGGCGTATCTCTATCACCGCGGCGGCAATGCCGACCAGGCTGTTGTCTATTACAACCGGCTTCTGGCCTTACGGCCGGGAGACGATTCCGCCCGATACATGCTCGCCTCGCTGCAGGGCATCCCGCTCGACCACGCCCCTGATGCATATATCCGCGGTTTTTTCGACACCTACGCCGAAGGCTTCGAGCAAAGTCTGGTAACGGAACTCGGCTATGATACCCCCCGGCAGCTGTACGAGTGTTTTCGGCAATGTTCCGGACATGATGACCAGCATGATAACCATCAAAATGACCATCTTAATGACCATAGGGCCGGTTTTGACCATGGCCTCGATCTCGGCTGCGGCACCGGACTCAGCGGTGTCGCCTTCAAGGAGATCGTTACGGTTCTCGACGGGGTGGATCTGTCCGGCAACATGCTTGTTCAGGCTGCCGGCAAAGAGTGCTATGCAGGATTGTATCAGGACGGTATCGTCCAGCACCTGCGGTCAACCGCCGACACCTATGATTTCTTCCTCGCCACCGATGTCTTTATCTATGTCGGCGATCTGCGGGAAATTTTCGCGGCGGTGCGGGCCGTTGCCCGGCCGGCCGCGCCCTTCTGCTTTTCCACGGAAAATCAGAGTCCGGCAGGTTACCGCTTAAGAAAAACCGGCAGATTCGCCTATTCCCGTGACTATATCCATAGCATCGCGGCCGCCGCGGGCTGGGCGGTGCTGGCGCAGGAGGAGACCAGGCTGCGCCGGGAGGGGGATGGCTGGCTTGCCGGCGATCTGTGGATTCTGCGGCTTGATACCCCGCATAATTGATAACTTTGCCGACCCATATCTCGTCGTCTTTGTCCTGCAGTACGGCATAGACCATCCCTCTCCCCAGGCTGTCCCGCTGGTCCGGGTCATGGCGGAAATGGGTAAAGGACGAGGTGGCCGGGTCAAAGACGTCCAGGCCGGCGGAGGTACCGATCCAGATCTTGCCGGCCCGGTCGCAGGCAACGGTCCAGATACTGTTCGAGCTTATGGCGTTGTCGTTGTCCGGCCGGGCGACGAACGGGGTGAAAAAGTTGCTTTCCTTGTCGTAACGAAAGAGTCCTTCCCGTGATCCGATCCAGATCTTGCTTGGATGTCAGCCCGGCCGGCCCTTCATTGAAGACATATATACTAAATCCTGGTCGCAGGCAAGAGAGGGGAAATGGTGGCAAACCCGGTGTCGCAACCCGATCCGCGTTGCCAATTGGGCGAATGGGCGGGGAAAGCATCCGGAACCGGACCGGGTTGCTGAGGCGGCGGGATCAAGCTGAAGGGAGCGAGTAATGGCCGGGTGGCCGTGGAGCGGGAGCGGGTCGGCGGAAATGGCCAGGGCGGGCCAGTTATTAATCGGTTGTAACATGCTGACGCTCTTAAATATAGCTCAGTTCCGGCCTGGTTTGGATGTGGTGGTTTTTAATTTCCGTGGCGAATCCGGGATACAGTTTTTCCATGCAATCAGGGCAGCAACCATGACTGAACTGGGTAGCCGTGTGTTCTGTGATATAACATTCCAATGGTTGCCAAGACTCAATTGTATACGTATCCGACACGCGCACCTGTTTGCAATTCGCGCAGATAGGCAAAATGGCTTTAAGCGTGCCGCCTTGTAATACTGTCTGCCTCCCATTGTTTGTGCAAAGCACGGTCAGGCAGAAAAGTATTCCGCATACCACGCCGTTGATTCCACCAACAGCGAAATGGTCCTGAGCGAAATAGGGTATCTCCGGGTGGAGGAAACAATCAACGATGGCGATCAGATTGCTCATGAATAAAACGATGGAAAACCAGTAATGTCCGGTTAGCAAATTGCAGTAAAAAAAAAATGAAAATATTTTAAA
>CAYTVF010000031.1:0-26888 GCA_964441345.1 uncultured Desulfopila sp. | reverse complement strand
TAGAGACGGCGCACATGCAGTATGGTTACACTATGAAGGAAATTGCGGATCAATTGCATATTCATTACACAACTGTTAGCAAGGCATTGAAAAACTGCAAAAAGTGATTTTTCAAGACCTGACCCCCTACCCGTGACCCCCTACCCGCCTGACCCCCTACCCGCCGGTGGTGAGCGCCAACAACTCGGCGCCGGAACAGGCGGCCCATATTCAGAATATGGTGCTGGAAGGCTATGACGCCATCGTTATCCTCGCCGCATCCGATACGGCGCTCAAAAGTGTTGTTCGAGACGCCTGCAACGCCGGTACGGTAGTCGTCATCCTCGCCAGTAAGGTCAACGAACCCTGTGTGTATGAAGTGAATTACGATTGGTCGGAAATGGGGCGGGCGGAAATCGAGTATATTGCCGAACGTCTCGGCGGGAAAGGCAACCTCCTGGAGATTCGCGGTATTGCCGGTGACGCCACCGACGCGGATATCAGCGACGGCATCCATAAGGCAGCGCAGGACTACCCGGGGCTTAAGATAGTCCATACCGTTTACGGGCAATGGACTGCCTCTGTCGCTCAACGGGAAGTAGCGCTGGCTTTGCCTTCTCTGCCACGGATCGACGCTATCGTCGACTAGGGTGGCGACGGCTACGGAGGCCGCCATGGCCTTCAAGGAGGCCGGGCGCCCGCTTCCTCTCATAGTGATGGGAAACCGCCGGGATGAGCTTGCTCTGTGGAAACAGGAACGAGACGCGGCCGGCTACCAGACCTTCTCCATTTCCGCGACGCCGAGCGTTTCCCAAGTAGGTTTCTGGGTTGCCCAGCAGATACTGGCGGGCAAGAAAGTGGTGCCGGTCGTCACCGTGCCCCTGGTCAGCATATATGAGAAAGATCTCGACGCCTGGCTGGCGACCATGCCGGATGGCGGCGCGGCCAATCCTTTCTACACGCAGGAAATCGTCGCCGCTATGATCGATGCCAAACGGAACGGCACCGAACCGCCCCGGGTGCCTGCGCCCAAAACACCATGAAACAACAACAATCTCTCACCGGGGAATGGAGCCTTTCCAGCGATGCCGAAAGTTAAAGCGATTGAGCATTTGTCCATTACTGCCAAAATCGCTACGTCTGTCTTTTTACTGGTCGCGCTTGGTGTCGCTGTCTCGCTGGTCGGTCTCTATGGCCTGAAGAGTATGCAAAAGGCGGTGGACACAGCCTGCCAGGCGTCGGAAGTACTGGTTGCCGTCAACACCGTCACGGAACGGGTAGAGCATTTTATCGCCTCCTATGACAAGGACAGCTTGCTGAAGGCCAAAGCGATCATGGCGGATACCCTTGACCGGCTCACTGTCTTGGCCCTAACCCGCCCCAACGAGGCCATTTCACTGACGACAGGCCTCAAACGGTTTGCCGAAGCCATCGAATACCCTGGGCATGGCAACGGATATCATGAATACCGAAACGTCTTACATGACCATCAACCATGGCCGGCTGCAAAAAGTGGTGATGGAGATCGAGCAGGATATTGGGGAGAGGAGAAATCGGCTCAACAAACAGGCAGCCATCGTTGATTCCCGGCTTCGCATCATCCAGGATGCGTACAGGATACTGCAGATCATTCACAATGGTGAGCGCAGGGCCACAGCCATTGTGGCGCGGGGACTGGCCGACGGCAAGGAGGCCGGCTTCACCGAGGCCGACAACACCTGTAAGGCGCTCCTGCCGGTTCTTGACATGCTGGAGGGTTTGATCGACGCCACGGCATAGCCGGAGGGGTTGAACAGGCTGAAGAATTCAGTCATCCGGGCCGGGCAGGCCGTCGGAGAGCTGACCGACGCCCCTGTTTCCCGGCGATTGATCCTCGGCAGGCAGGCGTTGCAGCGACTTGAGATCATTAATGTATTCTCGATCAACTGACCCGCTTCGCTCGTATCCTGCCGTCGGCAGGATCGCCGCAAGGCTCCGCCTCAGTCCTCTCTGTGGGTGACCAGATTGACGGGTATCGCGCGGCATTCGACCGCTTCCGCGCCAGGCCCATGATCAGGTGCAGCAGGAAGCGGCCCGAACCGCTTCCCTCATGACCACATTCGCAGGTGAACAGCGCTTGGTCGCCGCAGGCAATAGAGAACGAGCCGCCTCGATCACTGTGCTCACCAGCGTCATCGCCGTCCTGATCGCTCTCTTCATCGCCTGGCGCACTTCCAGCCTGATCGCCAGGCCCATTGTTGCCTTGGCCGCGGTCATGCGACGGCTGGCGGGCGGGCACCTGGAGGACGAAATTGTCGGCCTGCAACGCGGGGATGAGCTGGGCAGCATGACCCGCGCCGTCAAAGTCTTCCAGGACAATGCGATCAGGGTACGGGCTCTGGAGGCGGAAGCCGAAGCAGAACGTCAATGTGTGCTGGCTGAGTTGGAGAACATGGTCGCCGAGCGCACGCGTGAACTGCAACAGGCCAACACCATGCTCCGGGAAGAAATCATCAAACATACGCGGGCGGAAGAGGAGATCCGCAGGTTGAACGAAGAACTGGAACAAAAGGTCGAAGAGCGGACAGGACAGATCCGGCGGCTGAACGTCGAACTGCTGGAGAAGATCGCGCAACTGAAAGAAGCCCAGGAAGATCTGGTCCGCAAGGAAAAACTCGCCATTCTCGGCCAGCTCTCCGGCATTGTCGGCCACGAACTGAGGAACCCTTTGGGCGTGATGAGCACCGCCGTCTATTTTTTAAAAATGGTCCATGCGGAGGCCGATGAAACCACCAAGGTCAAGGGCATCGGCCTCGGTCTGGTGGCCTGCAAGAATCTGGTGGAGGCGAATAACGGCAGGATCGACGTGGCGAGCAGGGTGGGCGAAGGGACTACCTTCACGCTGACCTTGCCGGTGCAGGGCGATGAGACGTAACTGCTTTTTCGTTCATGGCTTTTCGCCCCAGTGGACAGCGATGGTTCCGAACATGAACTTCCGGTAGCCGACATTGATAAATCCACTGGCGGCAAACAGCCCGGCCAATTCCTCGGCCCGATAGAAGTCCATGGTTGAGCCGGTCAAATAGGCGTAGGCCGCCTCGTCATCGGCTATGAGTTTGCCGAGGACCGGAATGCCAAAACGAAAATAGAAGCGGACAAACGGATAGAGCAGGTTCCGCGCCGGCGGGGTGGTGTCGAGGCAGACTACCCGTCCGCCCGGTCTGAGAACCCGGTGAACCTCACGCAGAACCCGGCCGGCATCGTCGACATTGCGCAGCAGGTAGCCGAAGGTGACCGAAGCAAAACTGCAGTCGCCAAAAGGCAGGCGGTTGGCATCGCAGGCATGCCAGTCGATCTTTTGCCCGGCGAAACGTTTCTTCGCCTCCTTCAGCATATTCAGGGAAAAATCGCCGCCGGCCACCCTGGCCTTCGGATGCGTGGTACTCAGCAGCGCGGCAATATCGCCGGTTCCGGTGGCCAGATCAAGGGCCCAGCCGTCGCCGGGATCGCCGGCCGTTTTGACCACAAACCTTCGCCACCGCTGATCCTGGCCAAGCGTCATAACCCGATTCATCAGGTCATAGCGATGGGCAATGGCATCGAACATTTTCCGTACTCCCGGTTCCTTGCTCAATGGCCGTCCTCCACTTCCGGAAACATTACCTTTCCTCCCATCAACAGGGCGCGGAGCCGGGTGTCCTCGGGAAGGCAATGACCTCCCGAATATTGGCCATGCCGGTGACAAACTGGATCAGCCGCTCAAAGCCGAGGCCAAAGCCCGCATGGGGTACCGAGCCGTAGAGGCGAAGATCGAGATACCACTGGTAATCGGCGAGATTGATGCCGGCCCCGTTCATCCGGGCGACCAGGACATCGTGGCGTTCTTCGCGCTGACTGCCGCCGACGATCTCGCCAATCCCCGGCACGAGAATATCCATGGCCGCAACCGTTTTACCGTCATCGTTGACCCGCATATAAAATGGCTTGATCGAGGCCGGGTAATCGGTGACGGTGAGGGGACGCTTGAAAACCTCCTCGGTCAGATACCGTTCGTGTTCCGATTGCAGATCGAGGCCCCATTCGACGGGAAATTCGAACTGTGTTTTCGCCGATTTCAGGCGATCCACCGCCTCGGTATAGGTAATATGGGCAAATTCCTGATCGACGACGCCCTGCAGCTTTTTCAGCAGCCCCTTCTCGATGAACTTGTCGAAAAGCTGCATGTCCTCGGCACACTTGGTCATGGTATCGTTGAGAAGATACTTCAGCATCTCTTCGGCAAGCTGCCTGTTGCCCTGCAGATCGCAGAAAGCCATCTCCGGTTCGATCATCCAGAATTCGGCCAGGTGCCTTGAGGTATTTGATTTTTCCGCCCGAAATGTCGGTCCGAAGGTATACACGTCGCCGAGAGCCAAGGCGTAGACTTCCGCTTGCAATTGGCCGCTTACGGTGAGACCCGCGGCGCGGCCGAAAAAAAGGTCGCCCGGTTTGCCGCTGCTCACCTGAAACATCTCGCCGGCCCCTTCGCAGTCGCTGGTGGTGATGATCGGCGTATGGACCTGGATGAAGCCGCGATCCTGAAAAAACTGATGCACCGCATAGGACAGCCGCGACCGGACCCGGCCAACGGCCCCCAGCGCATTGGTCCTCGGCCGGAGATGGCTGATCTCCCGCAGAAACTCGAAGGAGTGCCTTTTCTTCTGCAGCGGATAGGTCTCCGGGTCGGCCTTGCCGACTACCTGGAGCCTTTCGGCATGAAGTTCCACATCCTGGCCCTTGGCCGGAGATTCTTTCAATTCCCCCTCGACGATGACGCTCGCCCCGGTCGAGAGGTGCTTGACCTCGGTTTCATAATTCGCCAGACTGCTATCGGCGATAACCTGCAGGTTGGCAAGGCATGAACCGTCGCCGACCTCGATGAACGAAAAACCGCCGGTATCGCGGCGGGTCCGCACCCATCCGGTGACGGTCAGAGTTTGCCCAACCTGCTTTTCCTGCAGGATATTTTTAATGCGTGTCTTCATTGCATCCACCATCTCCAGATCTTTTTGCCAAATGATATACGGCCATTTCCCCCTTGCCCGGCAGGCGTGCCCGATCGATCCCGGCAAGCTCGGCCATGTGTCCGGCAGCAACCGGACATTTGAGGGTCAGCAGGAAGAAAATCTCCCGCCCCACCTCGGATAAACTCTCAAAATTCCCCTGCCCCTTGGCGATGATCAGGTCCGCGTTGCGAAACACTTCGAGAAATTCGGGCGAACAGCGTTCAAGTACGGTTCCCGGACACCTCGAACCATTGGAGAGAATTCGAGCAAACCGGTCAAGCCCGGCAAACAGTGCGTCTTCGGCCAGGGCATCGTTAATAATCGGCCCGTCCTTGACCGCGACCGTAACCGCAAGTCCCTGGCGAAACAGACACTCGATCAACAGCGAATCATAGACTATTTCACCGCTGTTATCGGCAAGATATAAAACGTTCGCCCCTTGTTTCAAGCTCGCAATCCGCTTGACCAGCAGCTCGCTATGGTCGACGATGAGAAGCTTTATCCGGCTTTTGCGAAGAGCTTCGTCGAGATCAAAGGTTTCGTAGGCCCCATAATCGATGATATTGCCGGCTATGGCAAAACAGATGGCCGCCGACAATTCCGCGGACGATTCCCCGATTTCCCGCCGCAGTCCGGGAAGTATCCGCATCGCCTCTTCGTTGCTTGTCTTTTTGGTGGTGAGGTAGGGATCTTCGCAGCCGGTGATGTCGGCAATTGCCCGATACACCTCCTGGGCGTTGGCCGGCGGACTCAAGGCGATATCGAGTCCGCTCACAATTGCGGCGACCCGTTTGACAACCTGCAGCTGCATTGCAGGGGAGCAGCCGCAAATCCGCGCCACCTGCAGCGATTGTCGGAGAAAGCAGGGAAGGCATTCAACACAGGTCTTCATAACAGGTAATCTTGTCGTACATTGGCAAGGGCAGCGAATATCGAATTCTTCGCCCCTGCTTCGTCATCGTAGAGTTTTTGCAGCAGCGCCCGGACTTTCTCCCGCCGGGTATCGTCGGACAAGGGGCAGAGATTTTTTACCGGTTCGAGGTTCAGCCCGGCACCGATTTCAACCACCTCGTGTTTCTCAAGATATGCCATCGGCCGAACAATGGAAAGGGTTCCGCCGAATAAATCCTGCCGAGGAACCATGGTTGAGATGTTGCCGCTGTAAATGGTGTTCAAAAAAAGGGTTTCGATAAGGTCGTCCTTATGATGGCCGAGAGCGATCTTGTTGTAGCCGTTGTCGCGGGCAAAATCAAAGAGCTGACTGCGTCTGTTGCGCGCACAGAGAAAGCAGGTCCTTGCCCCTTCGGCAATTGTCCTTTCCTCGTCGATTGCAAAGGGGAGCCCCATGCGCTGTACCTGTCGCCCGATCGCTGTGCCGGGATTCAGGGCCTGATCCTGAGTCCGCCAGAAGCCATGGTCGATATGGTGGGCAGTGAGAGTGAAATGGATCGGTGCCTTGCGCTGCCAGATCCCCAGGATGCCGGCCAGGGTGAGACTGTCCACCCCACCCGAAACCGCAATCAGAACCCGATCCCCGTCGGCAAACATCGAGTAATCATGCATCGCCTGGCCGATTTTTCTATTCAGCCTGGCAGGCAACCGGTATCCGCTTATCATTCTTGACACATTGAAACAAATCGGAAAACAGCAGAGAGAGAACCTTTAAAAACCGAAACCCGCGGCTAGCAGTGTTAAGTACGGTGCCGCGGGCCGTTCAATTGCAGGACCTCAGAAGACTACTGCAGATAGGGACATCCGGCCAAACGCTCTTTGATCCCCTGCTCGACGAGCTGCTCGACGCTCACCCATTTAAATCCCCTGCTCTGCATTTTATTGTAGGACAGGATGTTATCGAGAAACGATTCCTGGGTCTCACGGAAATCGGCGGTCCAGAGCACCGCCCCGGTCCGGGAATGCATGAGAGCCATATGCAGATCGGCGGAGGCGGGTTCTTCGGAGGCGTATTCCGTCCCCTCACGCTGCTTGAAACGGCGGACGGTCGTCAACAAGACCCCATCGCAATTTACTTTTTTACCGATTGCCGAGACCGTACCCGACAACCCTCCGGAAACGTCCGGCACCAGAGATGCGACCTGGCCGGACGAGAGCATCCGCACCTTGGGGTTGCCGCCAAGTTCACGCGCCATTATCTCAGTGGCGAAATCCGCTCCTTTTTCAAGGGAACGAGCTTTTTCGTAGCCAATCGCGTCATCCTTGTCGACCGACGTCCCGGCCGGCAGTACGGCAATGCAGGAGAGCGGTTCGAGCGGCGCCTGGACCTGCCCGCCACCGCTGCCGAGATTGGCGGAACAGGAAGCCAGAAGCAAAACGGCACAGCTGCAGGTAAGAAGTATTTTGGCTAGTTTTTTCACAAAATCACCTTTGGATTGGTTAACGGTGCACACCGGCTTAATGTTGACTCAGCTGAGCTACAAGCATCCTTTTGACGAGAGAGGACCATCGATCCGAATTCTCGCAACCGCCATATTCAAAGCTCGACCAAAACCCTTAAATATGGCCTCTATTATATGATGACCATTCTCGCCATGCAAGAGATCAATATGCAATGTGAGACCGGCGTGTTGTGAGACGGCACGGAAAAACTCCTTGGCCAGCACGGTATCGAAGGAACCGATTTTCTGTTCCGCAACCGTTACCCCATAATGGAGGAAAGGTCGATTTGAAATATCGACAACGACCCGTGCAAGCGTTTCGTCCATGGGCAGAAAGCAGCTGCCGTAGCGGGCAATCCCGCCTTTATCGGCCAAAGCCGTGCCGATAGCCTGACCGAGACAGATGCCGATATCCTCGACGGTGTGATGATCATCCACCTCGATATCCCCGTCGGCCCGCAGCGAGATGTCAAAAAAACCGTGCACGGCAAATAGGGTCAGCATGTGGTCAAGAAACGGCACCCCGGTTTTAACGTCGCATTTGCCGGATCCGTCGAGAACCAGTTCCAGCTCGATATCGGTTTCCCCTGTTTTTCTGGTAACAGAGGCCTTTCTATCCGAGGCCTTTCTCTCTGAAACATTCTGTGTCATAATTGTTTGTCTGTGAAATGGTTCCGATGTTTTTCCCTCCCCTCTTCGCGAAAAACGAAACATTAGATAAATATTACGAAGGCATGGATGGGAATCTGCAGGAATGTCCCACCATACCCGATACTGAAAAAACCTTCTCTATTTTTCGTGACAGTTGGGAAGAAAACAATTATATTGCGAAGCTTAACCCAACCGTTTTTTTTATTGACACCCAGTTGAAGACTTTGTATAAACACCGCAGTTTTGACTTTTGAAATACGAAAACAAAACGAGCGGGAATAACTCAGTGGTAGAGTGCAACCTTGCCAAGGTTGAAGTCGCGAGTTCGAATCTCGTTTCCCGCTCCACTAGACATTATAAAAGGTTCGACACTGTTCGGACCTTTTTTTATTAAAAGATCGACCATTTGAGGGATATAATGAAAACTTATCTTGCCCCAGTCAACGAGATCGAGAAAAAATGGTACGTTGTGGATGCCGAGAATAAGGTTCTCGGCCGTCTGGCTTCCGAGATTGCCAATCGCCTGCGGGGCAAACACAAACCCACTTTTTCTTCATTTATCGATAATGGTGATTTCGTAGTCGTTACCAACGCTGAAAAGATCGCTCTTACCGGCAACAAGCTCGACGACAAGAAATACTATCGCCATACAGGTTATATGGGCGGCCTGAAGGAAGCTACCGCCAAGGAGCTTCTGGCAAAGCATCCGACCGACCTGATCATGCACGCTGTACGCGGTATGCTCCCCAGAAACAAGATGGGCCGGGCCCAACTGAAAAAGCTCAAGATATACGCTGGAAAAAATCATCCTCATGCAGCTCAACAGCCTGCTGAATTAGATATTTAATCTTGGAGAATTAATTATGGCTCAAGATCGCTTTTATGCCACTGGGAAAAGGAAGAACGCTATCGCCAGAGTCTGGCTTACCCCGGGGACCGGCAAGATAATAGTCAACCAAATGGAAGCCGATGCCTACTTTGGTCAGATTTTCAAAAATCCTCGCATCGTCAAACCGTTCAGGGTTACGGAAACAGCAGATCAGTATGATGTTATCGCCACTCTGAAAGGTGGCGGGAAATCCGCTCAGGCCGATGCACTTTGCCATGGTATTTCAAAAGCGTTGCTTGAGACGAGCCCGGACAACCGGCAGCCATTCAAACAATCCGGCCTGCTGACCCGCGATCCCCGCATGAAAGAGCGTAAGAAATACGGCCAGAAGGGTGCTCGCGCCAAGTTCCAGTTCTCGAAACGATAATTTCAGACTGAGACGGAGCAGTTCCTTACTCTTGCCGGACCATTTGGCAAATGACAAGAAACTGCAGTTACACAATGTTTTCTCAAGGGGAGTGACAGTTCTGCTGTCACTCCCCTTTTTTCTTTTTCTTTTTCTTTTTTTTTAATCACTGTCGCCCCAACACTCTTTCTCCGGGAGAACACTTGCCATGATCAACATCGGAATCGTCGGGGCTTCGGGATACACCGGAGCCGAACTCGCCAGAATACTCAGCAATCACCCTGAAGCGAAGATTACGGTTGCAACCTCACGCCAATACGCCGGCCGCCCACTCTCCGGCATCTTTCCTCACCTGAGGGGAAAAGCGGATATTATTTGCGAGAACCTCCCGGCCGAGGAGCTCTGCGCCAGGGCCGATCTCTTTTTTACCGCCGTCCCGCACAAAACTGCGATGGATTTAGTCCCGGATCTTCTCGCCGCGGGCAAAAAGGTAGTCGATCTTTCGGCTGACTTCCGGCTCCGTGATCTCGCGGTGTACGAGGAGTGGTACCAACCCCACTCTTCCAGCCACCTGCTCGGCGAAGCGGTTTATGGCCTGCCCGAGCTGTACCGCGGGGATATCGCCGGGAGCCGGCTCGTGGCCAACCCGGGCTGCTATCCGACATCCATTATTCTCGGCCTCGCACCATTGCTTGCAGCAGGTGCTCTGCTGCCCGAGACCATTATCGCCGACTCCAAATCGGGAACCTCCGGAGCAGGCCGAGTAGCCCAGACCGGGACTCTGTTCTGCGAGGTCCATGACGGCTTCAGGCCCTACAAGGTCGGACGGGCCCATCGGCATACGCCGGAGATCGAACAGGAGTTGAGCGCCGCGGCCGGTCAGCCCGTGAAGGTTACCTTCACCCCGCATTTGCTCCCCATTTCCAGGGGAATACTCAGTACCGTTTATGCCTCTCTCGCCCCCGGCTTTGACCGCGAAACCATAGACGACCTCTATCGCCGGAAATACCGGCATGAACCCTTCATCCGGTTGTTGGCCGAAGATAGCTTCCCGGCCACGCAGTATGTACGTGGCTCCAATTTCTGCGACATTTCCTACAAAATCGATCCGGCGACCAATCGGATCATCGTTATGTCAACGATCGACAATATCGTCAAGGGTGCCTCTGGACAGGCTGTACAAAACATGAATATCATGTGCGGTTTTACAGAAACTGCCGGTCTTGAAATCGTGCCGTTTTTTCCCTGATAACCGCTTTGCGATGTAAGAATGTCAACCGAACCGACCCCCCAACTCCGCAATATCAAACTGCTTATCGGCTATGACGGGACAGATTACAGCGGTTGGCAGAGGCAAAAGCATGACCGCACCATCCAGGGTGAGATAGAAAACCGCCTGGCCGTAATGACCACGGAAGAAATATCGCTGCATGGTGCGGGACGTACGGATGCGGGGGTTCATGCGGAGGGCATGGTTGCCCACTTCCTCACGGGCTCATCGATCTCCTGTGCGGCTTTTGTTCGCGGCCTGAATGCCATGCTTCCCGGAGCCATCCGCATCTACCGGGCGGAAGAGGCAGATCCGTCGTTCCATGCCCGGTTCTCCGCCATCGGTAAACAATACCAATACTCGGTCTTTACCGGCAAGGTCCATCCCCCCCATCTGCGGCGGTACACCCTCCATGTCACCAGCCCTTTGAACTTCAACGCCATGCATGAATGTTTAAGACTGCTTGAAGGTACCCATGACTTCTCATCCTTTGAAAACAGCGGTTCGAGAGACAAGGATGATTGTTCCGGTCGAGGGGCGATACGGACAATTTATCGGGCTGCAATCCATCAGCAGACCCCGGAGCTGTTTGCCTTTCAATTCACCGGCGACGGTTTTCTGCGCAATATGATTCGCAATCTGGTGGGGACACTGCTGGCTGCCGGGAGAGGAACAATTACATCGGAAGGTTTTGCCGGGATACTGCGGGCAAAAGACAGGACCATGGCCGGTCCAACAGCCCCCGCCCATGGTTTGCAGCTCAATAAGGTATTATACTGATTGACAAATTGTCGACAGCCCCGATAAACAGGCTATTTTTTCATAGCTGAATGTCTGGCCAAAAGCGACTGCAGTTTCCAGGGAGAAGAGAGGCATACCCGCGAATCGTCGCAGATCGACATGACATCGCAAAAGGAGAGAAACTCGGCAAGCGCATCGCTGATCTCAGTATCTTTTCTCTGGATAATCGTCAGTTGCCGCTTCATGTCGAGACCTTCAACCTTCAATCCCTTCAGCCAGCCGTTTTCTGCCTCTCGACAGATGCAGAGTGCCGAAAGGCATGCTATGCCGGCCCCCGACTCGACCGCACGCTTTACCGCTTCCGGATGCCCCATCTCCATGACGACATTGACATCTTCCATATATTTGCCGAAACGATCACTGATGGTGGCGGCGGTTCCGGAACCGCTCTCCCGCATGATCCACTTCTTTCCTTTCAGGTCGCGGTTGATATCGAACAACTCATTGTGGGCAAGCGGATCGGTGGGACCGCACAGCACCACCAGTTCGTCTTCAAACCACGGCCGAGACTGGATTTCTTCCCGGCCAGAAAGTGGCCCTTCGACAAAACCGATATCCATTTCCTTGTCGAGCACAAGTTTTTCCGCGTACCTTGTATTATACACCAGCATATTGACATGTACATTAGGGTGTACACGTTTAAAGGCACCGATCAGATAGGGGAGAATGTAGTTGCCAAGAGTCGTGCTGGCGACAATCTCGATGCGACCATCCAGAGTATCGTTCCGTTCCGACATGATGGTTTCGATATTACCGACCTGGCAGGTAATATCTTTGGCGAGCGGCAGCAGAAATCTTCCCCGGGCATTCAACAGCAGACTCCGGCCATGCCGGTCAAACAGTGAACCGGCCAACTGATTTTCCAGCTCCGCCAGAGCCATGCTGACAGCGGATTGGGTAACAAACAACTTTTTGCTGGCTTTGGTTACCTGGGCTGTCTCTGCTACAGCTATAAAGATTTCCAATTGTCTTAGAGTGATAGACATAGCAAGTCTCCAGCCGAACGATCATTTTTATTGATATATATCATCTTTTTTACTTACATCCTTTTTTTGACACTATAGCATTTCTGAAAAGATTAACAAGTGTTTTTACATTAAGGATTTCGAGCGAATAGAGGTCCATTGAAGTTCCACATTGTGGTACGCGCAGGGTGAATTAGTTGTTGACACGCTTATAACAATTATTTAAGATAGGCGCCATTCCAGCTAGGGCGGAATAATGTTAACCAGCAAAGATGTATCTTGGTAATATTGTATTTGTTTTCAATACAAGCATAACAAGGGATCGAGTATGGAACATCAATTCACTGCTTTTCTGTACCAAGAAAACGTCCTCTGGATCGCAGCTTTTACCCTCGGAGGATTAACATTCGCCCTAGGTCCTATCGCCATTGTTTATCTGTTCATGCCGCTCAAAACCAGGCAGATCGACAACAAGGCTCTGCAGTTTATTGAATGCGGCATGGATCCCATCGGCGACAGCTGGATCCGCTACGGCGTCGTCTTCTATCTCTATGCCCTCATTTTTCTTGCCTTTGATGTAGACGTTCTCTTTCTTTTTCCTGTAGCTCTTGCTTATAACGATGCGATGTTCGCGTCTTCAATACGTGATTTCGTCGAAATTGTTCTGTTCATCGGAATTCTATCACTCGCAATTGTCTATGCATGGATTAAGGGAGTATTTAAGTGGGAACGCAAAACATTCCTTCGTCGGTAGTTCAATTCGCATTTGCCGACAGACTGATCAATATCGGCAGAGCCAATTCCTTGTGGCCGCTTACCTTCGGCATCGCCTGCTGCGCCATTGAAATGATGGCCACCGGTTGTGCCAGGTTTGATATGTCGCGGTTCGGCGCCGAGGTCTTTCGTCCTTCCGCCCGGCAAAGCGATGTAATGATCGTCGCCGGCACTGTCACCAAGAAGATGATGCCTGGCATAAAAACCCTCTATGATCAGATGCCCGAACCGAAATGGGTCATGGCTCTTGGCAACTGTGCCATCTCCGGAGGGCCGTTTGCTTTCGAAGGCCAGTACAGCATCATTCTCGGGGCTGACGAATTTCTTCCGGTCGATGTGTACATCCCCGGATGTCCTCCACGTCCTGAAGCGCTTCTGCAGGGGATAATCGAGCTTGAACATCTGGTATCCGACTGGAAACGATGGAAAAACCCCGAGGCTGCCTGATTGAGAGCCTTGAACCGACAATCCCACCACAACCAGAGCAAGGCTTTTCAGAGTCCTTTGGAGCGTTGAACATGATTTGTGAAAAAACAAAACTGGCTCTTCAAATTCTCTTTCCGGAAACCAAGTTGGAGCCGGTGGCAAGCATTACGGAACCCGCCTCTGAAGGAGAAGGCAAGAAGGCCAAAACCCCTGCGGCACCACCGAGACAAAACGGTTTGCTCGAGCGCGACTACTCCGTTCATGGGTATCATCTCGATGCCCAGGTCTCCCCTGACCAGCTGCTCCGTGCCGTGACCATACTGGATGAAGCGGAGTTCTTTATCGAAAGCATCACCGGTGTCGACTGGATCAAGGATGGCCAACTGGAGGTTATCTACGATTTCAGCCGTTATGACTTTGATACCTGCCGGGTTGTGATCAGAACGAGAATTGATCGCAAAAACCCCGTAGTTCCGACGATAACGGGTATATATGCCGGAGCTAACTGGCACGAGCGGGAAACCCATGACTTTTTTGGAATTAAGTTCGCCGGACACCCCCACCTTATTCCGCTCCTCCTTCCTGAAGATGCAGATTTCCATCCACTCTTAAAGGATTTCAAGGCATGAATGCTCCAATAACACTTCAGCCCGACGAGACGTTCATTCTCAACGTTGGTCCCCAGCACCCTGCTACTCATGGGGTATTGCGGGTCAAAATGGAGATGAACGGAGAGTATATAGTCAATGCCGAAACAGTCATTGGCTATATTCACCGGATGCATGAAAAAATGGGGGAAGTCAAGACGTATCCGCAATTTCTGATGAATCTCAGCCGCATGGATTATCTTGGCGCCCTCGGCTACAGCCACTGCCATGTACTGGTGGTCGAGAAAGCATCCGGAATCGAGGTCCCCGAGCGTGCGGAATACATCAGGGCAATAATGGTGGAACTTAACCGAATCGCCTCGCACCTCTTCTGGTTCGGCGCTTTCGTTATGGATTTAGGCGGCTTCAGTCCCCTGATGTATGCCTTGCAGGATCGGGAACATATCCTGGATATGCTCGAGTCTGTCACCGGCTCACGGCTGACGTACTGCTACTTCCGGTTCGGCGGTCTCTACAACGATATCGACGATGATTTTATCGCCGCGGCCAGACGATTCGTGCCGCGGATGCGCAAGTCCCTGATAAAGTACCGAAAGCTTGTAACCGGCAATATCATCTTTCGTAAGCGTCTCGAGGGAATCGCCCCGCTTACCCCGGAGATGTGTCGAAAATACGGAGCATCAAGTGCTGTTGCCAGAGGATCGGGAATCAACTTCGACGTGCGCAAGAATGAACCCTATTCGGTATATCCGGAATTTGACTTCGACATCCCCGTCTACCATGAATGCGATTCCCTGGCCAGATACATGGTGCGCATGGATGAAATCGAGCAGTCTCTGCGTATCGTTGAGCAGGGGCTGGACAAGCTCCCGGGCGGCCCGATCATGCCTGATAAAAAACCGAAAATTATCAAACCGCCGGTCGGCGATTATTACCAGGCGGTGGAAACCGCCCGGGGCAGTTTTGGCGTCAGACTGGTCAGCGACGGCTCGAAAAATCCCTATCGCTTGAAACTGCGCTCACCCACCTATTCAAACATGCACCTGTTCGATGAAGCATGCCGAGGCATGATGATCATGGATGCTCTCGCATTCATGGGAAGTCTTGATCTGGTTATTCCTGAGATAGACAGATAAGAGGAAAAGCTTATGCGCTTAACACTACTGAATGTCATAATTGCGGTTGTTATAGCTATTGCCTTTGCAGCTGTCAATGCCGCCTATCTGGTCTGGGCCGAGCGAAGAGGGGCGGCGCGTATTCAGCGCCGGCCAGGACCTAACATCAACGGGCCCTTCGGTCTGCTCCAGCCCCCCCTCGACGGCATCAAACTGATGGCCAAGCAGTTGACCATCCCCGGCGGCGCCGACAAGGTGATGTTCATTGCCGCCCCGGTATTGGCCATGTTTCCGGCAATTATGAGTTTTGTGACGATTCCCTTCAGTGACACGATCGTTGCCAAAAACATGAATGTCGGCATTCTGATGATCTTTGCCTTCGCCTCCATGGGGGGCATGTCCCTGGTTTTTGCCGGCTGGAGTTCACGCAATAAATACGCAATGATGTCGTCGGTCCGGGCTGTTTCTCAGGCTGTCGCCTATGAGATACCGATGCTCATTACCACGATCACG
Organism: uncultured Desulfopila sp.; assembly: GCA_964441345.1. Classification (GTDB taxonomy): domain Bacteria; phylum Desulfobacterota; class Desulfobulbia; order Desulfobulbales; family Desulfocapsaceae; genus Desulforhopalus_A. Next base: position 11,134 of record CAYTVF010000031.1, on the reverse strand, counting down.
GTCGTTATGATTACCGGCTCCATCGATCTGATGGAGATAGTCAGGCAACAGAGCGGTTCCATTCTGCATTGGAACATTTTCCCCTTGCTCGGAAATTCCCATAACCTTTTGATGCCCTGCTCCTTCCTTATCTTCTTTGCCTGTACCCTCGCCGAAACGAACCGGGCGCCCTTTGACCTCGGGGAGGCAGAAAGCGAACTGGTGGCAGGCTTTCACACGGAATACGGCAGCATGGGATTCGGTCTGTTCTTCATGGGGGAGTATGCCAACATCGTCATCGGTTCGTGTATGACGACCATCCTCTTTCTTGGCGGATGGAGTTGTCCATTCGGACTTTTCCCCGGTGTCTGGTGGTTTATCCTGAAACTTTACCTGCTCATCGCTACCTTTATCTGGATACGCTGGACCTTCCCGCGTACGACCATTTACGGACTCTTAAATCTCAGCTGGAAAATTCTCATCCCGCTCTCCCTGTTCAACCTGCTTTTTACCGCAGGACTAATAAAGGTGTTTTAAGATGGTCGCTTACTTTACCGAAATCTATACCGGCCTGCTGAGCCTTTTTATCGGCATGGGGATCACCTTCAAGGAATTCTTCAAGCCAACCGTCACGGTAGCCTATCCCTACGAGACGCTGACAATGTGTGCCCGATACCGGGGACATATTGAACTCGTACCGGATGAAGAAGGCAATACCAAATGTGTTGTCTGCGGACTCTGCGAAAAGGCATGTCCCTCCGAATGCATTACTCTTGCCGGGGAGAAGCCGGAAGGTGGAAAGAAGAAAGAACTCACCAAATACGTGCTCAATTTCACCACCTGCTCCCTTTGCGGGTCCTGCGTCGAGGCATGTAGCTTCGGCGCCATCGATTTTTCGAAGGAATATAATTTGGCAAGTACCAGAAAAGAAGATTTCATCTTCAATCTTCTGCAACGTCTGGAGGAGAAGAAAAAATGAATCCGACTGCGGTTGCTTCCCCCGCCCTGCTGAGTGTCGACGGGCTGGTAGGGGTGGTGTTTTTAATAATGGTGGCAATCACCTTAATCGGTGGTCTGATTGCCTGTAATTCAGAGAGACTGGTTCGCTCCGTTGCCGGCCTGATCGTCTGCTTTGTCGGCGTCGCCGGGATCTACTATTTTCTCAACTCACCGTTTGTCGCCATGATGCAGATCCTCATTTATGTTGGTGCCGTAGCGGTCACCATTTCATTTGCGATCATGCTTGCCGCCCCGGAAGACAAGAAAAAAACCGGAATCGCCGGCCCCCTCTCCGGACCATTCGGCTTCGGCACCGCGGCACTCATCGCCGGTGGTTTTGCCGTCCTCGCCCTGCGGACCGAGTGGCCAATCCAGCAAAAAATCAATGACGGTTCCGTCAAGCTTATAGGTATTCAATTGTTGACCGATTACTCATTGGTCTTTGAACTTATCTCAATTGTACTCCTCATCGCAATACTAGGTGCCCTGGTAATTGCCCGGGGAGGGAGGGAAGGCTGATGATTCTCGGACTCTACAACAACCTGAACACCTATCTTATCATAGGCGCCTTGCTTTTCGGTATCGGAATATACGGTATTGTCAGCCGCAAGACACTCATCGGCATGCTCATCGCCGCCGAACTGATTCTGGCCGGATCTTCCGTCAATTTCATGGCATTCAACCGGTTTACCGCACCCGATCCGGTCACGGGCCAGGTCTTCACTCTGTTCATTATGGCGGTGGCAGCCGCAGAAGCCGCTATCGGACTGAGTATCATCATCGCCGTTTATCGTCACTTCAAGTCGATTGACGCAGAAGACGCCGTTCAACTTAAAGGTTAGTCAAGGAGCCATCGGCAATGGATTATACATTACTCTTAGCCCTGCTCATTCCGCTTATCGGTACATTGGGGGTGATGTTCAAGGGCAACAACGAGAACATCCGCGAAGGAATATCTTCGATCTCATCGATCCTCCTGCTCCTAGTCGTCGGCTCGATGATTCCCGCCGTTTGGCACGGTAAAACCCTGATCTTTCACATGTTCACCATCTTACCCGGGGTAACGGTTACCCTGCGGGCCGATTCGATGTCGATGATCTTTGCCCTCGTGGCATCCTCATTGTGGACAATCGCGGTATTCTACTCCATGGGCTATATGAGAGGGCTGAATGAACATGCCCAGACTCGTTTTAATGCCTGCTTTGCCCTGGCCATTTTTGGCGCGATCGGGGTGGCTTTCTCCGACAACCTCTTCACGATGTATCTTTTTTACGAAATCGTCTCTGTCTGCACCTATCCGCTGGTTGCTCACCATCAGGATGACGAAGGATACAACGGTGGACGAAAATATCTTGTCTATCTCACCGCCACCGCCAAAGCCTTTCTCCTGCCGGCCATGATCCTGATCTATGTGCTGACCGGAACGCTTGATTTTGCACCGAATATTACCGCAGGTATCTTCCCTGCAGACGTGAACAAAACTCTCGTCGTCATGCTCTATATTTTTTGTATCTTCGGCTTTGCCAAAAACGGGGTCATGCCCTTTCATCATTGGTTGCCGGGGGCGATGGTTGCTCCTACGCCCGTTTCGGCGTTGCTCCATGCGGTGGCGGTAGTCAAGGTCGGGGTTTTCTGCACAACCCGGGTCATGCTCTACGTATTCGGCACTGAGACCATGCATGCCCTGAATCTTGGCATCCCCACCGCCTATTTTGTCGGTTTTACGGTGATCGTCGCTTCTATCATCGCACTCTCCAAGGACAACCTGAAGGCCCGGTTAGCCTATTCGACCGTAAGTCAGCTCTCCTATATAATAATGGGTGTCGCGCTCCTTACCGATCCGGGCATCCAAGGCGGCCTTATCCACATCGTCAACCATGGCTTTTCCAAGATCACCCTGTTCTTTTGCGCCGGTGCCATCTATGTAGCCACCCACAAAAAAAATATCTCCGAGATGGATGGCTTGGGTAAATCGATGCCCTTTACTTTCGGTGCGTTCGCCATCGCCTCGCTGAGTATGATAGGTGCTCCTCCCGTAGCCGGATTTATCACCAAATGGAATCTTCTCGTCGGCTCTGTTCAGGCTCATCAGCTTGGCATACTCCTGCTCCTTATCGGCAGCACCCTGCTGAATGTCGCCTATTTTGCCCCGATAAGTTATAGGGCGTTTTTCGGCAAACCGCCGGTTGGCGAACCCTTTACCGGCATAAAAGAAGCACCGCTGGCGATGTTGATACCCATCATGATTGCCTGCGCAATCTCCGTAATTATAGGTATATACCCTGATGTTATGATGCACTTTGTCAAGGCGGTGACAGGATGATTGTTGATCTTATCGATTACCTGAAAGAAAGGCTGCAGACGGTGAAGCTGATGAGCGCCATTGCCGCTGCAATCATGGTAGTGTGGACGATTGTTGGCGTCGATACACATCACGCCCACACATGGATGGAAGCTCATATCCCGGGATTCTGGGCAATTTTCAGCATCCTGTCCTGTGTCGTACTCATTTTCTTCGCTCGATGGTTTGGAAAAAGCGGAATCATGACCCAAGAGGATTACTATGGCGACTAGTTTTATCCATCCGTCTCTGATATTGATATTCGGCGCCTTATTACTGCCGCTTATCAAGGAGCCGTTTCGAAAGATCTACCTGTGTGGAGTACCCCTCCTGACCTTCCTCGATGTGCTCTATCTCAACTGGCATCCGGGCATGCATGGAGTCGTCACATTTATGGGCGACTGGACCCTCACTTTTGGCAGGGTAGACAATCTCTCGATGATCTTTGCCTTCATTATGTCCCTCATGGCCATCATCGGCACTGTATACGGCCTGCATGTTAAGGATGACGTGGAACATATCGCCGCCTGGTTCTATGTATCGGGAAGTCTCGGGGTAATTTACAGTGGCGATTATCTGGTACTTTTTCTTTTCTGGGAATTGATGGCGTTCGCCTCGACTTTTTTGATCTGGTTCAACAAGGACGCCGGCTCCCTGGCCGCCGGCTATCGATACCTGCTGGTCCACACCTTCGGCGGGGTATTGCTGCTCCTTGGCTTCGTCCTGCGCTACCAGGCAACCGGCGATCTTTCGTTTGTCCAACTTGACGAACAAAACACCCAGCTCTTTACCTGGCTGATCATGGCGGGCCTGATGCTGAACGCGGCCGTTCCTCCGCTTCACTCATGGCTCCCGGATGCCTACAGCAAAGCTACTATCACCGGCGCGGTTTTTATGTGCGCCTTCACCACGAAAACAGCCGTTTACACCCTCGCCCGAGCATTTGCCGGTTTTGACATTCTTATTGTCCTTGGCGTCATCATGGCAATTTACGGCATCATTTATGCCATGATGGAAAATGACATCAGGAGATTGCTCGGCTGGGAAATTGTCAGTCAGGTTGGCTATATGGTTGCCGGTGTAGGGATCGGAACCGCATTGGCCATCAATGGCACCTGCGCTCACGCCTTCGCCCATATTCTCTATAAAGGACTGCTCTTCATGGCTGCCGGGGCGGTGATGTATGCAACTGGAAAATCTAAATTTACCGATCTGGGCGGCCTATACAGGAAAATGCCCAACACCCTGTTCTTTCTGGTGATTGGCGGGATATCCGTTTCAGCATTCCCCTTCTTTTCCGGATTTGTTTCCAAATCGATGATTATTTCGGCAAGTTTCGAATCGCACCAGATGGTTGCGGGCTTTCTCCTCACCATGGTCTCGGTAGGTACTTTCCTGGTTGCCGGTTTACGATTGCCCTACCTGATTTTTTTTGGCGAAGATCGCTGCAGCGAGCAAACGAAAGCAGCCGCAGCCGATCCGCCATGGAACATGCATATGGCAATGGCCGCGGCGGCCTTCTTCTGTTTTGTCATTGGCTCGTACTTGCCATTTCTCTATGAGATGCTTCCTTACAAAGAGGTCTCCTACCATCCTTACAGCGGCTACCACCTGAGCGAGACCCTGCAGATTCTCGCATTCACCGCCGTGGCTTTCATATTTCTCAAAGACAAGCTTGGCGCTCGTCCCACCATCAGTCTCGATCTTGACTGGTTCTACCGAATGGCCGGCCGCGGCTTCCTCTGGCTGGCGCAAAATCCCATTCAATGGCTGGACACGGTCTGGGGTGTTGCCTACAGGGTAGTCGGATTATACTCGTTGATGACCACCGCAAAATTCTCATCGTGGTTTGACTGGCATGGCATCGATGGTGTTGTCGATGGAAGCGCCAGATGTATCAGGGCGATCGGCCGTAGGGTAACCATCGTTCTACAGAGGGGGCAAATTCAGCAAACGCTCTATTATTCGATCACTTTTGCCGCCATTCTTCTTTTCTCGTATGTCTGGTTATAACCTTATCGAACTCAAGGATCACTGGTAATGGATCAACTACTGATAAACTCCGGCTTTCCCATTCTGAGTGTACTCATATTTCTGCCGCTGGCGGGGGCTCTGCTGCTTCTCTTTATAAAGAGCGAGTCAATGTGTCGCTTCGTTGCCCTCATTGCATCCGGCATTGTCGCCCTGCTCTCCATGAAGTTGCTTTTCGGCTTTGACAGGAGCACCGACAAATTCCAATTTGCCGAACAATACAGTTGGATTGAATCCTTCAATATTCATTACATCGTTGGCATAGACGGCATATCTATCCTGCTGATCATCTTGACCACCTTCATCATGCCTTTCTGTGTTCTGGCATCATGGTCCTACATTAAAACAAGGGTTCAGGCGTTCATGATATGCCTGCTCATCATGGAAACAGCCATGATCGGAGTCTTTGCCGCCCTTGATTTCGTCCTCTTTTATATCCTCTGGGAAGCGATGCTCATTCCGATGTATATGCTCATCGGGATCTGGGGCGGTCCGAGGAAAATTTATGCCTCAATCAAGTTTTTCCTCTATACTCTGGCCGGATCGATTCTGCTGCTGGTCGGCATTATCTGGTTATATACAACCAACAATTACAGCTTCTTCATTCCTGACATGATGTGGCAGAATTACTCACTCACTGCCCAAATCTGTCTTTTTCTCGCTTTCTTCCTCGCTTTCGCCATCAAGGTTCCGATGTTTCCCTTCCACACCTGGTTGCCGGCTGCCCATGTCGAGGCGCCCACGGCAGGTTCGGTAATCCTTGCCAGTATTCTTCTGAAAATGGGCACTTACGGCTTTCTTCGCTTCGCTCTGCCGATTACACCCGATGCAACGGTAGTGCTCATGCCTTACGTTCTCTGGTTATCGATTGCCGGCATCATATACGGTGGTCTTACCGCACTTGCCCAAAGCGATATGAAAAAGCTTATAGCCTACTCTTCCGTCGGCCACATGGGCTTTGTAACTCTTGGTATTTTTGTTCTTAACGTGAATGGGATCGAAGGTGCAATTCTGCAGATGGTCAATCATGGGATCACAACCGGGGCGCTGTTTCTCTGTGTTGGTATGATTTATGAGAGAACGCACAGCAGAGAACTGCAATCGGCTACCGGCGTCGGCAAATACATGCCCGTCTACATAACTTTCTTAGCCTTCTTTTCCCTTTCCTCATTCGGTTTCCCGGGAACAAACAGCTTCGTCGGTGAATTCATGATCATAGCCGGTGCCTTCCAATTCGAAACGGCTCTGCAAAAGTTTCCATATCTGGCGTTAGCCGCCATCCCCGGAGCCGTCATCGCCGCCGCGTATATGTTGCGAATGTTGCAAAAGATAATCTGGGGCGGCACAAACAATCCGGATCAATCCTGGATCACGGACCTTAACAGTCGAGAGATAATTACCCTGGCACCGTTTCTTTTCTTTGTTTTCTGGATAGGCCTTGGCCCACAGCCTTTCATCGACCTGATGCACACAAGTGTAACACAGCTTCTTCAACAGTTTGATGCGCACCAAGCCCATGCACTTGCTGCGGTCGGTACGGTTTTACAATGAAATTCTAACTAACAACGCCCCCGTAAAGGTAACCCGATGCTATTTCTACCTGAATTAACCCTGTTGGGAACTGGACTGGTTTTTTTCTTCTTCAGTTTAGGCAAACCGAGTTGTGGGAAAATGAAGAACGTTGCAGTTTCCCTTGCAGCCCTGACCCTCCTTGCTTCGTTGCTGTGTCTGCGAAGTGAAGGGAATCTCTTTTATTCTGCATATCAGGTCGATCTCTTCTCCCAGATTTTCAAGGTACTGATAGCTCTGGCAACGCTTATTGTGCTGATTTTCAGCGATAAGCTCGCTGGGGTCAAAGAGGATGTTCAAGCGGAGTACTACCTTTTCCTCTCCATGTCTGTGCTGGGATTGATGATGCTCGTATCGAGTGTCGAACTGCTTACAATTTTTGTGTCTTTGGAACTCTCATCCTTTGCCGTGTATATCATGGTGCCGATGCGAAATGGTTCAGCCGGTTCGGGCTACCAGGTCGAGGCGGGAATCAAGTACCTGTTATTCGGAGTCATGGCAACCGGCCTTATGCTCTTTGGCATGAGTTACATCTACGGTTTAACCGGTTCGACACAGCTTGCAGTCATCGCCGAGAAAATAGGCCAACTCTCCGCTCAGCCGGCTGGAGTCATTGCCATCGTCCTGGTACTTGCAGGTTTCTTTTACAAGCTTGCACTCTTTCCCCTCCATTTCTGGGTACCGGATGTCTATGAAGGCGCCGCCAATGAGACAACAGCCTTTATTGCCGCTGTCCCCAAACTCGCAGCAGTCGCTCTTTTGATACGTCTGGTTGGCCTTGTCAGCGGCGAAGGTGAAGTCATTGTCAACGTGCTCATCGTTTGCGCACTGCTTTCAATGTTTTATGGCAACCTCTCCGCGCTCGTCCAAAAAGATGTGAAAAGGCTTTTAGGTTTTTCCGGGATTTCCCACGCCGGGTTTGTTCTTGTCGGTTTGCTCACCTTCCAGAGCATTGGTTTTGCGACAGCCATGTACTATATCACCGGATATGTATTCATGAACCTGGCCTGCTTTCTGGTTATCTGTTCGATTGCCCAAAAAGGCGGCAACGTCTCCGTTGAAGATTTTACCGGTCTCCACAAACGCGCGCCTTTGCTGGCGCTTACCTTGACTGTTGGTCTCTTCGCTTTGGCCGGCATACCGCCTTTCGTTGGGTTTACCGGGAAATTCCTGTTACTCCTCGGAGCACTCCGCCAGGGTCATCTCGTCCTTGTCATTCTCGCTGCTCTGAATACGGCAATAGCGATATATTATTATCTGTCAATTGTCAGGGTTACGTTCTGCACCGATTCGGAGGAACGAGGGATGATTACATCGAGCGGACTGAACAATACACTTGCAGTGTTGCTGATTGTAATTATGATCGTAATGGGCGTAGCGCCCTCCCAGTTTATCGAATTTGCCTCGACTGCTGTGCAGCATGTAATGTAAGGTTTCCCTCGCTGCACTGCTGACATGCTGTTCTAACAGAGAAAGGGTCGGTTGCGTCTGCCGAATGTCAGGTGCAACAGATGCTTATCTTCGCTCCCAGGTCAAGGGAGTATTGCTTATTGCCTTCCGGACCTCTTTCATGACTTTCTGGTTGTTTATCGTTCTTCTTATAATTTGTACATCCTATTTGCTCGAAGTTGTTGTTTCGATCTTGAACGTCAAAGCACTCTCGCCTGATCTCCCCGAAGAATTTACCGACACCTTGAGTCCAAAAGAGTATCTTGACTCCCAGGAATACACCAGAACCACAACATTTTTCACCCTTATTGAGTCGAGCTATACTGTCAGTCTTACTCTTCTCTTTATTGTTTTCAACGGCTTCCAATATCTCGACGTTTTCGCCCGGAGATATGCGGACAATGAGATCTGCGCCGGATTGCTTTTCACCGGCACCTTCCTCTTTCTCTCTTTTTTCTCAAGGCTGCCGTTTTCCATCTATTTCACCTTTGTTATTGAAGAACGTTTTGGCTTCAATAAAACGACTTATAAAACTTTTATGCTTGATATCCTGAAAGGTACTTTCCTGGTTGTGCTCATCGGCGGACCACTCCTCGCCTTGATATTCTGGTTTTTCATTCACTCCGGCCCTTACGGATGGCTATTCTGCTGGATTGCGGCAGTAGTCCTGTCCATTCTCCTGCAATATCTGGCTCCTGTCGTTATCTTGCCTCTTTTCAATACATTCACCCCATTGCCGGAAGGCCAGTTACGAAACATTATTCTCGACTATGCGCAAAAGCAAAAATTTGTCATACAAGACATCTTTACAATGGATGGATCCAAAAGATCGCGGAAATTGAACGCCTTTTTTATTGGATTCGGCAAATTCAAAAAGATTGTTTTTTTCGACACCCTTCTCGAAAAGCTCAACGAAAGGGAGGTGCTTGCGGTTCTGGCTCATGAAATGGGTCACTACAAGCTCAACCACATCCTTAAAATGATTTTAGCCTCTATACTCCAAAGCGGCATAATGTTTTACCTGCTGTCCGTTTTTCTCCACACCAAGGGCATCGGCGATGCCTTTGGTGTGGAACTGCCCTCTGTGTATGCAAGCCTTGTTTTCTTCGGTTTTCTCTACGCACCGATCAACCTCCTTGTTTCCATCCTCTTTCATGCCATCTCCCGCAACCATGAATTTGCAGCGGACAATTATGCAACAATGACCACCGGATCGGCTGATATGCTGATAACCAGTCTAAAAAAACTGAGCAAGGCTAATCTTGCAAACCTCACGCCACACCCGCTCAAGGTATTCATCTACTACAGCCATCCTCCGCTTTTGGCCCGCATACAACGGATGCGTCAACACAACACTCCCATATAGTGATTTTTCCAACAAACTCCTTGACACTACAATTTGTTAGAATGATAATCTCCCTACATATCAGCAAACCATTTTGCCGACCCTGAGTTGCATTTTATCTGCGAGATGGTATTATCGAAAATAATGTTCCATCAATTTACAATCATTTCTGCATATAGGAGAAACCAATGAAAAAAACTGAGTTTCGCACCCCTCTCCTCCAATCCGCTGCTGTACTTGGAGGTGTGATCTTTCTGGCGATCATTGCCGCCTCTTCCGGATCCAGCAGTGAAGGAGGGGGATTTTTCGCCATCCTCGCCGGAATCGGCAATACCATTCTTTTTATAATCGGCTTGGCGGTCGGTCTGAGTTTAAGTATCGCACTGCTGGTCGGAATTTTTCTCGCAGCTGTTGCCATGGTGTCCCCGGAACAAGCGTCTCAGATGTATTCCGACTTAAAAAAAAACTTCTCTCTCTAAGCCTGTTGACTTGTAAAGACACATGGTCATGCTGTGCAAACAATGGCCCTGGCATGTGGATCAGCGAAGAGGAGTATAATCGAATGAAGCAGGAGATTACCGATTTACAGGATAACAAAGGATTATTAATCAGCAAAATCGATGAGCTTCAAGCTGACAATGCTCTTTTCAGAGGTAGTTTTAATGACCTGAGCGGAGAAAACGCAAATCTCAAGAATAAAATTGAAGAGCTTCGCCTGGTTGTAGAAAATCTTCAAAAAACTGAAAACGAGATCAAAAATCTTTTAAGCGATCTGACCGGTAAAATGCAAAGCAGCGGTGACCGGGATATCGTCAAACAGATCGACAAGCTTGAAGTACTTCAAACCGAATCAAAAAGGGAAATCGATCACCTGATTGACCGGTTGGCGACCATCGAACTCGCGCTCAAACAAACATCTACATCGGGAATCTTCTCATATATCGAGAAAGATGAAGATCAAGCGCTTTTCATAAAAACGGTCGAGGAGGCGATTGCTCAGGATTTGACCTACGCTCAAATAGATGAGTATCTGAGCACCAGACTTCCTGTTGAGCTTGATAAAATCATTAAGGATCATCCATCACTTACGCGAAATTATATTAAGAATCTTCGTCAGTGATCTTTTGTTCCGTTCCTCTTTTTCACTTAACAGCGCGCTAGCCATGGTGTTCCATCACGGCTAGCGCGCTTTCAAGTCCTTGTAAAACAACAATTTGTTCGATAAAGTTCGGAGAGCAGCTTTGTTCTTAAAACAACTCGTTAATCCGGAACCAGCGAATTCTCTTTTTATCTGCTTAAACAAATAATTTCCCAGGTCACTTTTCCCCTTGACTCGCTCAAGGCAATCAAGTACTTTGCCGCCTCCTGACGATGAGGCGATGAGCAGTCGACTGCGAGGTTGGCGAGCTGATTGTCGAAAG
>CAYTVF010000030.1:0-28211 GCA_964441345.1 uncultured Desulfopila sp. | reverse complement strand
GGCGGCCCGGCCGGGGCGCTGCAGTCGTTTCTGGCCGAGGCTTTTCTGCTGCCCTGCACGGTTCCCGCCAATTACGAGGTGGCCAACGCCATCGGCGCCGCCCGCGCCCGGCTTACCGTCCAGGCCACCTTATACGCCGATACCGCCGACGGGCAACTGAGCATCCCCGAGATATCCTGCCTGGAGTCCATTTCCGCCCGTTTTGCCATACCCGACGCCGAAAAAAGACTGAGAGCGGCCATTGCCGCCATGGTAGCGGAGATGGGCATGCAACAGTGCCCGGAGATAGATTTTCTCGAACGGCTGGAAATGAATGTCGTGCGCGGCTTTTCCACATCGGGAAAGATCCTGACCCTCAAGGCCCAGATCAGACCCGGCCTTACCATCATTTGAGGAAGCTCCTATGTCATCCCCTCTGTCATCCCCTATGTCATCATATATGCCCCGTGCTCCCCGGAAGACCGCTCTGATCCTCTTTCCGGCATTCGACTGGTGCATCAATCCCAATCACCCGGAACGGGAGGAACGCCTCCTCTATACCAGAGACCAGCTGCTGGAAGAAGGCCTCGAGGATGTTGAGAATATCGTCTTCTTCAACCCGGAAGTCGCCGCCTTCCGCGACATCAACCGGGTCCACCTCTGCGCCCCCTCGGCGGAAAAACTGCTGACCGAATCCCACCTGATCTCGGCCGGCGGCACCCTGCGGGCCGCCCGGGCGGTCATGGACAAGGAGGCGGAAAAGGCCTTCGCCATCGTCCGCCCGCCCGGCCATCATGCGATGCAGACGGTCTTCGGCGACCGCGGCTTCTGCGTCGTCAACATCGAAGCGATCATGGTCGAATATATCCGCCGCCACTACGGCGTACGAAAAATCGCCATCGTCGACACCGATTGCCATCACGGCGACGGCACCCAGGATATTTTCTACAACGATCCCGACACGCTGTTCATCTCGCTGCATCAGGACGGCAGGACCCTCTACCCGGGCAGCGGCTTCCTCCACGAATCGGGGGGACCTTCAGCCGACGGCTACAACATCAATATCCCCCTGCCGCCGAATACCGGGGAAGAGGGCTTCGACATGGTCATGGAACGGGTGGTGATGCCGGTCCTGGATGAGTTTCAGCCGGAACTGATCATCAATTCAGCCGGCCAGGACAACCATTATTCCGATCCGATCACCAGCATGAACTTTACCGCCCAGGGCTATGCCCGGCTGAACCGGCTGCTCAATCCCGATATCTGCGTGCTGGAGGGCGGCTACTCGATCGAAGGGGCCCTGCCCTATACCAATCTCGGCATAATTCTGGCCATGGCCGGCATGGATTTTTCCCATGTCAAAGAACCCGACTACGACCCGAGCCGCTTCATCCAGCCGGCGGAGATGACCCGCTACATCGAGGCGATCTGCGGCAAGGCGCGTGATGTTTTCGCCTCGCGCCACCAGAAGAAAAACGCCGCCCTGCACAAAAAAACCGTCGCCGTGCACCGGCAGATCTTCTACGACACCACCGGCTTCCATGTCGAGGAGACCAAGATCTTCCACCTGTGCCCGGAGTGCCCCGGCTATTCCGAAATCAAAGCCGCAGGCCATCGGAGCCATATCCACGCCTTCACCGTCCCGTTCAACGGTTGTCCGAGGTGCCGGGCCAAAGCACGAGATGCTTTCAGCAGAACCAAAGCCGCCCCCCAGACCGTGACCGCCCTCCAGGACCGGATCGAGGATATCTACGAGACGAAGTAAAACCCGACACTCACCTAGACTCTTTATTACCGGAAAGATTGTCAAAAATATACCTTCATGATATGTTACTCCAAAATGGTAATTCCTATTCCCCGGGCAACCCTCTGCATGCCAAGGTCAAGAGTCAGCAATGGGCTTCGAAGGTGTTCGGCACATTCTAAAAAATATGCACCATATGCATATATGTTGTATTTTATCGCGATGTTCAGCGCCGATTGAATGTTGGTATGCCGCAAATCAACCGGTATCCGCTGCACAACCTTCCACACAGATACGACTTCCTCTTTGTCCAAAGCGTTTTTTCGCATCATCGCCGTGAGTGCGTTACCAATCTCAAAAGGTAAAACATCGGGTGCAATGAGGTTATGGCCCTCGGTAAGTCGAATGATTCTGGCTTTTTCCGGCTCATTGAGGGCAACGGCAATAAATGTATTTGTATCGGCGACTATGTCCATGAGTACATCATGTACGTGTATATTCCAACCTTGTCAAGCAGTCCGCTGCGCCAGCATCTGCCGTACTTCGACAATTTTTCCACTTCGCCAAAGCGTTTGGCATGACACCTGCAATATGCAGAACGGACAGCAGATGTAATCTACCTCTTCAGGGACTGGATGGAAGAAACATGCATAAAGTGCTCATTGTCGATGACGAAATCAGATTATTGCAGAGTATTGAGGCCGGTCTGACCAGCTACAAGGAGCGGTTTCAAGTCCTGACCGCCGGGGAAACAAAAGGCGAAGAGGCACTCTTCAAGCTCCTCGCCTGTGAAAATATCCGGATAACATTCAAGAAGCACGCCTGGCAATTCATGGTGAATGAACCCATTGTTGATCAGACTTTAAAGCTGACGACAATATTTTTAAGCTCGGCGGACATCTGCTGAAGATCCTCGGAACTCGCCTGAACCTCTTTACTGCTTTGCGAAATCCCTCTTACCGCATCGTTGACTTTGGCGATATCCTGAGCTATATCGCCGGCTACTGTTGAACACTGGCTAACATTCTCATTGACTTCCTGGATCCCCTGACTGGCCTGGGATATATTATTGGCGATTTCCTTCGTTGCAGCAGTCTGTTCTTCAACCGCCGCGGCAATCGTCCCCCACAATATCGTTCACACCGCTGATCACCTCCGATATCCGATCGATTTCGATAACCGTCGACCTTGTTGTCCTCTGCACGTCTTCAATCTGGCTCTTGATATTCAAGGTCGCCTGGGCAGTCTGTCTCGCCAGGTCTTTTATTTCATTGGCAACTACTGCGAATCCCTTGCCGGCCTCGCCTGCCCTGGCTGCCTCAATCGTGGCATTCAGGGCCAGGAGATTGGTCTGTTCGGAGATTTCCGTGATCGTCTCGGTTACCGTGCTGATTTTCTGAGCTGCTTCTCCCAGTTTTCTCATGTTCTGAGAGGCGCTTTGAGCCTGCGCCACCGCTTTGCTCGAAACGCTCCTTGCCCGTTCGGCATTTTCGGCTATTTCATTGATGGTCGAAGTCATTTCCTCGGCAGCGGAGGCGACCATGTTGGTATTAGTCGAGGATTCTTCCATGGCAGCGGCTACATTATTCAGGTTGGCGCTCATCTGTTCCGAAGCAGCCGCCACATTGGACGTACGCCTGGAGGTGTCCTCCGCACCACCATACAATTTACCGGCTATCGACGAGAGTTGATTGGATGAGCCTTCGACCAGGTTGGAGTTTGCTGCAATTCGTTTGATTATTTCCTGAAGCTTTTCGATAAAGGTGTTGAACCAGAAACCAAGTTCGCCGATTTCATCCTTCGATTGAGCCTCCAGACGCATCGTCAAATCACCTTCGCCTTGAGCGATATCCTTGAGCATAGTCATCGTTCTGTTGATGGGCCTGGTTACTGATCGCACGCTAAAAAAGAGCGGGATGATAATAGCTGCCAGCAATGTAATACACAGGGCAATCGTTCCCCCTTTTATTTTCCTCATCAACGTATACATATCGGCAGCATTCGCAACATATGCCATTACACCGATTTGTTTGCCGCTGTCATGTAGACGGCGATATACTCCTTCTCATTACTGATGCTGTCCTTGACGACGGGATCGAAGGAGGAGAGCGCCTCCACCGATCCCAGATACCTGCCGCTTTCGCCGATAACCGGAACTATGCCGCGAATTTCAAACCCGCCCCGGCCGATTTCGATGCCGACAATCGGTTGGTGATCTCTGCTGATTGATTCCACCGAATAGCGGAAAGAACTGAGGTCGTCGCTCTTGTGTTGGTCCTTATCCCACAGACGTAAAAGACTTCTGGCAGGAGGGACATGGAAATGCAGCCGCAGCGACTTGTTATCGTGGATTTGCCGGTACCCTTTCTGAATGGTGGCGAAATAGCTGTAGAGCTCTTTCCTCGCCAGTTCCATCTGCGGATCGTCGGCGAGGGTCAGGTTCCCCTGGTGAGCAGTTTCATATGCCCCCAGCACCGCCGCCTCCCGACTGAACAAGGAAGCCTGTGTGAGTAATCCCTCGCCGATACGTTTCTCGTTGTTGGCAATGCCGGCCGTCTTCGCCTGGACCATTCGGTCAAAATTTTGTTCAACCAGATGATTGACCACGGTACTGCCAATAAAGAAAAGAACAATCGAAAAAATTATGGTGACGCTGACTGCAGGCAGTAAAACTCGCATGCCGATTTTTTGAAAACGTCGCATAC
Organism: uncultured Desulfopila sp.; assembly: GCA_964441345.1. GTDB lineage: Bacteria > Desulfobacterota > Desulfobulbia > Desulfobulbales > Desulfocapsaceae > Desulforhopalus_A. The sequence continues at coordinate 23,783 of CAYTVF010000030.1, read as the reverse complement.
TGCGGGGTCTCCTCAAGACAAGAAATTTTTTACTCTCAGGTCAACCCTGCTTTCAATACTCGCGCCTTCACACCGGCATACCAGGCCTGACGAGTCATGATGAACGAATAGCTCATCCGGACAGCGATATAGAGGAGCAGAAACGAGGCGAAATAATGAACCGATTGGCCGAGCAACGGCAATTGCACCGTAAGCTCCAGCGGCGCCTCGGCAAAACGCATATGCAGCCAGGCCAGAGAGAACGGCATCGGCCAGATGGAGACGCAGAATATCGCCGCGCCCATGGAAAACTGATAGCCGAAGGCATCCAGTCCCTGGCGATTGACCGCCTTGTAGCTCTCCTTGTCGCCCTGCATCAGGGCCTGCTCGGACAGGTTGTGGTTGCGGTCCATTTTTTCCTGAATCTTGCTCAGGTAGCCGCGGTTCAGGTAGGTAATCAGGGTGGCCGAAAGATCGCCGATGATTATGCATTGCAGGGCCAGAATCGCGGTCCCCAGCAGATACCCGGCAGTTGCAGTGGGCAGCCATCTGAACGGGGCGATAAACCAGGGATCGAGCAGCAGCAGAAAGGGTGTAATTGAGTACATGTTCCAATACATATTCCTTATGACTCCGGGTTATTGGCCCGGAGCCTTTTTGTGGCCGAAGCCCGATCGGAAGGCTTAACCAAACATCTTGATATCAAAAAAGCCGCGCAGTACGTAGTCGATACCGACATACAAGGCCAGGACGATAAAGAGGCGCTTCAGCCATACGTCGGAAAAATATTTGGAAGTCCGCGGACCGACGACCGAGCCCACGGCAATGCCGACCAGCTCCAGGCCGATCAAGGCCCAGTCAAACTGCACGCCCTTGGTGATCAGGGTGACGATACTGGTAATCATGCTGATGAGGACGGCGAGAGCCGAGGTTCCGGCGGCCAGATACATCGGCAGTTCGGCCACACTGGTCAAAAACGGCACGAGGAGAAATCCGCCGCCGACGCCGAGGAATGCGGCAACAGCCGAGATGACCACGCCACCGACAAGCGGAATCAGCGGATTGAATTTGAACTCGACGCCATAGAAGGTGAAATCGATCCGGGTCAATGCAAGATTGGTAACCTTGACGCCAAGGGAGGCGGTATCGACCTTCTCGCCGCTTTTTTGCTTCTTCACCGTCGCTTCAAAGGCCTGAGCAGCCGCTTTGGCCTTTTTCTTGCCCGCCTGGGCGCCAGGCGAAGTCTCATAGAGCAGGTAACAGCCGAGGACCAGAACAAACAAACCGAAATAGCCCTGATACTGGGAGAAGGAAATCTTGCCGGCCGTCAAGGTGACGGAGCCCCAGGCGCCCAGGATCGATCCGATACCAAGGGTAACGGCAAGGGGCACCACCAGGCGGCCCATACGATAATAGTTGAACGAGGAGATGAGCGCCGACAGGCCGACCAGATACTGATTCGAGCCGCGAATCGAGTCGGTAATGGCCTTGTTCAAGGCCGGCGCGGTTTCCTTAAAGGATTTGGCATAGCCGCCCAGTCCGAAAACCGTCATATGCCCGACACCGGCCATGACGCCGCCAAAGGCGCCGACGGTTGAAAAAATCCAGCCAACCCACACCGCCCAGCAAAAGGCCAGGATCAGATTGACCTGGGGACCACCCGGGATGCCGAGAAAACCAATGGGCTTTGCGGCATCGATCTGGCCTTTTCCCACGCCCTGGGGGGCGGAGGCAATAGCATCCTGCAGTTTACCCGCCATGGCCGGTTCCTGCCACAGCCCGACCGCCAGCACTACCAACATCGCCAAAAACAGAATTTTAGAATTTTTTGTCACAGTCACAATAGACCTCCGATGGATAAATAATGATCAATAGCCGATACCAACTTCCTTTTTCAATGCGATCTTTTTTTCCCCTCCTCTCACTCTCTTTCATTCAAGCTCCAAGATCCGGGTTTCCCCGGCATAGTCACGGCTGCGATAGCCGGTCATCTTCGTCATTTTCGCGGTCAGCGCGGCAATACTCTTCAGGTTGCGGACAATCGTCTGCAATTCTTCCTGACCGCCGGCGGCAAGATCTTCCTGCAGCAGCTGGGCCGTGCCCAGGGCGGCAAAGAGCGGCGTATTGATCTCATGGGCGACGGTGCCGGCCAGCTCGACCACCCCGGCCAGTTTGGCCCGCTCGGCCTGTTCCGCCTTGAGCCGCCGTTCGGCCGTGATATCATGAATAATCTCGATGACGTACTCTACCTCTCCGGCTGTATCCAGGATCGGCGAGGCGGTACGCTCATACCAATGAACACCGTCGTCTTCCTGCCGCTCCTGCACCGCACGGACCATCTTGCCGGAATACAGAACCCGGTCTACCGGGCAACCGTTTTCCTCGCCTTTTACCTGACAAACCTGGCTGTACGTCATCCCCAGAGCCTCCGCCTCCGCAAGGCCATGGGCCTCCAGATAGGCCCGATTGGCGACAACCACATGGAGATGGCGGTCAAAAACCAGCAGCTGTGCGCCGATACAATCGATGATGTTGCCGAGAAACCGTTCGTGCTCCTCGATCTGATTGAACAGCAGGGTGATCTTGCGATAGGTCCCGGCGTTGATGATCGCCGCCCCGCCGACCTCGGCCACAGCCAGGGAGAAATTGATCTCGGCCTGGTTGAAATTGCGCCGCTCGCGGGCGAGTATCCTGATGATGCCGATAACTTCGTCCTTCACCTTGATCGGCACGGCGAGCAGCGATTTGATGCCTTCCCTGCCCATATGTTCGTGGTAGAGCACCCGTTCATCCGCTTCGACATCGACTATCGCCACCGGCTCACCCTGCAAAGCCCGGATGGTATTCTGCTCGTCGACCACCTCGCCGCGGTCCAGATATTCGCGGGACAGCCCGCAAGAAGCGGCCAGCACCAGCCGGTTGGTCTGCGGCGTCAGCAGGCGGATGGTGCATCCCTGCGCCCTCATGCTGCGCGGCAGCAGTTCGACGATGGTCTGCAGCACGGCATCGAGATCCAGGGTCGAGTTGACCAGCTTGGAAATCGCATGGATTTCCCGGAGATAATCAACCTGGTGTTCGAGCTGGATACAACCCTCGCCAGGGTTCTTATTGTCGATAGGCATAGGTCACGACCCTGTAACAGCGGTGGCATCTGTTTGCCTCGGCAATTGCCTCTTCGGCGCTGAATCCCTTGTCGACCTCGCGGAAGTCCCTCTTGCGCTCGCTGACCGGCTCATGTTTGACCGCCACCCGCGCCAGTCCGGCCGGCATCGACCGGTGTTCGCTGAAAGAGAGCGATTTCAGCTGCTGCAGCAGTGCATCGTTCTGCTCTTCCGTAAACGGCTCAATGATATTCTCCGCGAGATATCGGGCAATCTTCAGGCCGACCAGCCTGCCGTGCGCACAGGCGCCGATGAGGGTATCGGGACCGCTCACGCAGTCGCCTCCGGCAAATATTCCCCGCCTGCTGCTCATCAGGTTTTTATCCACCTGAATAATGCCTCTCTCGTCGATATTGACTCCCGGCAGATTGCACAGGCAGGATATCTCGCCTTCCTGACCGATCGCCGCGATGATGACATCGGCCTCGATGACAAACTCGGAGTCGGGGATAACAATGGGTTTTCTGCGGCCCGACGCATCCGGCTGGCCGAGTTCCATCCTGTAGCATTCAATCCCGGTGACCTTGCCGTTTTCGCCGAGGATCCGCTTGGGCGCGATAAGATAGTGAAAGTGGACGCCTTCATCTTCAGCGTCTTTAATTTCCACATCGTCGGCGGGCATTTCCGCTCTCGACCTTCGATAAATTAAATGAGCCTCGTCGAAACCGACCCGGAAGGACGAACGGACACAGTCGAGGGCCACGTTGCCGCCGCCGACCACCACGATCTTTTTACCCTTGGGAACGTCGTCATACTGGCCGAGGTTGATATGCCGCAGAAAGAGGATCCCGGGGACATAGCCGTAATATCCACTGCTCTCCCCCTCGATCCCCAACCGGCGATGACAATGGCAGCCCATGGCGATAAAAATTGCCTTGAACCCGAGCGCTTCAAGCTGGTCGATGGTGAAATCGATGCCGAGGCATTTATTGTACAGGATCTCAACACCCAGCTTCTTGATCTCCTCTATTTCTCCGGCCAGGATAGCCGAGGGCAGCCGGTAATCGGGAATGCCCACCGCCGCCATGCCGCCGGGTGCCGGCAGGATTTCATAGATGGTCACCTTATATCCCTGTCTGGCGAGAAAGTGCGCACAGGTCAGTCCGGCGGGTCCGGCACCGATGATCGCCACCTTGCTCTTCTGCGGGATGTCGACTGCGGCGGCAGCTGACTCCTTCACGCCGGTCAGGGCCGCGTCGGCGACAAACCTTTTCAGGTGCTTGATCTGCATCGGTTCGTCGGCCCGGCCTTTCTGACAGGCCGATTCGCAGGGCCGGAAACAGACCCTGCCGACCGTGCCGGGGAGAGGCAGTCTGCCGGTAATAACCTCCAGCGACTCCTTAAATCTTCCATGCTTTATTTCTTCGATATATTTAGGAATATCCAGATGCATCGGGCAAGCCTCGATACACGGTGCCGTAACAAACGAGGCATAGGAATAGGGATCTGAATGGGAATCCGGGCCTGTATCCTTTGTCGATCGCGCCCTGGTAAAATCCTCCCGATACCGTTCCAGCAGGGCGAGGATTGCCAGGGGCGAGGACTTGCCGATATCGCAATGCGATGCGTCGGCCATGGTCCGGGCGATCTCGCCGATCTGATCCAGGTAGCCGGGTTCGCCTTTGCCCTCGCCTATCTTTTCTAACAGTTCGGCGATGATTCCGGAGCCGATCCGGCAGGGAACGCACTGACCGCAGGAATTTTCATGCACCGCACGGGCGTAGGCGCGCGCCAGGTTGACCGCATCGACCTGGGGATCGGCGACGAAAATCTCGCCTGAGGCGATAACGGCGGAGACATTTTTATCACCGTGGATGAGCCGCGGCGTCCCACCCTCGGCGTGCTGCTGCATATTTTCAGTAATTGCCATGATCATGCTGTTTCTCCTGTCTGCATTCGTGGTTGCGCGGCGGCCGGAGCCGGATTCTTTGCTCGGGCACAGTTCGGGCAGTATCCGGCGTTGACCTCGAGCCCATCTTTTGCCAGGCGGGCTTGCAGTAAATCGACAACCCCGGCGGTAGTGAAATGCGCGCCGCAGCTTGTACAGGCAATGAGCTCCAAGGTGTTGACGACCACGCCATAGAGAGACAGTTCCCTGACGGCTCCTTTATCTTCGACCTGGATGGCCCCGACCGGGCAGAGATTGGCACAGGTGCCGCAGCCGACGCAGCGCTCCCGGTCAAGCTGGACAAATTCGGCAACTTTCGATGTTTCATCCCCGGCAACCGCAAAGCTCAGCGCGGAACCGCCGATTTTTTCGCGGCAGGCCTGAATGCAGATGCCGCAGAGCATGCAGCTGTCGCTTTTTTCGACGCCAAAACGTCTCTCCGTAATGCCATACTGCTCGGCCAGCGCCAGCACAGCCTGGTTGTCCGGCATGCCGGCCAGGAGCAGTTCCACAATGGTCCGGCGGAGCTGTAAGATCCGCGGACTGTCGGTATGTATGACCAGCCCGTCGAATGCAATCAGGTCGCAGGATGAAAAAACAGCTTTTGCCATCTTTGGCCCTTCAGCCTCGACGACGCACAGCCGGCACGCCTGATTCGGCCGAATCGCCTTCAGATAGCAGAGCGTCGGGATATTTATGCCATTCGCCCGCGCCGCTTCAAGCACGGTCGTCCCCGGCGCAACCGCCACCTGCGTATCATTGATTATGAGTTGGATCATGTAATTCACCTCTTCTAAAGTCATTCACATCGACTATGGTCTGACGGTTTCTCCCGAAACATCTACCGCAACATCCACCGCAAGCCACTCCAGCGCATGGGCCGTACATTTGGTTACACAGGCCGGTTTCAGTCCTTTATCCACTCTCTCCCGGCAGTGGTCGCATTTCATCACGGTACGGGTCTCGCTATTCCACTGGGGCGCCCCCCACGGGCAGGCGAGGGTGCAGAGTCTGCAGCCGATGCACAGCGATTGATCGATGAAGACGATGCCGTCTTTCGCCCGCTTCTGCATCGCGCCGGTCGGACAGGCAGTGACGCACCAGGGCGAATCGCAGTGGAAACACGGCATGAAGGAGAACACAGTCCTGGGGGTTCCTCCGACGACGTCGCCGTCATCGGCAATGATCCGGCAAAACCGGGGGCCGACCGGCAGGTCGTTATTGGTCTTGCAGTGCACCTCGCAGGCAAAACAGCCGATACATCTTTTCTGGTTCAGATTTATGATATTTTTTTTCACTTCGATCATTGCGCCACCTCGCCTATATTTTCCGGACTTTTACCATGCACTCAAGATAGGCCACTCCGCCGCCCACCGGATCGACCGTTTCGAGCAGACCCGTTTCAAGTTTCGTGTCCCGGATTCCTTTGCCGTATGACCTCGTTTTCAGAGGAATTTCGTTGCCGAAGCCGTGCAGCATGTACACTGCCTCGGGGTGAATATACGGGGTCACCAAGGCCTTGATACTGCCCACATAGCCGTCGGAACTCACCTCGACGAGGTCGTTGTTTTCAATCCCCAGCTCCCTTGCCTTTTGGTCATTGATCCACAGGCTGTTTTCGGAAAGGATCTCATGCAGATAGGAAATATTCTGCGACTGGGCGTGGGTATGGACGGGACTCCTGCCGAAAGTGAGGCGAAAATACCCCGCGTCCGGTTTTTTCGGGCTGACATAGGTTGCAAACGACGGAAAATTGTTTTTGCCAAGGGTCTGCGAAATCAGTTCAATTTTCCCGGACGGCGTCTTGAACTTCAGATTCTCCCGGTCCTGGAACACCGGTTTATCGGTGAGACCGACAAACCCCTTCGCCGCAAAATCCTGCAGAGAAACGCCGGTACCCTCAAGCTGATAGGCCCAGATATCCTCGATGCGGCGATAGGGGAAGTGGTGGCCGACACCCATTTTTTCGGCCAGGAGACTAAAGATTTCCCAGCCCGGCTTGCTGTCGAAGCGGGGCGCAACCGCCTGCCGCCGTATAAGGAAGCTCGGTTTGACGCCCTTTTGGGTGGCGAGGATGTTCGATCTCTCCAGGTAGGTGGCCTCCGGCAGGATGACATCGGCGAACCAGCCGGTTTCGCTGTAGTTTACATCGATGGAAACCAGCAGATCGAGGTTGTCGAGGTAGGTTTTCTGAGCTTGCGGATCCGGCAGGGAAGCCATCGGATCATAACGATAGGAGATGAGCGCCTTGATCGGATAGGGCTGGCCGGTTTTGATCGCCTTATAACAGTTGACAATATGACCTGTGCCCATCGATTTGCCGGGCATGGCCGCATCGACGATCTTCGCCTCGACTTCGGGAATATTCTTCCCCAGCGAATTCAGGCCCTTTCGGCCGACGTCGCCGGCCCCTTTGGCAATGACGAACCCGCCTTTGGTCTCGACGCTGCCCATCAGGGCATTGAGGAGGTAGATGGTTCGGCTGGCATAGAACGAATCGACATAGCGGGCAAGCATCCAGCCGCCGTGGAAAATAACATTCGGCTTGGCCTCGCTCACCTGCCTGGCAAGAGCTACGATCTCGGCCGCGGGAATTTCCGTCTCCTTCTCGGCCCACTCCGGCGTGTACGGCGCGACGAAGGCGGTCAACTCGTCCAGGCCCGTCACATACTTCTCGACAAACTCGGCATCGTAGAGTTTTTCCTTGATTATGGTGTGGATGAGCGCCAAGTTGAAGGCGTAATCGGTCCCGGGCCGAATCCGCAGAAATTTGTCGGCTTTTGCCGCTGTGGTATTGGCGCGGATATCGATATAGGTCAGCTTGGCCCCGCTCTCCATGCCGTTCAGGACATTGTTCACCTCTTTTACCTGGAGAGCCTCGAAAATGTTCCGGCCATAAAGCACGATATGTTTGGTATTGGCAAAATCGTAGCCGGTCTCGCCCCGCCCGAACCCAAACAGCGACTGACAGGCGATATTGACGTTTTTTGCACAGGTATCGTCATGGTCGAAATAATTCGGCGAGCCGAGTGCCTTGATGAAGCTCTTGGTCAGATCGGTGAACAAACCGCCGCGGTCGGTAAGCGCTATGGCCTTCTTCCCGTACTTCCCGGCCACCGCCTGGAGCTTGCCGGCGATATAGGACAGTGCCTCTTCCCAGGTCGCCTGCCGCCACTGCCCGGCCCCCCTGGCGCCGACCCGGATCAGCGGAGTCTGGGGACGCTCCGCGTCATATTCCAGCGCAATGCCGGCAGCCCCCTTCGCACAGAGACTTCCCTCGATCCCTGCCACATGAGGATTGCCTTCGATCCACGTTACCCTCCCGTCATCGACCTCTACCCGGATCGGACATCGTACGGCACACATCCCGCACATGCTGAAAATAGATTCGGTCACGCTCCATTCCTCCCTTTAAAAAATAATAAAAAAAATGAATTTCTAAGGTGCTAAAGCTCACCCTTGTCGGACAACCCCTTGTTGAGAACCTCCGCCACCTTTTCGAGAAGCTCGTCGCGGTCGATCGGTTTGACGCAATATTCATCGGCGCCAAGGCCGATAGCCTGGCGGGCGGTCTCCGCCGTGGGGTAACCGGTGAGCATGATCGCCCTGACTCCCGGTGCATGCGCTTTCATCAAAGCCAGCACATCGAGGCCGGTCATCTTCTTCAATCTGATATCGAGAATGACCAGATCGACAGCGTTCTCCCTGAAGAAATCAAGGGCAGCCTCTTCTTCCGTGAAGGTGTGCACGGAGTGGCCTCGCTTGGTCAGCATCTTGCCGACCAGCACCGCTGCATCGAAAACATCATCGAGCACGAGAATTTCAGCCATTATTTCCTCCCGACAAAATGAGATCAGGTAACATCATTCCGGCCGGCATATCTTATCGAGTTCCTCGGCACTGCTTACCGGCAGGGTTATTCGGAAAAGTGTGCCGGCGGCCGTCCCCGATACCGGGTCGGGTGCCGGACTCTCAACCTCGATCTTCCCGCCATGCTCGTGGATGATGCCGTAGGACACGGATAATCCCAGCCCGGTCCCCTGCCCAACCGGCTTGGTGGTAAAAAAGGGATCGAAGATTCTCGCCTGGTTGCCTTCCGGAATGCCGCAGCCGGTGTCCCGGACCACGATCCGTATATACCGGCCATCCCGGTCCTGACTGCTCTGCAGGTACAATTTGCCGCCCGTATCCTGCATGGCGTGATGGGCATTGTTGATCAGGTTGACAAAGACCTGGCGGAGCTTCTCCGGATCTCCGCAAATCATCGGCAGTTCTCCGGCGGCGTCAAGCTGGACAGTAATATGGCTGAGCCCGAGGGTATGCTCGGTCACCGCCACCACATCGGCCAATATTTCATTCATGCTGATCAATTGTCTGGAACTGCCCGACTGACGGGAAAACTTCAGGAGATCGGCGACAATCTTGCGGCTGGCTTTCGTCTGCCGTTCGATAACCTGCAGACTTTCATGCTGTTCGCTCCCGACCGGGAAATCATCCATCAGCAACTGGGAATAGCCGAGGATAATGCCGAGCGGGGTGTTGATCTCATGGGCGACGCCGGCGGCCATCTGCCCGACCGAGGCCATTTTTTCGCTCGCCCCGAGTTGTTCGAGCATGGTTTTGACCTTGGTCAGATCCTTGGCGATGGCCTCGGAACCGAGCATCTCTCCGCCTTCGCCGAAAATCGCCGTGGCCGAGAGCAAGACTGAAATCGCCGTCCCATCCTTTCTGGCAAATTCCAGGTTGAGATCCTTGATATAGCCGTCGCGTCCCAGCATCGCGTCATAGATTCCGGCACGCTCCGGGTCGGCAAAGAGATCCGTCAACCACAGCTCCTTCGCTTCCGCCCTGTCGCAGCCAAGCATTTCAAAGCCGGAATCATTCATATCCACCACTCTGCCCGCGTTATCGCTGAAAAAAACCATGTCTTTCGAGGCGGAAAACAGATGACGGAACTTCTTTTCCGATTGGGACAGCTCCTCGGTCCGCTCCAGCACCTTCTGCTCGAGATTCTGGTTCAGATCGCGCAATTGGTTGGCTGCCGCGGCAAGATTTCTGTTGGCGTTTTTCAACTTGCCCGCTTCGTGCTCGAGCAGCTCGTAGGCCTGGACACCTTTGTGATAAAAGATCATCACCGCGGCCACCGAGATCATAAACAAGCTGTTGAAGCCACCCGAATAGGGCGAGATCTCCAGCCAGATATCGGCCCGGCCGCCGATCATCAGAAACTGTTTGACCAGATGGCCGACCGCCCTCGAGATCGCAAAGGCGCCGATGGCAAACGTCACATAATGGAGATAGCCCCAGACGAAGTTGTCGGGCTGCCGTTTCGCCAGAAGCAGGGCATATCGCCAGGCCAGAAACGAAAAGATAATATTGGCCGCGGAACCGATGATATCGATGGTGATTGCCGGCAGCAGGGGAAGACCGTTCATTTCGCATCCTCCCTGGTTTCAGCGTCCAGCGATCGATAAAACGATCGCATGGCCAGAAAGAGAAAAAAAAGGGCCGGTGTGCACAACAGATGATCGAGGGCGGTGAAATAATAAATCAATTTGCTGAAGGAAAAAGGCAGCAGCAGAATCGACGAGAGGTAGCCATTCTCCTTGGCGATTGCCTCGCCGGGCAGCGCCGTCTGGGCAAAATGACCGAAAAAAGCGAGGACGTTCCAGAGCATCATCAGCCAGCAGAACCACTGGAGATAGAGCCAGCCGATACCGGAGAAGGCGCTGCGGCGAATATCCCAGAGCAGATAGCCAAGGGCTCCGAGGTACTGAATGTGGGCAAGCTGGTGGACCACCAGCCCCTCCGATCCATCATGCACCTGCAATGCCATTGCCTCCCCGGAAAACAGGGCAAGCAAAAGAATTGGGGTGAATGCGGCAGCTATGCATATACTCTTTGGCTTCATTGAAACGCTCCTCGCAGTGCAACAAATTTACTGCACCCACACTTCCATGATCTCTGCATATTTTCACTCTGTAATGGTCGGTTGTGGCCTGATCCAGCGGACCTTACCTTCATCTTGCCGTGGCATACGGTGTGGGAGCATGCATGCTTCATCTTCCGGCAATGCATTTTCGATACCAACCTCGGCAACTCACTTCATTTCCTCTTTCGACAACTCACAACATACCGATATCGTGTATTTTATAGGCAGAAAGCCAGATCGGAAACAAGCCAAGGCGGGGAGAAGAAACTGCAACAGCAATGATGCCCATGCAACATTATTGTTGCGGCTGAAGCATTCGCTGGAGACGGTGGCCCATGCCTGCCCCGAGCGGGCAGACATGATATTGAAATCAGAGGAAGAAAGCGGTTCTTTTCAACCGTTATTTTTTTTACAAGCGGAAAGTATCGACGTTGACGTTATACCTGCGCAACAGCCGCTGCATGGCCTGCCTTTCCATGCCGCAATTCTTGGCGGCGAGCGAGATATTCCCCTTGGTCCGTTCAATCGCGGAGCGGAGGTAGAATTCGCTGAAATCCTTCACCGCGGCGGCCTTGGCGGAATTGTAATCGAGGTGTTGCAGCGCCTCCATGGAATGTGCGACAGGTGCTTTGCCAAGGTCCGGGGGCGACAAGTCGAGCATCAGATCCTGTTTCTCGATTCTCTTGCCGCAGCCCAACAGGACCGCCCGGTTGATGGTGTTCTGCAGTTCGCGCACGTTGCCCCGCCACGGCCGATGGAGGAGGGTCTGCACCGCCTCCTCGGAAAATTCCAGTTCGGGCCGATCATATTCCTTGCGGTATTTCCGCAGGAAATGGTGGATGAGCAAGGGGATGTCGGCCCGCAACTCCTCAAGGTTCGGCATCATGACGGTAACCACATTCAACCGGTAGAACAGATCTTCCCTGAACTCGCCGCGGGCAATCTTCGCCTCGATATCCTGATTGGTCGAGGCCACCACCCGGACATTGACCGGGTAGGTGCGGGTCTGGCCGAGGGGCTGAATTTCCTTTTCCTGCAGGACTCTCAGCAACTTAGTCTGGATCGACACCGGGATATCGGCAATCTCGTCGAGCAGCAGGGTGGAATGGTTGGCCTCGATAAACAGACCCTCCTTATCCCGGTCGGCACCGGTGAAAGCGCCTTTGCTGTAGCCGAACAGCTCGCTCTCCAGGATCTGCTCGGGCAAGGCCGGACAGTTGACCGTCACCATCCGCTTGCCGGCCCGGCTCGACATGGCATGCAGGGCTTTGGCCGCAAGCTCCTTGCCGGTGCCGGATTCGCCGCGAATGAGGACGGTCATGCCGCTCGGGGCGAGACGCCGCAGCAGATCCTGGACCTGCAGCAGTCGCGGCGAGCGGCCGACAAATCCGTAAAATTCGCCGGAGCCTGACAGCTGATGACGGAGCTCGTCGAACTTCTGCTTTTCCCGCAACAGTTCGGTCCGTTCCATGGCCTTGGCCACGGCGTGAATGATCTGCTCGTTGTCGAAGGGTTTCTGAAAAAAATCGTAGGCGCCGCTCTTCAGGGTACTGACCGCCATATCCACCGTCGCATAACCGGTCATGATGATGGTCGTCATGGTTGGATCGAGTTCCTTGATCCGCCGAAAAAACTCCACCCCGTCGATCCCCGGCATTTTAATGTCGGTGAGGACCACATCCGGCCGCCAGAAGGCAAGTATCTCAAGCCCCTGATCGCCCGAATTCGCCTGACGAACCTCATACCCGCATTTCTTGACGAGTATCCTGGTCAGGAGGGTCAGCATGTCCGGCTCGTCGTCAACGATCAGGACACGTCTGCTCTCGGTAGGTTCAGTCATTGGCTTTTTTTCGCCTGCGGTGATAAGGGACTCGGAAATTTTTCAAATACGCAATACAGCCGGAGGCCGACGCCCAACAGCGCAAAACTTACTCTGTTCATCCATTGAAGAGAAGGTATTTTTAGCTTACGGCATCTGGGGGTATTGCAGCGGCTGGATGCCTGACGGAAGACAGGAGAGGAAATGAGAGGATCTATTGATTGAAACAGAGCCCAACTCAGATTAGAGTTGACACAGGAAGAGCGAGTGACACCCAATTTTTCTGCCAAAGAGGCTAGTGATGATATTCAAACCGGGTGAGCGGAGAGCTGCCGTTCGCATGCCATTTGTTTCAAAGGCTGCCTGCCATGTAGGGGACATTGACCGCGAGTATTGCGGAACATTGCGCGATATCAGCATCAATGGCCTGTTCATGGAGATGGCTGACAACCCCGATGTCGGCAGTAAGTGTGAGGTGCGTATTTTTTTTGAGGGCAATCACAGTCGCCTGCTTATCGAGAAAGTGGCGGGGAGAATAATCCGCAGCGAAAAAGATGGCGTGGCAATTCGTTTTGATGAACGGTTTGAATGGCTTATCCTGATTCCCCTGTATTTTTACAAAATTTCCAATCCGACCCAGGGGGCCGATATACCATGAGTCATCTGATATCCCGGGGCATCAAGGCCGAAGCTGCTGATTCCCGACATCAAGGGAGAAGCCCATCTCGTAATTGAGGATGGAAAGCTCTGTCCGCACCACAACCTTTACTATGTTACGTCTACCGATTGGGATTTGAGGGCATTGCAGGCTGTGATTGGTTCCTCACGTCAACCGGCAAGCTTGATGCCATCGGGGTCGATGACGATAAGCCTTTTTTTATAGAGGCCACCAATTGCTTTTTTGAAGACCTTTTTACTTACCCCGAACAAGGCGTAGATATCTTCAGGCGGGCTTTTATCGGAAACGGCGACCATGCCGCCGCAACCCTTTATGGTGTTGAGAATGGTTTGGGAAATATCGTCAACTGCTCGATAGCCTGTCTGCTGCAGCCGTAAGTCGATTTTGCGGTCTTCACGTATTTTTTTTACGTAGCCCCGGAGCCGCTGGCCAATGGAAAGCTTTTGAAAGACTTCGTTTTCATAGATCATGCCTGCATGTGAACCGTTGACGACCGCACTGTATCCCAGGTCCGTCTCGGCATAGACAATCAGGTCGACCTCTTCTCCCTCCTCATATTCCGGAGGCTGCAGATCGAGGAATTTATCCAGCTTTGAGGAGGCGGTGATGCGGTTGGTCTTTTCACTCAGGAAGATATACACGACATACGATTTGCCTTCCCTCATGTTGTCCTGTTGCTCACTTTTGGGCACAAACAGATCGTTTTCGAGTCCCCAGTCCATAAAAGCGCCTGCCGCCGAGCTTGCCACCACCTTGAGTTTGGCAAATTCACCGACCATTGCCTTGGGTTTCCGGGTGGTCGCCAGCAGGCGCTGTTCTCTGTCGATATACACAAAGACCTCGATTGTATCCCCCTGCTGGTACTTTTTGCCGGCATCCGTACTTCTCAGGAGAATATCCCCCGATTCACCTCCATCGAGATGAATGCCATAGGCCTGCGTTCCTTTTACCGAGAGTTTGTTGATTTTTCCTATCTCTATCATATGATCCTTGACACCAGCACCTTATCTACGCGATTCCCATCCATATCGACTACTTCAAACCGATAGCCCTGTTCATCGACGGTATCGGTTTCAGCTGGAATTCGCCCCATGAGATGAATAACAAGACCTCCCACGGTAACATAATCGTGGTTTTTCTCTCCTGCAAATTTCTCACCGATCTTCAGTTCCATTTTTAACCGTTCAAGAGACGCACTCCCGGCGACCAGCCACGAGCCGTCCTGACGCTTGCTGATATCCTTGCCCTCCCGACCGGCCGAAGAAGGGAGTTGACCGACAATGGCGGCAAGCAGGTCGGTCAATGTGACCAAGCCCTGTAATTCTCCATATTCATCGACGATCAATGCGCATTGCAGATTGGTCTTGCGGAAACTTTCGATCAGCTGGGTGGTGGTGACGACTTCCCACAGGAAAAGTGGCGGATGGAGAATGCTTTCGATCTCCAGCGGATCACAGGCCAGCGCCACTTTAAGCAGGTCGGCGGTCCGCAACAGCCCTAGAATATGATCCAGTCCTCCACGACAGACCACGATCCGGCTGTAGGGACATTCGGCGAGGCGACGGCGAACTTCTTCTTCCGGTTTATCGAGATCAATCACAAAGATATCCTGTCTGGGAGTCATGATTGCCCGAATACTTTGTTCGTCGAGACGGAGTACATTTGCGACCAGGATCTGCTCGCTTTCGTGAAATACCCCTGCTTCCGCCCCCAGCTTCATCAGCAATCTGATTTCCGCATTGGTTACAGGAGGTTCCTTGGCCGGGTTACGATGTATAATGCGTAACAGCACGTTTGAAGAAGCCGAGAGAAACCACACCAGCGGCTTTGCCGCAATCGCGAGATACTTCATCGGCAAGGCGATTATCGACGCAGTTTTTTCAGGGGCTAAGAGCCCCATCCTTTTCGGTACTAATTCGCCGACGACCACGGAAAAATAGGTCAACGCGATGACCACAATCGCTATCGCCATGGTTCGTGCGTAGGGCGCCAGTGGCGAGAATCCGGCAAGCCACCCGGTAAGAGGATCGGCCAGGGCTGTTTCGCCGATGGTTCCACTTAAAATACCCACCATGGTGATGCCGACTTGAACGGTGGAGAGGAAAAAAGAAGGATCGTTTTTTAACTTGAGCGCGGATCTAGCCCCGGAGCTGCCGTCATTTGCAAGTTTTTGCAGGCGGGAGCTCCGGGAGGAGATGAGGGCGATTTCCGACATCGCAAAAATCCCGTTCAACAGAATAAGCAGGAGAAGAAGAACAATATCCATAGATTTTGAATAAGTACCGGCAGACAGTTATATCTGGTGTTGAAAATGAGAGGAGATCACCCCTGATCTCTTCTCCGGATCGCATGACCGAAAAGATACGTGCAGACGGGTACGCCGAGAAGCAGTCCCCAAAAACCGAACAATTTCCCGCCGATTGTGAGGATGATAAGAATAATGACCGGATTGATCCGCATGTACGACCCATAGATTCTCGGATTGAGTATGTATCCTTCAATCAGATGAATGACGGTGATGAGAAGAACCGCCAGCAACATCGTTTGGATCCCCGAGGCCTGGAGAGCGACCAGGCAGATCGGTACCGAACTGATAAAAACACCGATGACCGGAATGAAGCTGCAGAAAAAAACGATCACCGACAGAAAGGCCACATGCTCGCCGATCCCGAGCAGCGATATACCGATGGCAGTCAGGATGCTGTTGACGCTGGCAACAATCAACTGAGCCTCCAGCGCCTTGCCAAGTACCCGGGCGAAGTCGCGAATATCATCGGCGATACTCAGGTAGATGAAACGAAGCTTGGTATTCTCCAATTCCCTGACACTTGCCGCCAACCTGGGCAGATCGAGAATTATGAGGAAAGAGAAGAGGATGGAAAGGAGGAAGGTTGAAGTCACCGTGGCGATTTTTCCCCCAATATTGCCCAAGGTCCCGAGGAGATGATTGATATTTTCGATGCCGCCGGATTCATCGCCGACTTTGAACAGCTGCTGGAGCATCGACCGGGTTGGCGAATGGCCGGGGCCTTTTTTTTCCACCTCAGGTTTGTTGCTTGCCGGATTTTCGATGACCAATTCCGGCATGATTTCGCCGAGCAGAGGATACTTGATGCTCAGTTTAAAAATCTCCTGATCCACCCGGCTGAGATAGGAGGAGAACTGGCTCATGAAGAGCTCCGTCTGCACCTTGACTTTGGGCACGAGAAACACCCCTGCCATGCTGAGAACGGTCACGAACAGGATTGCGACAAGAACTACCCGGATAGATCGAAATTTGATGTATTTTTCTAATCGTGCGACCCCGTTGGCCTGAATTATCGAAAAAACAAAGGTGAGAAAAAGCAAAAGAAAAAAGGAACGAAGGAGAAAAATCAAACCAAAAAGCATACCCCAAACCATGACGATGGCAACATGGGGAATAATTCGATCCCAGGGTTGAGGCAAAGAACTGAAAGGTGGCGGGTTTGTTTTCATGGAAGGCAGATGTAGTTTTTTTTATGGACGAGCTTCCTCAAAAAAATGCTCCGACCTGATGATTTTCAGAAGAGGAAGCCTATACTGTTCCACAAAGTACTGCAAGACTTTCAAGTACGCAGAATTCGTTTGGCCAAAACTCGTTCACCACTCCGCATGAGTCTCGCCGGATATGGAACCGTCAGCATCGGCATAATTGCTAAACATGAAGTCCTCAAAAACTGGTATCCGGAGCAGAGTTGGCGATGATGCCGCGAGTGACGACATCCTGCAAAACATCTTTTTAAAAATGCATGGCGGTCTGGCTTTTTTGCACGACGCGACAAAGCTGAAAAGCTGGCTCTACCAAATTGCCCGGAATGCCATCATCGACCATTTCCGTGCGCAGCAACCGACCTTGGAAATTCCCGAGTGGCTTGCCCAACCCGAAATCGACCCCGGCGAGAAGGTCACCCGGGAGCTGGCAAAATGTCTGCTGCCCATGATTCAACGGCTGCCCGAGAAGTATCGGGAGGCTATCGTTCTGTCGGAATTGCAGGGATTAACCCAGCAGGAAGTTGCCGATGCCCAGGGCACCTCTCTTTCCGGCGCCAAATCGAGAGTGCAAAGGGGTCGTGCCCTCTTGCACTCTATGCTGACCGAGTGCTGCCGGTTTGAGTTCGACCGGAGTGGAAGGCTGGCCGATTACCACCGCAGGGGAGAGAACTGCGATTCCTGCTGACCGCAGGCCGCGGATCGTTTGCGTCCTTTTCGGCTTCATTCCGTCTATAGGGTAGGCGATACGGTGAGAGATACGGTGAGCGATGCTCACAAACCCTTAAATCCTATAGAGGCGATGCAAATGAACAGACAGAAAAATGACGAAATTCGGAGTGCGGTTCGGGACAATTACGGCAAGGTCGCTGCAGCGGCGCAGACCGGTTGCGGTTGCTCATCTTCATGCTGCGGAACATCCGGCGAAACAACCGCCGCGGATATTTCGCTCGGCCTGGGCTACTCCGGCGAGGAAGTAGCCGGTGTGCCGGAAGGAGCGAACATGGGGCTCGGGTGTGGCAATCCGCAGGCCATCGCCTCCCTGCTGCCCGGCGAAACGGTCGTTGACCTCGGCAGCGGCGGAGGATTCGACTGTTTTCTGGCGGCGCGGGCGGTGGGCGATAATGGCGCTGTTATCGGCGTCGACATGACGCCCGAGATGATCGCCACGTCCCGCCGAAACGCAGAGCAAGCCGGTTTCCACAACGTCGATTTCCGGCTGGGTGAGCTGGAAAACCTGCCGATTGCCGATGGGATTGCCGACGTCATCATTTCCAATTGTGTGATCAATCTTTCCCCCGAGAAAGAAAAGGTGTTCGCCGAGGCTTTCCGCGTCCTGAAGCCTGGCGGGCGGCTGGCGATTGCCGATGTCGTGGCTACCGCCGAACTGCCCGATGACCTCAAGAAGGATATGGCCCTCCACACCGGATGCATAGCGGGCGCATCTTCGATCCAGGAGCTCGAATCCATGCTGCATCGCACCGGTTTTCAGGATATCCGGATCAAGCCCCGGATGGAAAGCAGGACATTTATCCGCGACTGGATTCCGGGAAGCAAGGTTGAGGAGTATGTGGTCTCGGCGACTCTGCAGGCCATGAAACCCGCGAAATAAACCGACCGATCGGACTGCAACCGGCTTTACCAGCCGGTTGCACTCACCGGCACAAATCTATAATCTATATCCCGGCGAATTGTCGCAGGGCGAAATAAACCAGGGGCAGGAAAATGGCGGGGATCAGGTTGCCGACCCGTATCGTCGTTATTTTGAGCATATTCAAGCCGATGGCCATGATCAGCAGGCCACCGACGGAAGTCATCTGGGCTATTGTTTCCGGGACCAGAAAACTTTTCATGAAGACCGCTGTTATGGTGATTATGCCCTGATAGATAAATACCGCAAGGCCGGAAAACATCACCCCCGGGCCCATCGCCGAGGCAAAGATGATCGAGGTTACCCCGTCGAGCACCGATTTGGCAAAAAGCGTCTGGTGGTTGCCGGTCAACCCACTCTCAAGGGAGCCGATGATCGCCATCGAGCCGACGCAAAAAACCAGGCTCGCAGTCACAAATCCCCTGGCAAAGGACTTCGAATCACTCGATTTTGCGACGACTTTGCTTTCGAGAAAGGCCCCGAGACGCTCGAGTCTTTTCTCGATATTCACATACTCCCCGAGCAAAGCACCTAAAATTACGGAAAAAATAACAACCATCAAATTATCCGAGACGAGGGCGCTTTTAATACCGATCAGAATCACCGATAGGCCGACGCCACTGAGAATGATATCCTTGTAATTATCGGCGATTCCCTTGCTGAAGAGCAGTCCCAGCAGACTGCCGGCAATTATCGCCAAGGCGTTTACTATTGTTCCCAGCATGTTCGATTTCCTAAAGTGTATGAATGGTCGGAGGATGAAGATTTTGCAGATTCTTCGGTGAAAGGGCAGTTATAACACCTTGAGAAAATTTTGGAACCTTTCTCTGAGTGCAGGTGCTACTCTTCGCTCACTAATTGCAGACCTCGCCAGCGATTGATCGCCCCGGCCAGCTCCAATCGCCGCGGGCGAGCAAAGAAAATGCAGTCGTTTTCGCTTCGGGAAAGGACTGCCAGCCCTTCCATTTCAATCATCCCGCACAGGGTCCCGGTCAGATCGGCCGGCGACAGCAAACTGTCCCGGCAGATATTTCCGGCAAGCAACAGGGCGTAGCCGATGGCAAGCACCTGATGCGGGTCTACCAGTGCCCGCAGTTTGGTCAGATCCAGCCGACCATTGCCGTATTCCAGAACCCTTTCCTGCAGTCGCAGCGGTTTAATCCGCACCGGAACAATTTTGCCCAAGCGCTCCGCGCGATAGGACGGGTCGAAACTATGGGTCCGCACCCGCCGCCGGTCTTCAACAATCAGCGGAGTTGCCGGCTTTAGCGGTTCGGCCAGCATCAACCGATGCACTTGATCCGTCATGCACACCGGCAGATAGTCCCGCATGGCGATCACCTGCTCGGCAACTCCCAGGTAATCCGAGCTGCCGCCGATGAGGACATTGACACCCGGCCGAATGCCAAGCCCCCGGTGCCGGCCGCCATTGGCAAAAGTTATCTCCACGGCCATTTGCTCCGGTGCACGAAACGCAACCGCTCCGTCCCTGAGCGGGGCTTCCGACCCCCCCGGATTGCCTGGGCAAAATCGCCCCGTCGCCGACAAAGGCCACCAGCCCGTGCTGATCCACTTGGGCGAGCCAGCGGCGTCGCCCCTACGGGGAATTCAGGCATGGGTCTGTAATTATATTACATATTTTTCAACTGCAATTTTCTAACCGAACATTACTGGTGTAATACCTAGCTCTTTAAGTTTCAGAATAAATTTCAGGCGCAGAACATCTCTTTTGCAAAAGGTCCTCACCCGACCTGACATTCGGCCGTTCTCAGCCATCAGTCCGATTTCCTCGTAGTAGCGGATAGTCCGGGTCGATATGCGCAGCTTTTTCGCCAACTGTCCGATCTGAATATAGACCTGATGTTTATCCATAACGCTAGCCCTTACTTGCTCTTTGCGGACTAAAGTGGGCTGACGTCCGCAATCTAACGGCTATGATCCCCTCCCATAACAGAGGGGACTGTTTCCAGCACCCCCTTGCGGGGTATAAAGTACCTTGAGATAGATTGGTTTCTTTTAAAAACAAGAAACCAATCTGTAATATACTAATATCATAAGCCTTTATGTTGCTGATTCTGTTTTATTATAGTAATCGCCATACTCGCTACGAATATCCTTTTTCGAAATCTTGCCGACACTGGTCTTCGGAATGTTAGCGACGAACAGTACGTCATCAGGCAATTGCCATTTGGCAAATTTTTCTGCAAGGACCCTGAGGATTTCCTCTTTGGTAACTGGCTCACTATGCTCCTTGAGCACTACCAAGGCCAGCGGCCGCTCCTGCCACTTCGGGTGTTCAAGCCCGACTACAGCCGCCTCGGCCACGGCAGGGTGCGACATAATGCAGTTTTCCAGATCGATGGAAGAGATCCACTCCCCACCACTCTTAATAATGTCTTTGAATCGGTCACTGAGCTTCAAGTAGCCGTTTTCATGAATACTCCCCACGTCACCGGTGTGCCAGAACCCGTCTGAAAAACAGTCTTTGGTCCGTTCATCCTTATAATAGGAACTGGTGATCCAGGGGCCTCTGACCATTATCTCCCCCACCGATTTGCCATCCTGGGGAAGTTCCGCCCCGCTTCCGTCGACAATTTTGATATCCAGGCCTGAGACGGTCAGCCCCTGACACTTTCGCAACTCCCATCGCTGTTCTTCCGAAAGATTGGAAAGTGAGGGTTTGGTCAGGTTACAGGTCACCAGGGGGGTGGTTTCGGTCGCGCCATAGGCGTGAATAATCTCTGCTCCGAACTCGGCAAAGCCCTTCATCATGGCCAATGGCGGTTCTGTGGCCCCTGAAAGCATGCGCAGGTTATTGAAGCGCGGTTTCCCGGGAAGTTTCTCCAGGTACTGCAGCATGGGCAGGAAGATCGCCGGTGCACCTTCGTTGATGGTGACCTTCTCCGCGACCATCAAGTCTACTAGAATATTGAGCGTTTCCGCTGTATACATGCCGGGGAACACGATCTTGGCACCGACCATGCAAGCCGCAAAAAACAGTCCCCAACCGTTGGAATGGAACATGGGGACGGTCTGCAGTAGGACGTCTCTGTTGCTCATGTTGACCGTCAGCGCCAGCATAGTCGTATGCAGGTAGATGCAGCGGTGGGAGTAGTAGACACCCTTTGGCTTCCCGGTTGTTCCAGTGGTGTAACAGGCGGAGAATGCCGAAGTCTCGTCGATCATGGGCCACTTGAATTCCGGCGCCTGAGCGGCCAGCAAATCTTCGTAGCCGTGCACGGGACTGAGGCTGGTCTTGACCTCGGCAAACTCTTTGTCGGTGATGATCGCATATCCCTTCACCGTTTCCAGCCTGTCGATAATAGGTTCCACCAGCGGCAGGAGGGTTTCATTAACGAAGAGAAAACAAGGCTCGCTGTGATTGATCACATAGGCCCTGTCTTCGCCTGAAACCCGCAGGTTGATCTGCAGCAGTACCGCGCCGATGCCGGATATGGCCTGATACAGCTCCCAGTAGCGATGGGTGTTCCACTCAACGACTGCCACCCGGTCGCCCGGTTTGATGCCGAGCTCGACCAGTGCATTGGCAAGCTGCTGGATCCGCTGGTATGCCTTGCCGTAGTTATAGCGAAACAGGCTCCCGTCGAGTTTTCGCGACACCACCTCCACTTCCGGATAACTTCCGGCAGCGCCTTTGATGAACGAAATAGTGTTCAACTGATATTCATCGTTCGACGTCGAGGGACAACCTTTAACAATTGTGCTTTCCATAACTTTACTCCTTTCTGCGCCAGGCTACTGTGTGCTGTTTCGCCGGCACCTATTTTGGGTAAAAAGTTGAGATGCCGGCAGCCTTATTACGACCCTACGCCTCTCATTCAGTACCGATGCGAACCCGATCACACAACCCGCCGCACTCTATATCGCCGTCAGGCAGGATCTGTATCAAACTCCAGGCCCCATTGTAGGCTTGGGACTGCCCCTACCTATCAAATTGGTTCAGGCCCAGGTTTGTTCCACTCTCTAAAATATGTATGTATATCTTATGCCAAAAACATCCGTTTTCGGGCCGTTTTCAACACTCAAATCCTGTAGATACTGAAGAAGAAGTTTCTGTTTTGGTGCAAGTGCCAGTCCAAAGGTAAACTGCAGAGAGTGTGTTTCTATTTCATCGTTCATGGCTACATTTGCCACGGTTGTTTCTCCGCCTTTTTTGAAATAATGGTCTAATGAAACAAGGACTGTCTTACTTATGTCATAACTCAGATGGGTTTCCATTCCAAAACAAGTACTTTTTTCGAGTGTCTTGCTAGCTGCTGTATAGTCACCATTGTCTGTGTAAAATTCAACATACGGTGAAAGCTCAAGATAGAAATCTCCCCAGCCCTGTACAAATCCAAGCTCAGTTTTAAAGGCCCACTGGTTTGTTCCCATATTGAGAAGTCTGTCGTTGTCGTATTCGCCTAATGGCATTTTTATATACTCTGCTACTCCTAACCAGGTTTTGGTTTCAGGATTGCTGATTGGCCAGAAGCCTGCCAGAAGAGTCGGATCGGCAAAGCCTGTCGTGGAATACGACTTGTTTCCCACGCTGGCTCCGTCAAGTGTCATGTCGCCAAATGGTATAAGGGCCTGCACGGATACGGGCATTGACCAAAGAGACGAGTAGTACACTGGCCTCAGTATTTCGAGATTTGACTGAAGATTGAAGTCGTCCGCTACCTTGTCGCCATTTTTATATTTTCCAAATCCGGCGATATGCCGGTAATAAAAAAGAAGGCCTGCCGTATCTGGAGGCGCCGGAATATATCCCCTTGTATCTCCGGCCATTGCCGTAGTCCTGGCGGTTACCAGTAGAAGGGTGGCGAGCATGATTAATTTTACTGAAGAAATAATGCTTTTTCCGGACATGTTGTACTCCTCTTTTGATATTTTCTTTTCTTTCATTTCGCATTCACCAGGTCGTCACAGACAAGGTTCAGTGCTGCACAAAGGCTTCTTTAATTTTCATCCTTATACACCTCCAGGGCATGGGCCGGAGTCACCGGCATTAATAGAGTTGTACCGACCAACGCAAGCCCCGCCCGCAGAATTTTCTGCCGCCCACCTTGCCTGTTTTGCCATATTTGCATCGTTTTTCTCCTCTGGTTCAGTAATGTCCGGTTAAGTACTTGCATACAGGTTATTGGTTGAATTGTTGTCT